>JAPUEC010000051.1:0-12300 GCA_027492775.1 Rhodocyclaceae bacterium
CGACATGACTGGCGTAGAGGATATAAGTGCCCGCGCTGGCGGCCCGCGCGCCGCTGGGCGCAACATAGGCGGCAACCGGCACCGGCGACGCGAGAATGGCCTTGATGATGGAACGCATGGCGATGTCGAGGCCACCCGGCGTATCAATTTTCAGCACCACCAGCTTGGCATTCGCCGCAGCAGCCTTGTCCAGAGCGCGTCCGATGTAGTCGGCGCCGGCCGGTCCCACGGCGCCATCCAGGGTCAGCACATGCACGGGCTGCGCCCACGCCGGCAGGGCGAAAAGCACCAGCAGAAGCAAACGGCGAAGAGACTTCCACTTGCCTGCGAGCATAGGGTTTTTCCTCAATCGGCCTTGAATCCATCGCCAACCGGAAGTCAAAGGGCCGTGGCAATGAAAAGTAGACCGGAAGCGCGAGGGCGCGTTCCGCTCTCGGGGCCAGCGCATCCTGCGGCGTGCCTCCGGATCAAGGTAGAATCCGGGCCAAACAAACAAAGGGGCCCGAATGAAATTCTCTATTAGCAAATGGATCGCCCTGGGGTGCCTGGGCATCGCGCCGGGAATCTGGGCGGCGACGAACACCATGGTCGAAGCGGTGCAGTCGCCGGTCTGGATGGAACGCGACGGCAAACTCCGCCCCGTCGCGCCGGGCATGGAGCTGCGCAATCGCGACCGCCTGCTGACCGGGAATGGCGCACGCGCCGTGGTTCAGTTGGGTGACGGCAGCGCCGTCAAGCTGGGCGAAAATGCCCGGATGGATTTCAATGCCCTGGGCCAGCGCCCGGACGGCGCGTTCACCGCCGCACTGGACGTGGCCAAGGGCGCCTTCCGCCTCACCACCAACGTGCTGCGCAAATGGCAATCGCCGCGTGCCATCAATGTCCGCATCGGCACCGTCACCGCCGGCATCCGCGGCACCGACATCTGGGGCCGCTCCGATGCCGGGCGCGACCTCGTCTGCCTGCTCGAAGGCCATATCATCGTCAGCCATCCGCAGGCCGAACCCCTCGAACTGACCGAAGCGCTGCAGTTCTACGGTGCCGACAAGGGCAAGGCCCCCGGCCCCATTGCCATGGCCGACCCGGCCAAAATCGCGGAATGGTCGCGCACCACCGAATTCGTGGCGGATAGCGCCACCTTGCGCCAGCGCGGCGCCTGGGCCGTTCGCGCAATCACTGCGGCGAACGAAACCGAAGCGCTGGAAAACTACGACCGCATCACCGCCGCCGGTTACCCGGTGCGTATTCAGCCGCGCAAGGGCAAGCAGGGATATCGCTATGAATTGGTGCTCGGATCGCTCGCCAGCAGGGAGGAAGCGCAGTTGCTGGCAGACCGGCTGACGTCCGAACTCGGTTTGGGCAGCGCGACGGCGTTGGGCCGTCAGGCGGCCTTGCGCAGGCGGTAGAGTTTTTGCCAGGCATCCCGCCAGTTGAGGAAGACGTTTTGCGTCGCCGCCATCGAGAGCTGCGACATTCGGCTCTGGTTGCGCAAGGCGGAGGTCAGGCGCGGCGCCGGATTCAGGGCGGCACCGGATTCGTCGTCGACCAGCAGGAGAAACTGCTCGATGGTCAAACGGAAATATTCGGGACTTTTGCTTTCACCGAGCAACAACTCGGTTTCGCTCGCGGCGCGGCGCCAGAGCTTGAGCGCAAGCTCCTCGGTGATGCCGGCCTGACTGGCGATCCTGGGCAGGATCTTGGGTGCTCTCATGGCGAATCTCCTTCGACCGCAAATGGCGCCTTGCGGCGCGTTGTGCAGTGCGGCAATGATTATACGCCTTCGGATATAGCGCGAAGCCCTTTTCAAACTTAACGAAAACCGGTGTTGCTTTCGTGGCAACATTCGTTCCCAGACCTCTATGTCCGACCTTCTCGTCAACCTCAACCCGCCGCAATATCAAGCGGTGACGCTGCCTCCGGTGCATGCGCTGATTCTTGCCGGCGCCGGCAGCGGCAAGACGCGCGTGTTGACGACGCGCATCGCCTGGTTGATTTCGACCAACCAGGTCGGGCCGCATGGCGTGCTTGCCGTGACCTTCACCAACAAGGCGGCGAAGGAGATGGTGACGCGGCTCTCCGCCCTGGTGCCGATCAACCCGCGCGGCATGTGGATCGGCACTTTCCATGGCCTCTGCAACCGCCTGCTGCGGGCGCATTGCCGCGAGGCCGGCCTGCCCGCCACCTTCCAGATTCTCGATTCGGCCGACCAGTTGGCGGCGATCAAGCGCCTCTTGAAGAACCTCAATGTCGACGACGAGAAATACCCGCCGCGCGAATTGATGCATTTCATCAACGCCCACAAGGAACAGGGCCTGCGGGCGGCGCGGGCGGAAGCGCATGACGCCTGGACCAAGCGCCGGGCCGAGCTCTACGCCGAATATGAAACGCAATGCCAGCGCGAAGGCGTGGTCGATTTCGCCGAGCTGCTGCTGCGCTCCTACGAATTGCTGTCGCGCAACGAACCGCTGCGCCGGCATTACCAAGAGCGCTTCCGCACCATCCTGGTGGATGAGTTCCAGGACACCAACCGCCTGCAATACGCCTGGCTGAAACTGCTGGCGGGCGGCGGCGCCATCGTTTTCGCCGTCGGCGACGATGACCAGAGCATCTACGCCTTCCGTGGCGCCGATGTCGGCAACATGCGCGATTTCGAGACCGAATTCGCCGGCCCCAACGTCATCCGCCTGGAACAAAACTACCGCTCGCACGGCAACATCCTCAACGCCGCCAACGCCGTCATCAAAAACAATCGCGGCCGGCTGGGCAAGAACCTGTGGACCGAGGCCGGCGATGGCGAACCGATCCGCGTGTTCGAAGCCTATTCCGACCTCGACGAGGCACGTTTCATCGTCGAAGAAGCGCGCGAATTGATCCGCGATGGCACGGTTCGCGACCAAATCGCCCTGCTCTACCGCTCCAACGCCCAATCCCGGGTGCTCGAACACGAGCTCTTTTCGCGCGGCGTACCCTACCGCGTCTATGGCGGCCTGCGCTTCTTCGAGCGCCAGGAGGTCAAGCACGCCCTCGCCTACCTGCGCCTGATCGGCAACCCGGACGACGACACCGCTTTCCTGCGCGTGGTCAATTTTCCGACCCGCGGCATCGGCGCCCGCACTCTAGAGAACCTTCAGGCGACGGCGCACCAGATGAATTCCAGCCTCTACAACGCCGCCGCCTCGCTCACCGGCAAGGCAGGCGCCGCCGTCGGCACCTTCGTCCGCCTGATCGAAGCGCTGCGGCAGGAAACCGAGGGCCTGCCGCTGCCGGAGATGGTCGAGCACGTGGTGGAGCGCAGCGGCCTCGCCCAGCATTACCGGACGGAGAAGGAAGGCCAGGACCGGCTGGAGAACCTGGACGAACTGATCAACGCCGCCGCCACCTTCATCGACGACGAAGGCGCCATCGGCGAAGCCGGCGCGCTGGTTTCCTTCCTGACGCACGCCTCGCTTGAAGCCGGCGAACACCAGGCCGGCGCCGGACAGGAAGCGGTGCAGCTGATGTCGGTGCATTCCGCCAAGGGGCTCGAATTCGACGTGGTCTTCATCACCGGGCTCGAACAAGGGCTCTTCCCGCATGAGAACGCCGTGCTTGAAGGCCCGCAGGGATTGGAGGAGGAGCGCCGGCTGATGTACGTGGCGGTGACCCGCGCGCGGCAGCGGCTTTACCTCTCCTGGGCGCAAACCCGCATGCTGCATGGACAGACGCGCTACTGCGTGCCCTCCGGTTTTCTCGATGAGATTCCGGCCGAACTGCTGCTGCGCCTCAACCGCACGGCGCAGGCGGCACCGCCGACCAGCTACGCACGCGCCGTCACCCCGAACGTTTCCGATAGCGCGGGCAGCTTCCGCATCGGCCAGACCGTTCAGCACGCCAAATTCGGCATCGGCGTGGTGGTCGCCGCCCAGGGGCGCGGCGCCGATTTGCAGGTGCAAGTCAATTTCGCCTCCAACGGGATGAAATGGCTGGCGCTGGAATACGCGAAACTGACGGCGGTCTGATATTTCAAACCCGTCCTTGAAACGCCAGCCGCGAAGGCTGGCGTTTTTGATCAGGGGGCCGCAATCACCACATCAAGGCTTCCTGATGGGCGCCGGTGATATTGAAGGTCGTGATGCCATTGGCGTGGCGGTTGGGCGCAAACAAGTTGCTATCGACCGTCCATGACGAACTCTTGACCTCCCCGAAGCCGCTCCCGACGACGTGGAGCATGTAACCGCAGCGCTCCGTCACGCCGACCGTCCGGCTGGGTTTGACGGTGAGCTTGAAAACCTCGCCGGCGCGCGCCCGCACCATGGCGAAGTTCTGGAAACCGGAGCTGGCGGTCACCTTGAAGGCGGGGAACGGGTTGCCGAACCAGGATCCGGCATCGGTCGCGGCCGCGAAAGCCGCCGCTCCCGTACCATCCGGACGGATCGAAACTTCGAAGTCGAACTCGCTGTAAGCGTTGGCGTTGGTCAGCACCAATGAGACCCATTGCTCGCGTTTGCTGAGGAAATAGTAGCTGTGGTCCTCCCGTGAGCCGTACCCCATGGCGCAAAACAAATCCACCGCATCGACCGAAAACGAAGTGTCATTGACGAACTGGCTGCGCGCCGGATTCATTTGCCGACGGACAAGATTGGCGCGTGGATAAAGCTCGACCAGGTCGTAGCTGCGCGAAGTGCCGGTCGGCTCCAGCGTCCGGACGATCTGGCCGGACTTGACGTAATCGCCGGTCCCAAGGTCGATGCTGACGATCTTGCCGTAGCCGTTGCGCCCCAGCGGACCGAGCGGCCCCAAGGCGCCGAGCGGGCCGGCGGGGCCGAGGACGCCCCAGATGCCCGAGGGATCGAGATGATGGGGAAAATCATTGAAGTCGTTGCTGCCATTGCTGCTGGCATAGTCGCCCGACTGGTTGATGTGAACCATGGTGGTGTAGATCTGTTGCTCGGTCAGCGGGCCGTAGCGCCCGAGCGGCCCCAGGTCGGAAAAGGGCGAGGTGTTGTTCCAGATGACATTGTTGGCACTGATCCAGTCGCTGACGAAGCCCGGCATCCAGGACGCCCAGGCCCAGCTGAAGGAGCGTGAGGACAGCGGGCCGACCGGGCCGAGAGTGCCCAGCGGCCCGGCATATCCGAGCGGTCCGTTGCGACCGAGCGCGCTGGCGGGGCTGACATAGAGCGACCAGTCGCCATTCCAGGCGTTTTCCTTGCCGGCAAAGCCGCCGGCGGTCTGGTCGCGGATGTCGTAGTACATCCGGACCGCCCCGGTCGGCGGGCCTTGCACGTCCCGGCCGCTGACGTGCGAGGCGATGGTGTTCGCACTGATGAGGGTACGGTAGCGGGTGACATCGAAGGGTGTGGCGGCGTAGCTGTGCAGGGCCAGCAAGGCCCCAAGCGCCAGGATGAATAAGCGTTTCATGATGCTCCTCTCGAAGGGTATAAAAAGTGGCATACCCTCTCCACGCTTCTGTCTGGCGTGGTTTCGATGATTCGCATTTCTGGTGGCGCAAGGGCCGGCCGAAGCACCTTCAGGCACGACCTTAGCGGCTCTTCGATCCCGTTTCAATTAGACCAAAGCCATAACGGGCGCGCCCGGGCCCCTGTGTTACCAATCAGCGGTTTTCCACGCTTTCGCGCTTCGCGTTATAGTTCCTCCCTTGTCCGTCCCGAAGGAGCGCCCCATGCCGCACGCCATCCGCATCCATCAGTTCGGCGGCCCCGAAGAACTCCGCTGGGAGGAGGTCGACCTGATTTCCCCCGGCCCGGGCGAAGCCACCGTGCGCCACGCCGCCTGCGGCCTCAACTATATCGACACCTATCACCGCACCGGGCTCTATCCCCTCGCCTTGCCGGCCGGCCTCGGCCTCGAGGGTGCCGGCACGGTCGAGGCCGTCGGCGCTGGCGTCACCCATGTCCGCCTCGGCGACCGGGTGGCCTACGCCGGCGGACCGGTCGGCGCCTATGCCGAAGTCCGCAACCTGCCGGCCGATCGCCTGCTCAAGCTGCCGGACGGCATCGGTTTCGATACCGCCGCGGCGATGATGCTGCAAGGCCTGACCGCCGCCTACCTGCTGCGCCGCACCTATCGCGTCCAGGCCGGCGACCCGGTCCTTATCCATGCCGCTGCCGGCGGCGTCGGATTGATCGCCTGCCAGTGGGCCAAGGCGCTCGGCGCCTTGGTGATCGGCACGGTCGGCTCCGAGGCGAAGGCGGAATTGGCGAAGGCGCATGGCTGCGATCATGTCATCAATTACAGCACCGAGAATTTCACCGCCCGCGCCCGTGAGATCACCGGCGGCCAAGGCGTGGCAGTGGTCTATGACGGCGTCGGCAAGGATACTTTCATGGGTTCGCTCGATGCGCTGCGTCCGCTCGGCATGATGGTCACTTTCGGCAATGCTTCCGGCCCGGTGCCGCCCTTCGATCCGCTGCTGCTCGCGGCCAAGGGCTCGCTCTTCATCACCCGGCCGGGCATCGCCCATTACACCGCCAAGCGCGCCGATCTCGAAACGCTGGGCACAGAACTGTTCGAGGTGGTGCTCTCCGGCAAGGTGAAGATCGAGGTTCGGCAAAGGTACGCATTGAAGGATGCCGCCCAGGCGCATCGCGACCTGGAAGCGCGCAAGACCACCGGCTCGACCATCCTCCTGCCCTAAAGCGCGTTCTTGATTGGCGGGTGAATCCCGTTCTGCCGGTGTGCGTGGGCCGGCTAGGCGCGCGTCGCCGCGAATGGTCATTCCTTTAACAAGGCACGCAAAACCGCCGGCGCCGCACACCGGCAGAACCCGAAGGGCGAGCGCTTGGCAGGCCGCCGGGCGGCGTTGCCGCTCGCTAATGTAGAATGACTACACTGCGCTCGCGAGCGCCTTGCCCGGCAAGCTGCCAAGCACTCGCGCGACCATCCGCCAATTGAGAACACGCCCTAACATGGAAAAGATCAAGGCCGGCCTCGTTTCCCTGCGCGACCTGCTGGCGACGGCCTGGTGGGTGATTCTGATCGTCGGCATCGGCTTCGTCGTTGCCTTCAACTACGTCAAGCCGGCGCCGCCCGATCACATCATCATCAGCACCGGCGCCGAAGGCGGCGCCTACTACCATTTTGCCGGCCGCTATTCGGCGATTTTGGCGCGCAACGGCATCGCGCTGGAAGTCCGGCCTTCCGCCGGGTCGGCCGAGAATCTCCAGCGCCTGGAAAAGGGCGAGGCCGACGTCGCCTTCATCCAAGGCGGCGGCGGACCGGCGAACGAGAACACTTATTCCTTCGAGGAGACCCCGGCCAAGTCACTGGGCGGGATGTTCTATGAGCCGGTCTGGGTGTTCTACCGTGGCGACAAGAAACTCGACCGACTTACCCAGTTCGCCGGCAAGCGCATTGCCATCGGCCAGGAAGGCAGCGGCGTACGCCAATTGGCGAGCCAACTGCTCGAAGCCAATGGCATTGCCAGCAAGGGCGACCACGTCATCCCGCTGGCCGGCCAGGAAGCCGCCGAAGCGCTGAAGAAAGGCAAGCTCGACGCCATCTTCGTCGTTGCGGCGGTCGAAGCGCCGATAGTCCAGACCCTGCTCAACGCCCCTGGCGTCAAACTCCTGAGCTTTACCCAGGCGGACGCCTATCTACGGCGCTTCCCCTTCCTCTCCAAGGTGGTGCTGCCGCAGGGCGTGGTGGATTTCGCTCGCGAGACCCCTCCGGAAGACGTCGTTCTGCTCGCCGCCATCGCCAACCTGGCGGTGCGCAGCGACCTCCATCCGGCCTTGCAGGCGCTGCTCATGCAGGCAACGAGCGAAATCCACGGCAAGGCGGGGTTCTTCCAGAAAGCGGGCGAATTTCCTGCCTACCGCGACCAGACGCTGCCTCTGGCCGCCGAGGCAGATCGTTTTTTCAAGAGCGGCCCGCCCTTCCTGCAACGCTATCTGCCCTTCTGGCTGGCGGTGTTGGTCGAGCGGCTGTTCGTGCTGGCGGTACCGGTCCTCGCCCTGCTGATCCCTCTACTCCGCATCGCGCCGAGCCTCTATTCATGGCGGATTCGCTCGCGCATTTTCAGGCTCTACGGCGAACTGAAATTTCTCGAGCACGATTTGAAGGACCAATTCGAATCGAGCAAATCCGGAGACTATCTTTCGCGCCTCGACACCATCGAAGAAGAGGCAAACGGACTGGCCATCCCGCTTGCCTATACTGATCTCATCTACACATTGCGCGAGCACATCAATCTGGTGCGCAAGATATTGATTCGGCAAAGGGCGCAGGCTCCCGGAGCGGAGGCGGCGAAAACAGAGGCCTGACCAACCGCCTCCGCTTTCGACCGGGCGGCGCGCCAGATCGCGACGCTGCCCACCTGCGGAAGCCCCGGCGCGCCGGGCGCCTCGGGCCTATTCCGTTGTAATCGAAGCTTTTGCACTGCTATAGTGCATCCATGTTCACGGGGAGTGGTCTGCATGCATATCAACGCCACGCTGGCTGAAATCCGCGTTTTGTTGGTCGAGCCGTCGTCCATGCAAGCCAATATCGCCACCAAGATTCTCCGCAACCTCGGCGTCATCACGGTGGAGCTTTGCACCACCGGGGAGGAAGCGCTAGCCGCGCTGCATGAGGGCGATCAGCCAACGGTGGTCGTCAGCAGCCTTTATCTCCCCGATATGTCCGGCGTCGAGCTGGTGGCGGAAATGCGCTCGGATCGCGCCATCGAGGCGGTGCCGTTCATTCTCATCTCGAGCGAAACCCGGCCGCAGGTGTTGGAACCCGTGCGCCAGTCCGGCGCCTGCAGCATCGTCGCCAAGCCCTTCAGCATGGAACAATTGGGCAGAGCCATCTGCGCCGCCGCCGACTATCTCAATCCCCCGGCCGATATGGATACCGCGGACATCGAGCGCCTGCATGTGTTGCTGGTCGATGACAGCACTTTCTCTCGCCGCCATTTACGGCGCCTGCTCGAAGAACTGGGAGTGGAACGCATCACCGAGGCGGAAAACGGCAAGCAGGCGGTCGCCCTGTTGCAGGACACCATGATCGATCTGGTCATCACCGACTACAACATGCCGGAAATGAACGGCCACGAACTCACGGAATACATCCGCAACCAAAGCTGGCAAAACCAGGTGCCGGTACTCATGGTCACCAGCGAGCAGAATGAAGGGCGGCTGGCCGCGGTCCAGCAGGCGGGGGTTTCCCTGGTGTGCGACAAACCCTTCGAAGCAACCACCATTCGACGCATCATCGGCGAGATCATCAATCGCTGAGCAAGCGCCGAGCGCTTTCAACCGCCCGCTTTCAACCGCCGCTCTTTTTCTCCGCCTCCTCCATCCGGCGCTCGCTTTCCCGTGCCGCCGCTTCCAAGTCACGCCGGACTTTATCGGACGTCTCTTTGGCCTGCCGGACTTGATCGGCCTGGAGCTTGGCATTCGTCGCCGCGGCCGTACCGACGTCCGCCACACCGCAAGCCGAAACGAGAAAGGCCGTGACCGCCCAAATCATGCGCATGTTCTGCTCCGGGAACGTTTTCCTAAAGCATAAGCTATAACAGGCGCAAGCTCTGCGCTACCACGGCCGCCGTGTTACGCGCGGCGGGCGAGCCCCGCCACCGGATGGGAATGCGCGACACGCTCGATGGCCTCAACGATTTGTTCCGGCACCTGGTAATGCAACATGTGCCCTTCGCCCGGCAAGAGATGCAAGCGGCTTTGCGGGATGGCTTCATGCAGCCAGCGCGACTGCTTGCGCTGCCCCACGACGCGCTCGTCCTCGCCGCCAAAGATTTCGACCGGAGCGTCGATTTCGCCGTAATGGCGCGCCAGACGGGCCGCAGCCGGCACCATGAAGGCGCTTTCCTCGGCGCTGGCGCGCAATTGCCCAGGCCGGACGATGAGCGCCGGCGGGACGGCATCGACGAATGCCGGCTCGATCTTGCGCGGCCAGAAAAAGCGCCGGAACAATCTCGGCACCGCCAGGCGGGCAGCGAGGTTGGAAACGGTATAGCGCAAGACATGGCCGACGCCCGGAATCGCAGGCCCGGCCAGGAAAAGCGCGTCGACCCGGGGGGTCGGGAAGTAGTAGCCGGAGATGACGACGACCCCCCGCACCGAATACGACGGGTCAATCGCCATTTCGAAGGCGGTCTGCGTTCCCATGGAGTGACCGACGACCACCGGATTGATGACGTTGAGCGCCAGGCATGCCTTCGCCAGCAGGCGGGCTTGGGCTTTGGGCGTCCACAAGCGCATCCCCGGCCGGTTGCTGTGGCCGAAGCCGGGCCGGTCGAAGGCAATGACGCGATGGTTCGCCGCCAATTGCCCCATCAAGCCGCAGGCGACAAAATCCTCGGCGCGCGCGCCATTGCCGTGCAGCAGCACCACCGGCGCGCCTGCACCCTGCTCCAGGTAATGCAGGCGGACGCCGTCGATTTCGATAAAGCGCCCGGCGGGCGGGAAACGCTCTTCGGCCTTCTTGGCGCTATGGCGCACCCAAAGAGCGGTACCGGCCAGGGCGATGGCGGCCAGGGCGATTCCCGAGCGAGGGGTGAGAGCTTGCTTGCGTAAATTCATGGTCGTTCATCCGGACAGTTTCGAAGCGCTCTCCGGGCAATCGCCATACCCTGGCCGCTGTGGCCGGGGGTCAGATGGAGCGGCCGCTACCGGTAATTGTTACGGCAGGACTCATCCGCCGCCGATACCGACATTGACCCAGCCGGTGCCCGCGCAATCGTCGCAAGGACGATCCCCGAACTCGCCGGTTCCGGCACACTTGCGGCAGATATCCTGGCCGGTTCCCGGCGCCCCGAGGGGCGCCTCGTCACCCGGGGCCATCGGCGTCTGGCCGGTCGTTCCACCGGCCGAGTTTACGTTGGACATTGGTTTCTCCTCAATTTGAAGGGGGATGGCGCCGGGTGCGGGCGCCATTCGAGACAACTCAGGGAAAGGTGCCGCGGTGGCCTTCCTTCATGTCCCGGGTCTTGTGCTCGTCATCGACGCCGAGGTTCTCCCGGTTTTCCTTGAGCTTCTCGCCGTCGTCGCGCGCATCGACCGGCGGCGGACGATCGGGCACGTTGGCCGGGTTGTCTTCCTCCGAGAGGTCTACTTCACCGGTGGGTTTGACGCGGGCTTCATTCTGATTTGGCTGCATGGTGATCTCCTGAAACTTGGGCTGAGGTGCCCATTCGTTTCGAGGCAATCCCCATGCCGGTCGGCGCATCGGGATCGACTAGTGCATCGGGATCGGTGTAGTGCGCGGCACGGGCACGGCGGTGATGCTGTTCTTCGGGCTGCCCTCGATCAGCTTGTCCGAATACACGAGGTAGACGAGCGTGTTGCGGGCCAGATCGACGGCGCGAACGATCCGCACTTTCTTGAAAAGAATGGAAGCCCGCTCGCTGAAGACCTCTTCCTGCTTGGGCAGAGGGCCGGTGAAGGCGATTTCTCCCACCTGGCGGCAGGCGACCGAGGCGTCCGCCTTGTCCTCGGCCAAACCGAGGGCGCCGGTAATACCGCCCGTCCTGGCCCGCGAGATGTAGCAGGCGACGCCCTTGACCTTGGGATCGTCAAAGACTTCCATGACGATCTTGTGGTCCGGGCCGATCAGCTTGAAAACGGTATCGACGGAACCGATGGTTTCAGCGCGCGCCACGCCGGACAGGACGAGCAATGCGAGCAGCAGCAGCTTGAGTTTCATCGTTTTTATCCTCCTAAAAAACTCAGTTGGGTCCATCTTGCTCAGGATCAAGCGCCAGAGTAGGCAAAATGACGGAAATCCGCGCCCAGCTTTGCAAATGAACTCTTTTGAGAACGCCGGGTCTTGGTTGAACCGGCACCTCCATCCGAAAGCCTGGCGATGCCTTCATCCAGCAAGAAGGAGACCGACCATGGCCATCGAATGCGTCGAAACCCAGGAGTGGATCGAGGAAGAAATCTCCAAGCCGGTCGAGGAGTGGGTGGAATCGACCGAGAAGAAATGCAAGAAACGTCCGTGGTACGACCCGCGGCGCTGGCTTTGCTGGCTGGTGACGACGCTGGTCAAGGTCATCCGCTGGGTGGTGGTGAAGGTGGGCAAATGGGTGGTGCGCACGGTCTGCAAGATTGTGGCGGCGGTGCTCGGCTTTGTCCGTGACTTCTTCGTCGGCCTGTGGGACATCCTGGCCGGCATCTTCACCCTGGACTGGCGCCGCATCCTCGACGGCTTCATCAACATCATCTCGAGCTTCATCAACCTGCTCGCCACCCTCTTCCGCATACAGTACCTCGGCGACACGCTCGACTACATCATCGAGGAATATAACCGCGGACAACTGCGCGACTACGTGCGCAAGCTGCTGGAGAAAAAGTACAGCGG
>JAPUEC010000051.1:12310-22883 GCA_027492775.1 Rhodocyclaceae bacterium
AACTGGACAACATCAAGAAAACCCTGCGTGTCGATCACGGCGCGTTCGGCTATCGCATCCCGATGATCGCCATCCGCACCTACATCGACTCGGAAACGCCCTCGCCCGACGAACCCGGCGTGCCCAATCTGGTGGTGCTGCACGAACGCGGCGAGATCAACCTGCGCGAACTGTGCGGCTTCGATTTCACCGAGGGCTTCTGGAATCGCAAGCGCTACAAGACTCTGAAGAAAGGTCCGATCGTCTCGGGCGGCGGCGGCTTCGGCGAACTAGACAACCCCATCTCCGAGGACGAACTCGACACCTATCTTTCCTCCCGCGGCGCCCAAGGGCCGAAGTTCTTCGTCTTCTGCATGCGCGAGGGGGTGGAAAAAACCAAACTGCGCGCCGCCGAGCTGAAAGGCCGCGAATTGGGCCTGATGCCACAATGGACGCGGGAAACCAAGGAAGTGACGCTACCTGAGCACATCAAGCACAAGGGCTTCGATACCGGCCTCGGCAGCAGCAACCTGGTGCGCTTCCTGATCGACATTGTCGGCCGCACCAACGCGCAGACAAACGAGCCGGGCGCGCGGGCCGAGCTCTGCACACCAGTGTCGGTGGGCGTCTTCCGCTACACCGACTCGCTGCGCGGCATCGCCGCCTGCCTCAAGGGCAGTTCCTGCCAGAGCACCCACAACGCCTCCGGCGTCACCTACATCGACAACAAGCCGGACATCGTCTGGAAGTACGTGCCCATCCATGAGTTGGGCCATTACTTCGGCCTCTGCCATGTGGACGGGGTGGACCGCATCATGTACTCGTCGCGGAACAACAGCTGGTTCGACTGGTGGACGCTGCCCAAGTTGCTCTACACCAAGGGCGAACCGAGCTTCACACTGGGCGAGGGTAAGCAGACTTGGGACTACATCGTCGAGCACTTCCCGGCACGCTGCCTAGGTGGCAATGAAGAACAGGGTCCGGTGATTTTGTGAAGTAGCATGCGGCCGCGACGGGGCGTGGAGTCCCCGTCGCAGGACGGGAAAATCGCCCACGAGCAAGTCAGCATTCTGCAACCGTATCTGCGGGTGTGGGCGGGTGGCCCGGCGGCATCCTTCTTGTTTCAAAGGCCCAGTGGGAGTGCGGCGGGCCGGCTTGGCGTCGTAAAATTTGCAAACAATGCTGCCTTTGGTTATGGTCGAATATTGATGCCGCCGGTTCGCAGATCCGCGCCCGGCGACGACCGCAACCCGACCGTATTGCCAACATGAGACGCCGAACACCCGTGAACAACCGCACTGTCGCATTGACCTTGTTGCTCCTCGCCGCCAGCGGAATTCCGTCGATGAGCGCAGCCGCGCCGCCGTTGAACACGCTAGGTTTTGACGATATGAGTTGCCGCGCCTGGAGCCAATCGCGCGAGGATACCGAACGACGCGCCGTCTATATCGCCTGGATACGCGGGCTATTGACCGGGCACAATTACGCCCGGCCGGCACAGCAGGTTTCCACCATTTCCAGCGGCACCATCGAGCAGTACGTCAACCGCTATTGCACCGATCACCCGCAAGGCGGTTTCAATGATGCCGCCTTGCGGCTAAGCGACCAATTCTCGGGGCGAAACACCCCGATTACCAAATAAAAGCGACTTCCCCACCCCACCGGAGATATTCATGAGAACAACTCTCGCCTTAGTATTCGCCGGCGCTCTCGGCCTCTGTGCCCTCAACGCCACCGCCGCCGACCCCAAGCCCCAGACTATCGCCGCGCTTTACCAAAACAAGGCAGCTCTGGCCGGCCAGAAGGTGACGGTTCAAGGCAAGGTGGTCAAGGTCAACAACGGCATCATGGGCCGCAACTGGCTGCATGTGCAGGATGGCACCGGCAAGACCGACACCAGCGACCTTACCGTGACCAGTCAGCAGACGGCCAAGGTCGGCGACCAGGTCACGGTCACCGGCAAAGTCGTGATCAACAAGGATTTCGGCTCGGGCTACGCTTACGCGCTCATGCTGGAAGAGGCAAGCGTCGGCATCAAGAAGTAGGGCCGGGGATCAGCAACGGGGCTCCGCGGCGGATCATTTGCAGGCCTCGTCAACCGCCTTGCGCAGCGCCGTGTCTTGCATCGAGCGATCTTCACCGTCCACTGCATTGAAAACGGTGCTCTTTTTTCCGTTTTTGCCAGTGACCACTTTTGCCGATGTGTGCCGGGGGCTGTTTTCGAAAGCCTGCAAATCAGCCGTGGCTTTTTGGCAATTCGCCTGCTTCTTTTGAGCCGCGGCCTCTTCTTTTTCGGCCCTCTCCTTGACCTTGAGGTCCACCGGTTTTTCCCGGGCCACCGTTTCCTTCGCCTGGGGTGGCGGAGCCGGAGGAACGGGCAGTTCCTTGACGGAAGTCGTCTTACCGGCAGGTGGTTGGTCTGAATAATGGGTGACGCCGTTTACGTCCTTCCACGTATAGATTTGGGCGGCAGCGGCCGTCGCAAAGCAGGTAAATGCAAGCACTATCATTTTGCGCATGGAACGACCCCATCGGAAGGAAACTTGGAACGATTCTACTCTTGCCACCTAGCAGCGACACTTCGGTTCTCGAGTGATTTCCACCGTAATCGCGCATTCCCTGATAGCGCTGGAACTCAGGGCGGCAGGTAGGCCATTGTTCTGGTGAGCGGGTCACAGCCCTTTCCCGCGGGTGTCAAGCCCCTGTGCCGCGTCAAATTGCGCCAGCCAAGTTCTGGAAGTCCTTCGGCACCATGACCGGCATAGCGCCGGCTTCCAGTTCGCCGAGTGCACGAACGAAAGCCGCGATCACCAAAAAGGGGAACGCGGACTTCGCAAGGCCTCGAGCCGGGTTCTAGCTATTGGCGCCGGGTTTGCGGCCGGGGGCGGCGGGCGGAATGAAGCCGGAAACACGGCAGAGGAAGCCTTCGACCGCCTTGCCGTTGTTGAACCGGGTCACGCTGCATTGGGAAATCTCGCCGCGCACCGAAAGGTCCGACAACGAACTGCGTACCTGCGAGAGCGGAAGCCCCATCGCCGCGGCGATTTCGGAGTCGAGCAATTGACCGTGCTTCTTCAGGTATTGGAGAACGGGTGCAGCGTCCATGTTGAATCCCTTGTGAAGTGTCGAGGGCATTACGCAAATGCCTTCTGTCGCCCCCTGCATTGACCAGAAGTAGTGCGAATGACGGCTTGAAACGTATTGCCGGCATTAAGGAAAACGGCCCACATCGCTGTGAGCCGCTTGAATCTGGTGGCGGAACACGGAACCGAACCAAAGACCGCCTTCTGGGCCAGATGGTAACACGTTGGCCTCGCGAGCGTGGATTAGATGATTTGGCCGTTTCCACCTCTGGCTTGAAGCCGTTGATTCGAGGACTTGGCTATCGATTAGCGCGTTCCGTATATTCTCCACATTCTTGCAAGTAACGAATAAACGGAACATACTGCAGTCATGCAGAACACCACCCACCAGCAGTGCGTCCTTGACCTGCTCCAGCAGCAGGGGCTACTGCGTACCAGCGATCTGGACGCCATCGGCGTGCCACGGGTGGTGCTTTCACGCCTGACGGCCTCCGGCCATTTGGAACGCGTTGGGCGCGGACTCTACCGGCTGCCCGGCAGTGCTGTCTCCGAGCACGAAAGCCTGGCCACTGTCGCCGTCAAGGTGCCGCAGGCGGTGTTCTGCCTGCTCACCGCACTGCAATTTCACGAGCTGACGACACAACTTCCTCGCCAGATCTGGATCGCTATGCCACGTGGCAGCCATGTGCCACGCATCGACTATCCGCCTCTCAAGATGGTGCAGATGGCGGGCGACACCTATTCGGCAGGTATCGAAGAGCACGAGCGTGATGGCGTCAAGCTGCGAGTCTATGGCATTGCCAAGACCGTGGCGGACTGCTTCAAGCACCGCAACAAGATCGGACTGGATGTGGCGCTGGAGGCACTGAAGGAGGTTCGAGCCAAGCGCAAGTCCTCGGCGGATGATCTGTGGCGCTACGCCAAGATCTGCCGCGTGGCGAATGTGATGCGCCCCTATCTGGAAGCTATCGAATGAGTAATGTTGCAGCCTCCGTCCGCGCCCGCCTGCTCAATGCCGCCAAGGCGCAGGGCGTCGATTTCAATCAGGTGCTGGTGCGCTTCGCACTGGAGCGCATCCTCTATCGCCTGAGCCAGTCACAGCACGCGGATCGTTTTCTACTGAAGGGCGCGCTGCTGTTCACGCTCTGGTACGACATGCCGCACCGGGCGACGCGTGATGCCGACCTGCTGGGCTTCGGCGCGAGCGATCTGGATTCGGTGGCCCAGACCTTCCGCGACATCGCCAGCATCGTGGTCGACGACGGCATCATGTTCGACCCGGCCTCGGTCGTTGCCGACGAAATTCGGAAAGATGCTGGGTATGCTGGGGCACGCATCCTCATCAGCGGCGAGTTGGCCAAGGCACGCTGCAAGACGCAGATCGACATCGGTTTCGGCGACGCTGTGACGCCCGGCCCTATCGATGCAATCTATCCTGTGCTGCTGGGCGACTTGCCTGCCCCCAGACTGCGCACGTATCCCGTCTACACCGTCGTCGCGGAAAAACTCCATGCCATTGCGCTCTTGGGTATGACCAACAGCCGGTTGAAGGATTATCTCGATCTGTCGGTACTGCTGGAACGCGAAGCGCTGGACATCGGCCTTCTGGCGCAAGCAATCAAGGCAACGTTCGAGCGGCGCGGCATGGCCGTTCCCGCCGCGCTGCCCGTCGGCCTGACCGATGAGTTTGCGCAGGACGCATCACGGCAATCGCTGTGGCAGACGTTTCTCAAAAAGAACGAACTCGTCCCCGAACCGTTGGCAGCCATCGTAGATCGACTGCGGGCAATTCTGGAGCCAGCGCTGAACCGGGCCGCTCAATGACGTCCACATTGTAGACACAGTTTACTCGCGCCCAGCACCACGGTCGTTCTTGGCTTCCATGCGGACTTTGCATGGAGCCTTCAACGATGATCAAACGCTGCGTCTGCTGTGGTAAATCCTTCGAACCTCGCCCGCAGGTTCCCAACCAGTCCTACTGCTCTGCGCCCGATTGCCAGCGCGCCCGCAAGCGCCAGTGGCAACGGGCCAAGCTTCAATCCGACGCCGACTACCGGATCAATCAGCGTGCCGCCCAGCAGGCGTGGTCGCAGCGTAATCAGGACTACTGGCGTGACCACCGCGACGCACACCCTGAGTACGTGCAGCGCAACCGCGAACAGCAGCAAGCGAGAGATCAGGGCCGAAACATCAATCTTGCAAAGATGGACGTGTGCGATCTGCAAAGCGGCTTGTATCGGATCACGCGACACCCCGCATTTCCAAGGGAAAACGGCGCGACATGGGTTGTCGAAATCACACCGGTATGCCTGACGTGTCCGTGCAAGATGGACGTGTCAAGAGAGGACTTGATCGACACCCCAGCGAATCACTCTTAACGTCTTTCTCCAAATGGGCTCTCGATCATCCCGGATGGCAACAATTTCAACCGCATGCACCCCGGCCAGCACCTCGCTGGTCGCGGCCATGCCAATGAGGTGAACGGCGGACCCGAGAACAATTGCACACAACATAGAGATCGGGTCTATGCAGGCAAATGAATTCGCGACGGAGGGAGAGAATCCGCCTCCGACATTTCGGGCCGCCGAGTACGTGCGGATGTCGACCGAGCATCAGCAGTACTCGACGGAAAACCAAGCCGACAAGATCCGCGAGTACGCCGCCCGGCGCAACATCGAGATCGTCCGCACCTATGCCGACGAGGGTAAGAGCGGCCTGCGCATCGACGGGCGCCAAGCACTGCAGAAGTTAATCAAGGACGTCGAGACGGGCCAGGCCGATTTCCAGACCATCCTGGTCTACGACGTCAGCCGCTGGGGCCGTTTTCAGGATGCCGACGAAAGCGCCTATTACGAATACATCTGCCGTCGCGCCGGAATACAAGTCGCCTACTGCGCAGAACAGTTCGAGAACGATGGCTCGCCAGTTTCCACCATCGTCAAGGGCGTCAAGCGTGCCATGGCCGGCGAATACAGCCGTGAACTGTCGGCCAAGGTGTTCGCCGGACAGTGCCGGCTGATCGAATTGGGTTTCCGGCAAGGCGGTCCCGCCGGTTATGGCCTGCGTCGCGTGTTGATCGATCAGGCCGGCACGCTCAAAGGTGAATTGGCGCGCGGCGAGCACAAGAGCCTGCAGACTGACCGCGTCATCCTGCAGCCCGGTCCGGACACGGAGGTCGCCGTGGTCAACCAGATCTACCGCTGGTTCGTCACCGACAATCTGATGGAACAGGACATCGCCGAAAGGCTGAATGCGCAAGGGACTCGTACCGACCTCGGACGGGACTGGACACGGGCAACCATCCGCGAGGTACTGTCCAACGAGAAGTACATCGGCAACAACGTCTACAACCGCCGTTCCTTCAAGCTCAAGAAGCATCGGGTGGTGAACAGCCCCGAGATGTGGATCAAGAAGGAAGGCGCGTTCGAAGGCATCGTCCCGCCTGATCTGTTCTACACCGCACAGGGCATCCTGCGCGCACGGGCGCATCGGTACAGTGACGAAGAGCTGATCGAAAAGCTGCGCAACTTATACCCGAACTACATATTCGCGCTGACGATGGGCACGGGCAAAACCATCCTCATGGCGACCTGCATCTTCTACGAGTTCCTGTTGGGAAACAAATTCGAGAAGGACGCGCGCTACTGCCACAACGCGCTGGTGTTCGCACCTGACAAGACGGTGTTGCAGTCACTGAAGGAAATCGAGTCCTTCGACATGACCCGTGTCGTGCCGCCGGAGTACGTCAACTTCCTGACCTCCCACCTGCGCTTCCACTACCTCGAAGAAGCCGGTACCTCGCTCGACACGTTGGATCGCTCGCGCTTCAACATCATCGTCTCCAACACGCAGAAGATAATCCTCAAGCGCCAGCACAAGGAAAAGACGTCGGTCGACAAGCTGGTCGGCGCGACTGGCGAAACCCTCGCTGCTAACGGCGTCTATGCCGATGCTGCCGACCTTTACAACTTCGACCAACCCGAGGAAGAAGGCGAGCTGACCACCAATCAGCGCTTCGAAAAGCTACGCCGCCTCGAGCAGTTGGGCATCTACGTGGACGAGGCCCATCACGCCTTCGGCAAGGCGCTGGCCAAGGACATGGGCGTCGGGGCCAAGGAAACCGATACCAGCCTGCGCACGACCATCGACATCCTGGCCGCCAGCCTGAACGCGGCGGGCACGCGGGTGGTGGCCTGCTACAACTACACTGGCACGCCCTACGTGGGGCGCGAGGTGTTGCCGGAAGTGGTCTACGCCTACGGCCTGAAGGAGGCCATCGACAAGGGCTTCCTCAAAAAGGTGACGCTGCACGGCTACGCCAACACTCGCACCGACGAGTTTGTCGACATCGCCATTGAGAACTTCTTGAAGGAGTCTGGCGCACTGCGCCCGGAAGGATTACTCCCGAAGCTGGCCTTCTTCGCGGCCACCATCGACGAGCTGACCGGCGAACTGCGGCCGGCGGTGGAGCGCGCGCTGCTCAAGCACGGCATCCCGACCTCGCGCATCCTGGTCAACGTGGGCGACGACAAGCTCACCACCAACGACGACATCCGTGAGTTCAACCGGCTCGACACAGAAGGCTCGGAAAAGCAGTTCATCCTGCTAGTCAACAAAGGCCGCGAAGGCTGGAACTGCCGCTCGCTGTTCGGTGTAGGCCTGTTCCGCGAGCCCAAGTCCAAGGTGTTCGTGCTGCAGGCCACGATGCGCTGTCTACGCGCCATCGGGCAGGCACAGCACACCGGCCACGTATTCCTCTCGGACGACAACCTCAACACGCTGAACGACGAGCCCATCTTCCATGAGACCCAGCAACTCGAGGCAGGCAGTCTTGATTTGCCCGTTGTCGGCCGCCGTCGAAAACTCGAAGGACACCGATTGCGCGGTGATGTCGAACTCGTCGAACAGATCGACAAGCTCACTGCCATCAGCATCGAGGATCTTGCCCTTGAGCGCGCCCATGCGCAGATGCTCCAGGGTGATCGCGTGCTTGTTGCGCATGGTCTCCAGATGACGGGCCATGACACCGCCAATGGCTTCCATCTCGGTTTCGGACCCGAAGGCGCGCAGTCCTTGAACTTCCTCGGGCAGCACCACGTCGTCGTGGGGGATGTGCGGGATCACGAAGGAGCGCAGGTTGCGCTTGCCACGTTCACCCACCGTGCCGGGCGAACCGGGCGCGCGGGTGGGCAGCAGATTCAGACGACCGGCGTACTCCTCGACGATGATCTGTCGGGTGCGCACCGGCTTGGCCGGGAACAGGTTGAGTTGCTCCAGGCGCCCATAGCGGTTGGGCAGGAGGTTGATGGCGCCCGTCAGGCTGGCCATCGAGAAGCCGGGGTTTTCAAAAGGGTTCTGCATTTGGGATCTCCAGAAATGACGAAACCCGCCAGCGGCGGGTTTTGGGGGGAGTGAAACGAAGCGTTGGAAGTGGGTCAGGCGCGGGTTTTAGGCACTCTCGCGGGCCAGGACTCCACGTTCTGCGAGTTGCTTGATGGCAGCCGCTTTGTGCGCAGTGCTGATGCCGGTCGGCCAGACCAATGCGCCGCGCGCGACGATGGCGTGGCGGGCGATCAGGATCGCGTCCTCACGGTCGATCAGCGTCGCATCGACGTCATTGCCGAGCACGCCAACGGCGGTTTCCGTGCCGTCCGAGGCGCTCGGGTCGAGGGCCTTGAGCTTGGCGGTAGCCGTTTCGCGGCCCACCACGGTACCCAGCGACAGGTTCTGCGCGGCCGCGACGGTGTCCTGGTCACGCGAGTAGAGATTCGGCGCTTCGTACTTCAACAGGTCGCCGAGATTCTTGGGTTGAGAGACAGTGGGCATGGCTTACTCCTTGGCGGTGAGTTTCTTGACGGCAGCGACCACCGGACTGTTTTCCGGGTGCTGGCTGGTTCCTGCCTCGGCGGTGATACGCGAGGCAATTTCGGGTTGGTCGGCACGGGCGTCGAGCAAGGCGCGGCGCACCTGCGCTTCCGAGAAGCCTGCTGCGAGGAATTCCGCCGTGCGTTGGGATTGGCCCGCGATCAGGCACATCTCTGCAATGGCCTGAGCTTGGCCGCGCCCGCTGGCGAAGGACTGCGCCAGTGCGGCTTGGGCGGCAGGCGTCGGTTCAAGATCGCTGTCGGTCTGCGACTGGTCGCCCTGTGGGTCGGTGTCGGCCGGTCGCTTAAGGTTGTCGTGGTCGTCTTTGGGGTCGGTCATGGTGTTCTCCAGGGTGAAAGGTTTGCTTCGGGGCGGGTTTGAAATGGATTGAGTGGACAGGCTTCGCGGCGAGGCGCGGGCCACTGCAGGCTGCGCCAACCGCTGCTTGGCCGCCAACGCGTCGGTGAACTCGGTCATCACCGCATCAAACGGCATCACCGCGTCGGCGAGGCCTGCTGCCACCGCCTGCTCGCCGTAGAACAGCCCCGCCTCGGTGGCGCGCACGGCATCCGGATCGATGCCGCGCATCTGTCCGACCTGATTCACGAAGATGTCGTAGAGGCGATCCACCTCGGTCTGCAACGCGGTGGTGGCCTGGGGGGTGAGTGGCTCGTGCGGGGAGAAATCGTTCTTGTGGCTGCCCGCGAAGACAGCGGTGTAGTTCAGGCCGTCCTTGGCGTCCCACCACAGGCTGTGGATCGCTTCGCGCAGGGGCTGATCGGCCAGCATGCTCTGCGGCTTGATGCCGGTGCCGATGGCGTTCGAGACAAAGGCTTCAACGCCTGCCGCTGCCCAGGCATTGCGGCGTACCAGATCGCGGCTCTTGGCGCGCAATTCGTTCTGGGTGAACGCCAGTGCTGCGACTGCACCGGGATTGCCGACCTGCCACGCCAATGCGCGACGGCCGCCACCGATACCGTCATAGAACGGGGTGCCGCCAAGCAGACTCATGCCGACACCTTTTCGTATCCGATCACGCATTCGGTCAAACCATTGCATGTTCAGAACCCTTTGCCGGTGTTGACCCGGATCTGGCGTGGCGCACCGGGCCACAGCCCGGTATCCACGGCCTGCTCGAAGAGGTCGCGCTTGACCGCCGCAATGGCCGCCTGGAGCTCATCGACGCTGCGGTACTCGACGGTCTTGTCGCCAAAGGTCACGCGCTTTTCGCCCTTGACCAGCGCCGCTTCCAGTGCGTCGAGGTGTGCTTGTGTGTAAGCCATCAGCGGTACACAGTGAGGTTGATTTCGGAGGAGTCGTCGAACGATGCAGACGTGGTGGCGCAACTGATGTCGACGTACTGAGCGGTTTTCTGGTCGGTGCTGGATCGCACGATGGCAATGCGCTGCGTGCCGCTGTTGGTGCTGCTGCGGGCAAGCGCCGTCCAGCAATAGTTGGCGTCGGGCATGGCAACGGCGAAGGTCACGCGGTAGCGACCCGCCGCCGTCCGGGTCACGCTGGCCACGTTGTGCGACGAGCGCACGACGATCTGTGTGCCGACATAGCCGAAACACACCCACGCCCGGGCCACGCCGGGGTGGGTGGCGTCGATCTTGGTCTTGACCTCGAGCCCGACACGACTGGCC
>JAPUEC010000052.1:0-21051 GCA_027492775.1 Rhodocyclaceae bacterium
TCGTGCCGCCGCCGATGTCGACCACCATCGAGCCGGTGGCGTCCGCAACCGGCAATCCGGCGCCGATCGCCGCGGCCATCGGTTCCTCGATCAGATAAACGTTGCTGGCGCCGGCGCCGATGGCGGATTCGCGGATGGCGCGGCGTTCGACCTGGGTGGAACCGGAAGGCACGCAGATAATGATGCGCGGGCTCGGACTGAAGAGCTTGGAATCGTGCACCTTCTTGATGAATTGCTTGAGCATCTGCTCGGTGACGGTGAAGTCGGCGATGACGCCGTCCTTCATGGGCCGGATGACGGTGATCGATCCGGGCGCCTTGCCGAGCATTTCCTTGGCTTCCTTGCCCACGGCCTGGATGGTCTTCTTGGCATTGGGGCCGCCTTCGAGGCGGATCGCCACCACCGAGGGTTCGTCGAGAACGATGCCGCGGCCGCGCACGTAAATCAGCGTGTTGGCGGTGCCGAGGTCGATGGCCAGATCGTTCGAAAAGTAGCTGCGCAGGAAACTGAACATTCGTGAATACTCTCTGCCGAGGGTGCGGTAGGGAAAACTTTTATGATACCTTATAACGCTTTTGATTTTAAGGCTTTGTGCATCGCACAAGGCGCATGATACGCCATGTCGCTGACTCTCGAACAGGTGCAACGTATTGCCCATCTCGCCCGCATCGAGGTGAGCGAGGCGGAGGCCAACGCCACCCTTGGCCACCTCAACGAAATTTTCTCCCTCATCGAGCAGATGCAGGCGGTCGATACCGCCGGTGTCGAACCCATGGCCCATGCTCAGGATCTCGGCCAGCGCCTGCGGCCGGATGCGGTGACCGAACCCGATGTCCGTGAAGTCTGTCAGGCGGTGGCGCCGGAAGTTCAAAACGGCCTGTTCATTGTCCCGAAGGTGATCGAATGATTGATTCCGGACTGAAAAAGCTGGCCCAGGCGCTCGCCGAAAAATCGATTTCCAGCGTCGAACTGACCCAGTCCTACCTCGACCGCATCGCGCGCCTCAATCCCGAAATCAACGCTTACATCACCGTCGATCCGGAGAAAAGCTTGGCGCAGGCGCGCTTGGCCGACGCCCGAATCGCCCGGGGCGAGGCGGGTCCGCTGACCGGCATTCCCATTGCCCAGAAGGATATTTTCTGTACCCAAAGTTGGCGCACGACCTGCGGCTCACGCATGTTGGGCAACTTCGTCTCACCCTACGATGCCACCGTGATCGCGCACTTCAATGCCGCCGGCGCGGTGAATCTGGGCAAGACCAACATGGACGAATTCGCCATGGGCTCGTCCAATGAAACCTCGTACTTCGGTGCGGTGAAGAATCCCTGGGACAAGGCGCGCGTTCCCGGCGGCTCGTCGGGCGGTTCAGCGGCAGCGGTGGCGGCGCGCCTGGCACCCGCGGCCACCGGCACGGATACCGGCGGGTCCATCCGTCAGCCGGCGGCGCTGTGCAACCTCACTGGTTTGAAGCCGACTTACGGCGTCGTTTCGCGTTACGGCATGATCGCCTTCGCTTCCTCACTCGATCAGGGCGGTCCCATGGCACGGAGCGCCGAAGATTGCGCCATCCTGCTCAACACCATGGCCGGTTACGATCCACGTGATTCGACCAGTCTCGATCGTCCGGTTGAAGATTACGGGCGCGATCTGGAAAAACCGCTGGCCGGTCTCAAAATCGGCTTGCCGAAGGAATTTTTCGGCGATAACGAAGGCTGCGATCCCGCCGTAATGAGCGCGGTCAATGCGGCGATTGCCGAATACCGCGCGCTTGGCGCCGAGACGGTGGAGGTTTCCCTGCCGAATTCGCATCTTTCGGTCCAGGCGTATTACGTTATCGCCCCGGCCGAGGCGAGTTCGAACCTCTCGCGTTTCGACGGCGTGCGCTACGGCTATCGTGCGCCGGAGTATGCCGATCTCAACGACATGTACAGCAAGACCCGGGCGCAGGGTTTCGGCGCCGAGGTCAAACGCCGCATCTTGATCGGCACCTACGTGCTGTCGCACGGCTATTACGACGCCTACTACCTGCAAGCCCAGCGCATCCGGCGCCTGATCGCCAACGATTTCAGCGAAGCTTTCAAGCGTTGCGACGTCATCCTCGGTCCCACCAGCCCGAGCACGGCGTTCAAGCTCGGCGAGAAGGCTGCCGACCCGGTGCAGATGTACCTTTCCGACATCTACACCATCGCCGTCAATCTCGCGGGTTTGCCCGGTATGTCCATCCCTTGCGGCTTTGCTCAGGGCTTGCCGGTCGGCTTGCAATTGATCGGCGATTATTTCGCCGAGGCGCGGCTGCTCAACGTGGCCCACCGCTACCAGCAGGCAACGGACTGGCACTGCCGTGCACCCGATCTCTAAGCGATGCGGCTGCGCCTTGGCCGCCTTGTTGCTGGCGGCCTGCGCCGAGCCGGAACGTCGGGTGGAGGAAACGCCTCCGCCGCCTCCCGCCGCGGAGCAAAAGCTCCAGTCGCAACCGCTCAAGTACATGGCCGGACGGACCTTCAAGCCGCAACCGACGCGGCCGCTCAATGTCCGTTCGCGTTGCACGCATCGGGACGCGGTCGGAACGCGGACGCGGCTCGACCTGTTGGTGAAGAACGCCGAGGTCAAAACTTTTGCGCTCGAGGTAGCGATTCCCAAGCATGGAACCTGCCGCTTCAATCTCAACGGCTTTGCGCAGCGCGAAAAACTGCCTCAGGTCCTGCTCGCGGCCAAGGACGGGTCGGCTTGTTCGGTGCGTATGTGGGAACAGGGCTCGCGCGTCACCATCGCTTTCAACTCGTGCCCCAAGGCTTGCGACGGCGAGACATTCGATTATCTTTGGCCGGTCATGGTGGAAGCCAAGAGCGGTCGGTGTTTCTGAGAGAAAAAAGAAGATGAATCAGTGGGAAGTAGTCATCGGTATAGAGACGCACGCACAGCTTGCGACCGTTTCCAAGATATTTTCGGGCGCCTCGACCGCATTCGGCGCCGAACCCAATACCCAGGCTTGCGCCGTCGATCTGGCGCTACCCGGCGTGCTGCCGGTGCTGAATCGTAAGGCTGTGGATTGCGCCATCCGCTTCGGCTTGGCAGTGAGCGGCAAGGTGGCGCCGAAATCGGTGTTCGCCCGAAAGAACTACTTCTATCCCGACCTCCCCAAGGGCTACCAGATCAGCCAGTACGAGCTGCCGGTGGTCGAAGGCGGGCATCTCAATATCGCGGTCGGCCAAGGCGACAATGCCTATGAAAAGACCGTGCGGCTTACCCGCGCCCACTTGGAAGAGGATGCCGGGAAGTCGCTGCATGAGGATTTCCAGGGCAAGACCGGCATCGACCTCAACCGCGCCGGCACGCCCCTGCTCGAAATCGTTTCCGAACCCGACATGCGTTCCTCGGACGAAGCGGTGGCCTACGCCCGGGCGCTCCACGGCCTGGTACGCTGGATCGGCATCTGCGACGGAAACATGCAGGAAGGCTCCTTCCGCTGCGACGCCAATGTCTCGGTGCGTCGCCGGGGCACTGAAAAGCTCGGGACGCGCCGCGAAATCAAGAATCTCAATTCCTTCCGCTTCCTCAAGGAAGCCATCGACTACGAAGTGCAGTGGCAGATCAACGAACTCGAGGAAGGACGCTCCATTGTCCAGGCGACGGTGCTGTTCGACCCGGACAGCGGCGAGACGCGCAGCATGCGCACCAAGGAAGATGCGCACGACTATCGCTATTTCCCCGATCCCGACCTGCTGCCGCTGGTGATCGGCGCCGACTGGATCGAGCGCACCCGGGATGAATTGCCGGAGTTGCCCGAGGCCAAGAAAGCCCGTTTCATCGCCGATTTCGGCCTCTCGGCCTACGACGCGAACACGCTGACCGCATCGCTGGAAGTGGCGGCCTATTTCGAAGCGGTGGTGGCGGTCGCCGGCAAGGCGAGTGCCAAGCCATGCGCCAACTGGGTGATGGTCGATCTGGCGGCGCGTCTGAACAAGGAAAACCGCGAAATCGCCAACTCGCCGGTTGACGCCGGGCAACTCGGCGGTCTGGTCGCCCGCATTGCCGACAGCACCATTTCCAACAATATCGCCAAGAAGGTGTTCGAGGCCTTGTGGAATGGCGAAGGCAAGAGCGCCGACGAAATCATCGAAAAACAGGGACTGAAGCAGATTACGGACATCGGCGCCATCGAAGCGCTGATCGACGAGGTACTCGGGGCGAATGCCGCCATGGTGGCCGAGTTCCGGGCAGGCAAGGAAAAGGCGTTCAACGCGCTCGTCGGTCAGGCGATGAAGGCGACCAAGGGCAAGGCCAACCCGCAGCAGGTCAATGAACTGCTGCGCAAGAAGCTGGCCGGCTGATCGAGCCTACGTGCGTTCCCGGGCCGTCAGGCGCCGTTGAGAATCCGGCTATTGGGCGCGGGCCGCCGGGTGTGCGGGCCGGCCGCCAGCAGTGATTTCGAGGTAGCGCCGCTTGTCCTCGCCGAACTTGGCGCGGACGTTTTCCAGGTCCTTCTGCTTGCTTTCCACTAGCGCTCTCTGCGCCCGGATTTCGTCCTCGGCGTCCTTGAGGCCGCGCGCAACGTCCGGTGGCATGTCCTTCTTCTTGTAGAACTCTGCTTCATCGGCGAATTTCTGACGCCGTTTGGTTGCGGCCTCGATCCGTTGCTCCGCCTGTTTCATCGCTGCGACCACCTCTGCTTCGGCGCGGTTGCGTGAGAGCTCGATGTCGTTAAGGGTCGGATAAGTTTCGAGTAGCGCTGCGTCCCTGCGTTGCTGTTCTTTGCGTGCCGTTTCGAATTCCTTCTTGCGCTTGGCATCCGCTTCCTTTTCGGCCTTCTGCTCCGGCGTCAGCGGTGGTCCGACCTCCTTGATGACGTTGCCGGCGCTATCCAGCACCTTGTAGGCGCGGCCCTTGCACTGCTCGGGCAGGACATCGCTGCAGACACGGCGACCGGTGGCGGGGTCGGAACAGCAGATGAGATCGCCGGCATGGGCGCCGGAAAGCGCCGTCAGACCGGCGACGAGCACGAAAACCAGTTTAGGCGACACCATATTGCTCCCGATAACGCGCGACGGCGTCCCGGTTGGCGCCAAATTCCGCGTGATGTTCAAGATAACGCATGAGGTCGGCAAGCGTTGCCACGGCAATCACCGGGATGCCATAGTCGCGCTGCACTTCCTGTACTGCCGAGAGTTCGCCCTGACCGCGCTCCATGCGGTCGAGAGCAATCAGTACGCCCGCCGGCGTCGCGCCGGCCTCACGGATCAGCTCGACGGATTCGCGCACCGAAGTGCCGGCCGAGATGACGTCATCGACGATCAGGACGCGGCCCTTTAAAGGCGCGCCGACGATGCTTCCGCCTTCGCCGTGGTCCTTGGCTTCCTTGCGATTGAAGGCGAAAGGATAGTTGCGGCCGCGCTGGGCGAGGGCGACTGAAATTGCTGCGACCAGCGGAATGCCCTTGTAGGCCGGGCCGAAGAGCATATCCCAGGCAATGCCGCCGGCTTCGGCGGCGCTGGCGTAGAATTGCGACAGCCGCCCCAACGATTCACCGTCGTTGAACAGGCCGGCGTTAAAAAAATACGGTGAGAGGCGACCTGCCTTGGTCTTGAATTCGCCAAAACGCAGGACGTTCTGCGCCAGGGCAAACTGAATGAACTCCTGACGAAAATCCATAGTCCCCAACAATGCTCAATTATTCCGCGGCGCACCGGCGCCGCCTGACCGTCCTATGTTACGCATCATCTCCCTGAATCTCAACGGCATTCGCTCCGCCTGGAACAAGAACGTCTTCTCCTGGGTGCAATTGCAGGAAGCGGACATCATCTGTTTGCAGGAACTGAAGGCCCAATTGCCGGACCTGTCGCCGGAAATCTCGAAACCCGCGAGCTTCCACGCCTACTACCACTGCGCAGAAAAGAAGGGCTATAGCGGCGTTGGGCTTTGGTGCAAAAACCGGCCAGATCGCGTGGTGGAAGGCATCGGCAATCCCGAGGTCGACGCCGAAGGGCGATACATCCGGGCCGATTTCGGCAATCTCTCGGTGATTTCCCTTTATGTGCCTTCGGGCTCATCATCGCCCGAGCGCCAGGCGGCCAAGTTCCGGTTCATGGAAGTCTTCATGCCCCACCTTGCGGCGCTGCGTGCCGAGGGGCGAGAAATCGTCATCTGCGGCGACTGGAACATCGCCCACAAGGAAATCGACCTGAAAAACTGGAGGTCCAACCAGAAGAATTCCGGTTTCTTGCCCGAGGAGCGCGCCTGGCTCACCCAGGTCTTCGAGGAAGTGGGCTGGGTCGATGTCTATCGCCGGCTGCATGCCGATACCACCGAGGAGGCCTATACCTGGTGGTCGAACCGCGGTCAGGCCTGGGTGAAGAATGTCGGTTGGCGTATCGATTACCACATCGCCACCGCCGGCATTGCCGGCACTGCCCGCCGGGCCACGATCTATAAGGAAAGCCGGTTCTCGGATCATGCGCCGCTGACCATCGAATACGATTATGCGCTATGACTGAGTACCCGATTGATTTCGGGGCATGAAAGGGCTACCCTTGATTCGTCCCCACAACCAACCATAAAGAGGTTCGCCAATGTCCCAGGAACTCACCCCCGCAAACAAAGAGAAGCTCGTCGCCGACCTCAAGGTCGTCGTTGCCGATGCGGAGGAAATTCTCCGCGCCACCGCCGGCGCCGCCGGCGACAAGATGGGCGAAATGCGCCAAAAATTCGAAATTCGCCTGCGCGATGCCAAGGAGCGCCTTGCCGACGCCGAAGCCGTCGTCGTCGATCGGGCCAAGGCGGCGGCTGCGGCCACCGACGATTTCGTGCATGAGCAGCCCTGGAAGGCCGTTGGTGTCGCTGCGGCGCTCGGCCTCGCGATCGGCGTTCTCATCGGCCGCCGCTGAACGCGGCTGCAATGGCGCGCGAACAAGGCGGCGATCGCACTCGCCCAGGACTCTTTGCCTCGCTTAAGGGCTTGGTGGCAACGCTCGTTGCCACCGGCCGTTTGCGCCTGGAGTTGCTGGTCACCGAGATCGAGGAAGAAAAGCTCCGGATTGTCGATCTCCTGGTCAGCGCCATTGCCACGCTCTTTCTGCTCGGCCTGGGGGTCGTCCTCTTGGTGGCCTGCTTGGCCGCGGCTTTCTGGGAGCAGCGCGTTCTCGTGCTTGGAAGTTCGGCGCTGGTCATGCTGATCGGCGGCCTTTTGCTGGCGGTGCGTCTGGGGCGCCGGGCGGGTCAGCCCTCGGCGCTCTTTCGCGCCAGCCTGCGGGAATTCGACAAGGATCTGGCCGCATTGCGGGAAAAGCCGGCGGACGGATCGTGAATCATCAACGTGCACTTGAATTGGCGGCTCGCCGTGGCGAGCTGACCGTCCTGATCGCCGCCCAGCGCGAAGCCCTTGGCGACAACCTGTGGCCGGTTTCGAAGGTGTTGAATGTCGGCGATCGCGCCATGGATGGCGTGGATTGGTTGAAACACCATCCCGCGCTCGTAGCCGTTGCCGCCGCTATCGTCGCTATTGCCAAGCCGCGGGGCGTCTGGCGATGGGCGAAACGTGGGTTCGTGCTCGTACGTGGTTGGAAGGCGCTGCGCGCCCGGTTCGCGCGCTGATGTCGGGCGAAGCCGAAGAAGCGGCAGCCCTGGCGGTTGCCCCGAGCTGGTGGCGACAATTGCTGTTGTCACAACAGCGCGAGGCGCGTCGCGTGATCGCCGAGCTGCTCGCGATGCGCGGCTTGATGCCGCTACTCATGAAAACCCGCAACGGCGGCAGTTGGTCGCCTCAGGAACGCGTCGAATTGCTCGCGCATTTGCGGCGTCTCTCGCATCTTTCGCCTTATTTGCTCTTTCTGCTCTTGCCGGGCTCGGCGCTCTTGCTCCCGCTTTACGCTTGGTGGCTGGATCGGCGCCGGCTTCACCGCCGGATTTAGGCGGGTTGCTCGCCGGTCTTCTCCGTCCACGGCGCCACCTTGAGCAGCAACGCCATCCCCGGCAGGGCGAGCAGGAAGCAGAGCATGAAGAAATTGAGCCAGCCCAGCGATTCCACCAACCAGCCCGCGGAGGCGTTGATAAAGGTGCGCGGCACCGCCGCCAGGCTGGTGAAAAGGGCAAACTGAGTGGCGGTATAGGCCGGATGCGTGGCGCGGGCGATGTAGGCGACGAAGGCAGCGGTCCCCAGCCCGACGCCCAGCGCCTCGAAGCCGATCACCACCGCCAGGACGAGACGTTCTTCGATGCCGATGGACGGCAATTTTCCCATCGAGGCGAGCCAGGCGAAGCCGAGGATCGAAATCACCTGAACGACGCCGAACAACCAAAGCGCCCGGTTGATTCCCAGCCGCACCATCCATAACCCGCCTGCCAGACCGCCGATCACGGCGGGCCAAAGCCCGGCATGCTTGGCGATCAAGCCGATATCGCTTTTGCTGTAACCGATGTCGAGGTAGAACGGCGTCGCCAGCGCCGTGCACAAGGAATCGCCGAGCTTGTAGAGAAAGATGAAGGCAAGGATAAGCAGCGCTTCGCGCCACCCCTGGCGGCCGATGAACTCGCGGAAGGGCAAAACCACCGCATCCCGCAGGGTACGCGGCGCGCCCTTGCGAATCTGCGGCTCGCTGACGAAGAGCGCCATGGCGGCGCCGGGGAGCACGAATGCGGCGGTAATCCAGAAGACTTGCTGCCAGGGCAGGTGGTCGGCCAGGATCAGCGACAATGAACCCGGAACCAGGCCGGCGACGCGGTAGGCATTGACGTGTACCGAGTTGCCTAGCCCCAGTTCGTCCTCGGAGAGGATTTCCCGCCGGAAGGCATCGAGGGCAATGTCCTGGGTCGCAGAGAGCAGGGCGACGGTTACCGCCAGCAAGGTGATGGGATGCGACGCGAAGGCGACGGTGCTGGCCCAGTCGGTTGGCGAGACCAGGCCTTGCACCGACTGGTTGCCGAGCATGCCGATGGCGAGAAGCAGGCCGATCTGGGTGGCGAGCATCCAGCCGCGACGGCGGCCGAAGCCCGGCAGGGCGAAGCGGTCGAGGAACGGCGACCAGAGAAATTTCCAGGTGTAGGGGAGCTGGATGATGGCGAGCAGGCCGATCGCCTTGAGACTGATGCCTTCCGTCTTTAACCAGGCAGGCACCAGGTTGAGCAGCAGGTAGAGCGGCAACCCGGACGCGAATCCGGTAAAGACGCAAATCAGCATGCGCCGCGTCAACAGCGGCGCGATCCAGGCAGGCGTCACGCGGCTTTCCGGCCGATCCGGTACAGCGCCACGTCGGCGTTGAGGTTGGGATCTTCCACCACCGGCCGGCCCTCGTCGAAAAACAGGCCCTCATGGATTTCGATCCCGCAGTCGGCGCATAGCGCCTCGAAATCGGCAATGGTGAAAAAGCGTACATTGGGCGAATCGAACCACTGGTAGGGCAGGATTTCCGACACGGGCATGCGGCCCTTGGCGATCGCCTCGCGGTGGCTGCGATGGCCGAAATTGGGGAAAGAAACCACCGCTTCCGTCCCGACGCGCAGCATTTCCTTCAGCAAAACCACCGTATGGCGAACCGTTTGCAGGGAAAGCGACATGATGACGTGGTCGAAAGAGTCGTCCTCGAAGCCGCAAAGGCCCTTCTCCAGGTCGAACTGCAGCACGTTGACACCATTTTTGACGCAAGCGAGAAGGTTGTCGGGGTCGTTTTCCACCCCGTAGCCGCGGATTCCCCGCTCCGTCTGCAGGAATTTCAACAGGGCGCCGTCGCCGCAGCCCAGGTCGAGCACGCATTCGCCCGGCTCGATCCAGCGGGCAATGACGTCAAAATCGAAACGGCCGAAGATCTCAGTCATGTCGCAATCCTGTCGGTGTAGGCGGCGATTATCGCGTGGTAGTGCGGGTCGTTGAGCAAAAACGAGTCGTGGCCGGCCACGCTCTCGATTTCGGCGTAGGTCACGTCGAGGCCATTGTGCAGCAAGGCATAGACCAGTTCGCGGCTGTGCTGCGGCGCAAAACGCCAGTCGGTCGAGAAGGAGGCGACGAAGAACTTCGCTTTGGCCCGTGCCAGCGCGCCTTGCAAATCGCCGTCAAAGCTCGCCGCCGGGTCGAAGTAATCCAATGCCTTGGTGGCGATGAGATAGGTGTTGGCGTCGAAATAGGTGGTGAATTTGTCGCCTTGGTAGCGCAGATAGGACTCGATCTGGAAATCGGCCTCGTAGCTGAACTTGAGCTTACCGTCGCGCAATTGGCGACCGAATTTCTCGCCCATCTGATCGTCGGAGAGGTAGGTGATGTGGCCCATCATGCGGGCAATGCGCAGGCCGCGTGCCGGCACGACGCCGTGCTCGTAGTAGTGGCCGCCGTGGAAATCGGGGTCGGTGATGATGGCCTGACGCGCCACCTCGTTGAACGCGATGTTCTGGGCCGTCAGGCGCGGCGTGGCGGCGATCACCATGGCGTGGCGCACGCGATCGGGGTATTGCAACGTCCAGTCGATGGCCTGCATGCCGCCGAGCGAGCCGCCTAAAACGATGGCCCAGCGCTCGATGCCGAGCCGGTCGGCGAGCAGCGCCTGGGTTGCCACCCAGTCCTCGACCGTGACGACTGGGAAATCGGCGCCGTATTCCTTGCCCGTCGCCGGGTTGATCGACATCGGGCCGGTGGAGCCGTAGCAGCCGCCGAGATTATTGACGCCGACGACGAAGAAACGTTTGGTGTCGATGGGTTTGCCGGGTCCGATGAGGTTGTCCCACCAGCCGACGTTGCGCGGCTGGTCGACATAAACCCCGGCAACGTGATGGCTGCCCGAAAGCGCGTGGCAGACCAGGACGGCATTGCTGCCGTCGGCATTGAGTTCGCCATAGGTTTCATAAACAAGCTCAAAGCCGGGCAGCGTCGTTCCGCTGCGCAACTTGATGGGCTGATCGAACTGCGCGCGCTGCGGCGCGACGATTCCCACGGATTTGTTATCGTTTGTCATGGCCATAAAAACAAAAACCCAAACGGCTCGGGGCGCGATTGGGTTCCACTGCCCTCGTTTAGCCGTATTTTTCAAGAGGTGACCGGGATTACTCCCCGAGTCACTCCCGGCGCCCGCAAGCTGAGTCCAAATCGGCGCCAACGGGTACCACCCGTATGTGGTCAAGATACCGACGGCTAGGCCGGAAGTCAATGCCGACGAGCGTGTCGGCGATGGTGCAGCGGTTTTTTGTCTGATAGGATCGCATCTTACTTATTTTGGATGGTGCTCCATGAGTGAACAGCGGCGTCACCAGCGCATTCGTTTCGGAAAGTCGCCGACGATCAAGATCGGTTATGACGGCGAACTGGGCCCGGGAACGATGGAAAACCTGTCGCTTTCCGGTTTGATGGTGCGTACTGCCATCCCGCTCGAAGTGGGGAAGAATTTCGGCTGTGAATTTTCGGTCTTCGGTTCATCGAAAATCGATGTTGCGGCGGTCACCGTGAGCCGCGTCGGCGATCTTTACGGCGCGCGGTTCAAGGCGGGCCCGATCAGCGAGGTGCTGATCAAGGATGCCATCGCCAACGCCGTTGCTTCCGGCCAGGCATCGACCGTCACCGTGCATGCCGAGAACGGCCGAAAGGTCATGCGTATCGCCGGCGGGCTCACCGGCAGCCTCTACAACGATTTTTACTATTCCCTGACCAAGATGGGAATCGACGAACTCGATCTCTCGGCCGTGACTTATGTGGACGAGGAAGGCATTCGCCTCTGCTCCAAGGCGGTTGCGCGCTATGGCGCCACCATTGGCGCGCAGTCCGAATGCTTTGCCGTCGCCTGGCAGAACCTCAAGCGCCGTCACGGCGCCCAAGACGACTAAGACCTTGCGCCACGGCGGCTAGAATTCCCGCAAGCGGAACTCATCGGATTCGGTTTTGTCATATCCGATATGAGATATCCGCTCGACGACAAGGGATGCATCGGGACTCCGCAACACCCGCGGATTCCTGTGTCCACCATAGGGAAGCTGCTGGCCGAGGCGCCAGTGCGGGCCTCAGCCGTTTCCTTGAATACCCCCGCCATCGAGGCCGTACGCACCATGGTCCGTCAGGCCGGGGATGCGCTGCTTGTCATGGACGGAGATCGTGTGGCCGGTATTTTTTCCGCTCATGAATTCAGCCATGCCATGGCGGATGGGGTGAGCGACCAGTCGCCGGTCGGCACCTTAATGACCATATGCACCGCCCATGCCGGGCCGGACGATACCGTCGACCAGTGTCTCGAACGCATGGAAGCGGGCGGACTCCGTTTCCTGCCGGTTCTCGATGGCGACAAGGTGGTCGGGATGCTGACCCTGGAATCCCTGCTCCGGGAAACCGTCGACCACCACGCGAAGGTCTACGAGGCGAGCGAACTCGACCATCGCATCATGTTCCTGCGCGGCACTTACAGCTGCTGAACGGCTTTTCCGCTCGCTGGCCTGGAAAAGTCCGCGATCCTCTTGGGGGCGTACCCTCAAGCCTGCCAATTCCTTGCGCACCCGTACTGGTTACGGACCTCCTCCGAGCATTTTTCCGGCAATACTCCGTGGCCTCCACACCGGTGTGCGCTCCGCTCAGGAGCGTTGAACCATCACTTGAGACAATCGAGCGGTAGTCGGTGGTATTCCGGTGCCATGCCGGTGGACTTGCGCTTGGGCGCAGATGCCTATAATTTGCAACGGTATTGGAAAGACCGAGCCACCCACCCAGCTGGACGATTTGATCCGAAAACTCATATCGGGTATCGGGATGGCTTTGCGGAAATCCGGTCCTGGCGAAAGGGTGCGTGCGCCAGGAGGGGTTCCGGCAGGGAGGGAAGGACAAGGGGCGTCCGCTGCATAACAGGAGAAAGACCCATGAGCAAAACCATGAAAGAACAAGAATCCGCAACCTCCGCCCAGCGCCAATTGATCAAGGACCGGCTGTCGGAAGAGGTTTACGACGCTTTTGCGCACGCGGTGGGCGAGATGTCATACGCCGAGGCTGCACGCATCATCGCCGCCCGTCATGGGCAGATCGCCGGCTTCCTTGAAGATGCGCTTCAAGAGGCCGTGCGTTCAATCGGCAACCCCGATCGCTATGCCAGCCAGCAGATCAAGACGCTCGGCGTACGGGAATACGGGCCTGCGTATACGGGCGCCAAGCCGATCGAAGAGCAACTTGAAATCCTCAATCGCGATCGTGAAAAATGGGCGATCAAGGGGCAATTCGTCTTCACCGAGGAGCAAAAAGTGCTGCTCGAACGCATGGACACGAATCATTTGGAAGGGATATTTCTGCTGCCGCCTTACCACATGGTCGAGGAGTCGGGCTACTTGCCGGCGATCGAGAAGTTACTGCGCAATTTCTGGAACATCACCACGCTGCCTTATCACTTGCGTGGTCTGGAAGAAACCAGTTCCAAGGTGCATCGCCTCAAGGACGAATGGAAACGCCAAGGCGCGGGAAACATCACCCTCGTTTGGGCGCAGCTCGGCGCGCTTTACGCCGGCAAGAGCGCTTTACGGGCGGACGAATTGATGCTGGCGCCGGAGGAGGGCGGCATGGGTGTCTACGGTTTCCTGAGCATGCTCACCACGCATCCCGAGCGGTTGGCGCAGAGCACCGATCCGGCGGTGATTTGTTCCGGCGACGAACTCCCCATTGCCGGCAGCCTGGCGCGTGAAAGCAAGGTGCCAGTCGTTTCCTCGTTCGGGAATTCGCTGCGTTTCGACGTCGCGCGTTGGGACGAGTTCTCGGTCGAGATGATGGTGGCGTCGCTGCTCATCCCCAACAAGGTGGATTGAGCGGTTTTTCGTGCCTGAATGAAGCGCCTTCGCCGAGGTCGCTTCATCGACATTTCCCAGCCTATGCGTTCTCGGTCAAAAACGTCCGCAATGCCGCATTGAATTCCGCCGGCTTTTCCATCGGCAAACCATGGCGCGAATCGGGAATGACTACCAGCCTGGCGTTGGGCATTTTCGCGACGTAGGCTTCGCGGATAGCCGCCGGCGTGTAATCGAATTCGGCGGTGATGAATAAGGTCGGGCATTGGATGCCGCCGATCTCGGAAAGCACGCTCCAACCGAGGAAGGCATGCATGGTGTCGATATAGGCCTGGCGGTCGTTGCGCGAAAAGCGCTCGACGAAAGTGGCGCGGGCGTGAGTCTGTTCCGGCCCAGGGAAAAGAACTTCGGCAATCGCACGCCCCATTTTGGGCAGGCCGAGCAGCCACACCATGGCGAAGCGCTTCCAGACGATCAGCCGCTGCTTGAAGGTGCGGAAAACGCCTTCCGGCCCGCTATTGACGATGCACAAGGTCTTGACCAATTTCGGCGCGCTCACCGCCAACTGGAACGCGATGCCGCCACCGAGCGAAACCCCGACCACGTGCGCCGGCCCAACGCCGAGGGCGCGCAGAAGCGCTTCGGCGTCTCCCGCCAGCATCTTCATGGCGTAAGGACCCTTGGGCCCTTGAGAACGGCCATGGCCGCGAAAATCGAAGGTAATGACCTGATGGTCCCGCGCAAACTCCGTTACCTGATATTCCCAATCTTCGGCACAGGAACCCAGGCCGTGGATGAAGAGAAGCGGTGTTCCTTGACCGGTGACTTCATAGTGAAGATCGATCCCGTTGGCCTTGATGAGTGGCATCGTTGTCTCCTGTCTTCGTAGGTCAATTGATGAGTCCGTGGCGCACGGCATAGCGCACCATCTCGGCGTTGGTCGAAAGCCCGAGCTTGGCGAGGATGCGCGTGCGATAGGTGCTCACCGTCTTGACGCTGATGAACATTTTTTCGCCAATCTCTGTGAGCGACATGCCCTGGACGATCATGCGCATGATTTCGTATTCGCGGGCCGCCAGTTTTTGATGCGCCGGACGGTCGTCGCCGCCGTTGATCTGCATGAGCACCATCTGCGACGCCCGCGGCGTCAGGTAACGGCCACCGGCGGTGATCTGGCGGATGGCGGCGACCAGATCATCGGCGGCGATGTCCTTGGAAGCGTAGCCATTGGCGCCCGCTTTCAACGCCACCAGCGCGTATTGCTCTTCCGGATACATGGAGAGCACGAGCACCGGCAGCTTGGGGAAATCGATGCGAATCGATTCGAGTACGTCGAGCCCGCAGCGGCCTTCCATGTTGATGTCGAGCAGGACGACGTCGAACGATTGCTGGCGCAACTTGCTCAGCGCCTCGGCGCCGTTGCTCGCCTCGTCCTCGACCTGCATGTCTGTTTCATCGGAAAGCAAGCGTTTCAAGCCGGAACGAAAAATGGTGTGATCATCGACCAGCAGGATGCGGATCATGGCGCCACCCTCAAATGTAAACCGGTGCCGCCCGCAGAGCGACGGGCAATTTCCAAGGTGCCGCCCAATTCCAGCGCCCGTTCGGTCATCCCGAGAATGCCCAAGGCACCTTTATCGACGGCGGGATCGATGCCGACGCCGTCGTCGAGAATTTCCATATTTCGGTAGCCGTCTTCACCGGTATAAAGGCGCACCTCGACCTGGCCGGCATTGGCATGACGTGCGACGTTGGTCAGCGCCTCCTGAAAAATTCGGTAGATGGTCGTTTGCTCCTGAGTCGAAGGGCGCGGCTTCAACTCCGCGGCCTTGAGGCGGCAATCGATATTGAAACGGCGGGAGAATTCCTGCAATTCCCGCTCGATCGCGGCTTCCAGCCCCAAGTTGTCGAGTACGCTCGGGCGCAGGTCCTCTGAAATCTTGCGCACCATGTCGATGGTTTCCTGGGTGAGGTCGAGCAAGCCATCGGCAATTTCGGCTAGATCGGCCGTAGTCGCCCGACGCGCGATGCGCGTGACGTCCATCTTGATCGAGGTCAGCATGCCGCCGAGAACATCGTGCAACTCCCGGGCGAACTTGGTGCGCTGCTCCTCGCGCATGGTGTTGATGTGGGAGGCCAGTTCACGCAGCTCGGCGCGCGAACGCCTGAGTTCCTCGTCACGGCGCACTCGCTCGGTGACATCGACGCCGACACCGACCACGGCCGGGCGGCCGTGGTAATCAATGCGGATGCCGTGCACCTCGATCAACACCACATGGCCGGATTTGTGCCGGCCATGAGTGATGAAGCGCGCCTGCGACAAGTCGCCGCTGATGCGGCGGCGATAGAGATCGAAGACCTCGCTGACAAAATCGGCGGGCACCGATTGCGCCAGCCCCATTCCGGTCATTTCCTCCTGCGTGTAGCCGAGCATGCCGGCGAAGGTGGCATTGACGTACTTGAAGCATTCATCCTGCAGGACATAGATTCCAGCCAGCGATTGCTCCACGATGGCGTGGTAAGGAATGTCCGGGCAGGATTGAAGGCTCATCGATCGACGATTGTCTTAGACGATACCGGTAAGATAGTACAAAGCGATAACGACGAACACTGCGGCGGTCTTCAACAGCGTGATGCCGAAGATGGCCGGGTACGATTGTCGGTGCGTACAACCGCAAATGGCGAGGAAAGTGATGACCGCGCCGTTATGCGGCAGCGAATCCATGCCGCCAGAGGCCATGGCGGCGACCCGGTGCAGCACTTCGAAGGGAATTCCGGCTGCCGTCGCGTTGGCCATGAAAGTCTCGGACATCGCCGCCAGCGCAATGCCCATGCCGCCGGAAGCCGATCCGGTGATCCCCGCCAGGGTGGTGACGGTAATCGCTTCATTGATCAGCGGATCGGGGATGGCTTTCAACGCTTCGGCCACCACCAGGAAGCCCGGCAAGGCTGCGATGACCGCCCCGTAGCCGTATTCGGTGGCGGTATTGAGTGTCGCCAACATGGCGCCGCCGATTGCGGTCTTGGTCCCTTCCATGAATTTTTGCGTCACCGGTTTCCAGGCGGTGGCGATGCAGATGAAAATCCCGCATACCAGCGCTAGTTCCACCGACCACAGCGCGGTGACTCGCGAAACCTCTTGAACTACCGGTGGCGCCTTGCCGATGACGGCGGGAACGAAAGAAACCGATTTGCCGAACCAGATCGGGATCATGTTGGTAAACACCTTGTTCAGTACAGCAACCGTCACCAGCGGCAGCAAGGCCAGCCACGGGCTCGGCAGTTTGCCATAGGCGAACGGCTCGGGCTCATTCACCAGCGGATGGCTGTCATAGGCCTCGCCGGCGGCGGTGGCACGCTTGGAAAGCCACATCAGATACAAAATGGAAGCGGCGAAAACGATGGTGCCGCCAATGAGACCGAGCCAAGGCGCGGCCCAGGCGTCGGTCTTGAAGAAAGTGGTGGGGATGATGTTCTGGATTTGCGGCGAGCCGGGTAGCGCGTCCATGGTGAAGGTGGCGCCGCAGGCGACGATGGTGGCGGGAATGAGCCGCTTCGGCAGATTGGCCGCCTTGAACATCTCAGCGGCGAACGGGTAGGCGGCGAAGACCACGACAAACAAGGAGACGCCGCCGTAGGTCAGGATGGCGCAGACCAGGGCGATCGCCAAAATTGCGTTGCGCGGGCCGCAAAATCTGGTAACGGAAGCGATGATGGACTTGGCGAAGCCCGAAAGCTCGATCACTTTCCCCAACACCGCACCGAGCAGAAACACCGGAAAGTAAAGTTTGGCAAACTGTGCGAGCTTGTCCATGAAGAGACCGGTAAACATCGGCAGCACCAGGTTGGGATCAACCAGAAAAACCGCTCCCATGGCGGCGAGTGGTGCAAAAAGAATAACGCTGAAGCCGCGATACGCGACGAACATCAAAAACGCCAGCGACGCCAGAACGATTAAAACGCTCATGTCTGAACCCCCTTGGTAGTGTTCACTGCCGGCGCGCCGCTATGGAGGCGGCACGGCCGGACCTTCGTCACCCAAAGCCTCCCTCGACGATGGAACGATGTTAAAAAAATGGCCGCGGGCAGACTGTAGGAAGCCTCCCTTTGTCATGTAGGAAAAATCTCTTTTTTGATGTGGCAGCGTGCGCGGTCGCCAAGCGCGATAGCAAACGCTCAACCTTGGACCAACCGTGGCGCCATCTCCGGGTTCAATTCCAATGATTGAAGTCTGCAAGCAGGTCGCGAAAGATCAGAACTTTCCTACCGCATTCATGGAAACTTCCGACTGATTCGTCGCAGCCTCTTCCCTAGACTCCATGCAAACACATTGGGGAGAGGGTCATGTCGAACAAGATCATCAGCGCCGCCGAGGCTGCGCGCCTCGTGCCGGATGGCGCCACCGTCGCCACCGGCGGGTTTGCCGGCACGGGATTTCCGGAAAACCTCGCGGTCGCAATCAAGAAGCGCTTTTTGGGTGAAGACGGCAGCGCGCCCGGCTCGCCGCGCGACCTGACCCTGTTCTACGCCGCCGGGCAAGGCGATGCCAAGAACCGCGGCCTCAACCATTTCGGCCATGAAGGCATGGTCAAGCGCGTCATCGGCGGCCATTGGGGCATGGCGCCGATGCTGCAGAAGCTTGCCTTCGACAACAAGATCGAAGCCTACAACCTGCCGCAAGGCGTGATTTCCCAAATGTTCCGCGACATCGCCGCCGGCAAGCCGGCGCAGATCTCGCGCGTCGGATTGGGCACCTTCGTCGATCCGCGCTTTGGCGGCGGCAAGATCAACGCGATCACCAAGGAAGACCTGGTCGAACTGATCACCATTTACGGCCAGGAATATCTGCTTTACAAGGCGATCCCGATCAAGGTCGGCCTCATTCGCGGCACTACAGCCGATGCCGACGGCAACATCACCATGGAAAAGGAAGCGCTGCTGCTGGAGATGCTGGAAATCGCCATGGCCGCGCACAATTCGGGCGGCATCGTCATCGCCCAGGTCGAGCGCATCGCCCGGCGCGGTTCGCTCAACGCGCGCCAGGTCAAGGTGCCCGGTGTGCTGGTCGACTACGTGGTCGTCGCCGAGCAGCCTGAATACCACATGCAGACTTATCTGACGCAATACAACCCGGCTTACTCGGCGGAAATCAGCGTCGAACTGTCATCCATTCCGCCCATGCCGCTGGACGAGCGCAAAATCATCGCCCGCCGGGCGGCGATGGAGCTGAAGAGCGGGGCGTTGGTGAATCTAGGTTTCGGCATGCCGGAAGGGGTGGCACCGGTGGCCGCCGAGGAAAACATCCTCGACCTGCTGACCTTGAGTACGGAACCGGGGGTTTTCGGCGGCGTTCCCGCCGGCAGCCTCAGCTTCGGCACGGCGATCAATCCCGAAGCCATCATCAATCAACCCAACCAGTTCGATTTCTACGACGGCGGCGGCATCGACATCGCCATCCTCGGTCTGGCGCAGGCCGATGCCGAAGGCAATCTCAATGTCAGCAAATTCGGCCCCAAGCTGGCCGGGGCCGGCGGCTTCATCAACATTTCGCAGAACTCGAAAAAAGTCGTCTACGTCGGCACCTTCACCGCCGGCGGGCTTGAAACCGAGATCGTCGACGGCTGCCTGCACATCCGGAAGGAGGGCCGCGAAAGGAAATTCGTCCGCGAAGTGGAGCATCGCACTTTCAGCGGCAAGGTTGCCTGGGAACGCCGGCAACCGGTGATCTACGTCACCGAGCGCTGCGTTTTCCGGCTCTGCGAAGCCGGGCTGGAACTGATCGAGATCGCACCCGGAATCGATCTCGAAAAAGACATCCTGGCGCAAATGGATTTCCGCCCCGCCATCGCCGCCGACCTCGCCCGGATGGATGCCCGCATTTTCCGCGATGCGCCCATGGGCTTGCGCGCCAACACACTCCTCAACACTTAACCACTCACAAGGAAATTTACGATGACACAAAAAATCGCTCTCGTGACCGGCGCCATGGGCGGCATCGGCACCGACATTTGCAAATTCCTGGCCCGCGATGGTTTCACCGTCGTCGCCAACTGCCTGCCCGGCTACCCGCAAAAGCACGAATGGCTGGCCAAGATGAAGGCTGACGGTTTCGCTTTCGTCGCCGCCGAAGGCGATGTCTCGAACTACGAATCCTGCGCCGCCATGGTCAGGAAGATCGAGGCCGAGGTCGGCCCGGTCGATGTTCTGGTCAACAACGCCGGCATCACTAAGGACGGCATGTTCCGCAAGATGGACCGGGCCCAGTGGGACGCCGTCATCAATGTCAATCTCAGCGGCATTTTCAATGTTACCCACCAGGTCATCGGCGGCATGGTCGATCGCGGCTGGGGGAGGGTGATCAACATTTCCTCGGTCAACGGCGTCCGCGGTCAGGCCGGCCAGACCAATTATTGCTCGGCCAAGGCGGGTGAACTCGGCTTCACCAAGGCGCTGGCGCTGGAAGTGGCGAAGAAGGGCGTGACCGTCAATGCCATCTGCCCGGGTTACATCGCCACTGAGATGACGATGGCGATCAAGGAAGAAATCCGCGCCCAGATCATCGCCCAGATTCCCGCCGGTCGTGCCGGCATGCCGGCCGACATTGCCGGTCTGGTGAGCTATCTGGCCTCCGAAAACTCGGGCTTCATGACCGGCACGACGTTGAATATCAACGGCGGCCTGCACATGTATTGATCCGCAACCTCGCCTTAAAAAAGGGAAAGCATCATGAATAAACGTGAAATCGTCGTCCTCTCCGGTGTACGTACTGCCATCGGCGACTATGGCAGCGCATTGAAGGACTTCGCCCCTTCCGAACTCGGTGCCCGCGTCGTGCGCGAGGCCATTCTGCGCTCGGGTGCCGATCCCGAGCAGATATTGCATGGCGTCATCGGCAATATCCTGCATACCGAGCCCAAGGATGTGTATATGGCCCGCCTGTGCTGCGTGAATGGCGGCATGCCGCATTCCTCGCAGGCGCTGACGCTCAACCGCTTATGCGGCTCCGGCTTGCAGGCCATCATCACCGCATCGCAGTACATCGCGCTGGGTGAAACCGACTTCGCCGTCGGCGGCGGTGCCGAATCCATGAGCCGTGCCGGCTATCTCGTTCCAGCCATGCGCTGGGGCGCCCGCATGGGCGACGCCAAGCTGCTCGATATGCTGGTCGGCGCCTTGGGCGACCCGTTCGACGGCATGCATATGGCGATCACGGCCGAAAACAGCGCCGAAAAGTGGGGAATCACCCGCCAGATGCAGGACGAGCTCGCCGCCGAATCGCACCGGCGCGCCGCCGCCGCCTGGGACGACGGCTTCTACGCAGACTGGGTCGTG
>JAPUEC010000052.1:21061-22661 GCA_027492775.1 Rhodocyclaceae bacterium
GCAGAATCGCATCGGCGCGCGGCTACCGCCATCGCAGGCGGCTATTTCAAATCGCAAATCCTTCCCATCGAGATCGCCAGCCGTAAAGGCACCATCATTTTCGACACCGATGAGCACGTGCGTGGCGAAACGACGGCAGAAAGTCTTTCCAAGCTCAAACCAGCGTTCAAGAAGGATGGCACGGTCACCCCAGGGAATGCCTCCAGCCTCAATGACGCCGCAGCAGCAGTGGTGCTGGCGGAGGCTTCGACCGCAGCCCGCCTCGGTCTGCAGCCGATGGCACGTCTGGTTGCCTATGCCACTGCTGGCGTCGATCCCCGCTTCATGGGCGAGGGCCCGATCCCGGCGGTGCAACTGGCTTTGCGGCGCGCCGGCCTGAAGCTCGCCGATATCGACGTTATTGAAGCCAATGAAGCCTTCGCCGCCCAAGCGCTGGCGGTGACCAAGGGACTCGATCTCGATCCCGCCAAGACCAACCCCAACGGCAGCGGCATCTCGCTTGGGCATCCCATCGGTGCTACGGGAGCGTTGATCACGGTCAAGGCGATCTACGAGTTGCAGCGCACGGGCGGGAGGTACGCGCTGGTGACCATGTGCATCGGCGGTGGCCAGGGTATCGCTGCCATTTTCGAACGACTCTGACCGCTAGATTCGGCCAGAACCGCCGTCGGTGTCATCCCCTCGACGCTGGCGGCGGGCTTTGGTCTGGATGCTTGCCTTGATCGGCGTTGTCCGGGCTGGACAACGCATGGCGGCACCCTCGTGCTGTGCCCGATTTCCTTTTTTCGTCGATTCTGTGGTCCGCTCTAGGCGCCACGCGGCAGATACTCGTCCGAGGGTCTGACAAGGTGTTCGATATGTGTCTGGGTGGGATTTGAAGCACAGTTGCCGGCTTGGCGGACCACGCGCGCCACAAGGCACCGCAATTTGATGGACGCTATAAACTAAAAAAGCCTGCATTCGCATGCAAGCTTTTGAAGTGGCTGGTGGATCGTGAGTGGCTTGAACACTCGACCTCCGGATTAAGAGTCTGGAATTTTACATAATGTAATCAATAATTTATATGTTTGCTGTTCTACAAACCGTGAAATCAACGCAGTGGAAAAAGCGCATAGACAGACGGCACATTGAAAAATTGTAGAAGACAAATTCTTGGATGTATAAAGTTGCTAAACGCAGTCAACTGTATATACAATAGGAAGTGGATTGTTCAGGGGGACGTTCGCCGATGAGCCTTGTTATATCGCCTCAGATCGCAGAAAAGCTAGCAAAAAAACACAACGTGAGCCCCGAAGAGGTTGCGCAGTGTTTTGCCAATAGAACGGGAAAATATCTACGTGACACGAGGTCTCAGCACTCCTCGAACCCTCCAACGATGTGGTTTATTTCTGAAACAGACTTCGGGCGAAAACTGAAGGTCGTCTTCATTCACGATAACGGCAATGTCTACATTCGAACCGCGTTTGTTCCGAACGCCACTGAATTGGGTATATACAAAAAATTTGGCTGAGAAGGAACCTCAAATTCCTATAGAAGTCTGAAGTATTGTCGATACTGTATTTACACAGCCACTAATTAATTGACTGGGAGCTACAAATGA
>JAPUEC010000053.1 GCA_027492775.1 Rhodocyclaceae bacterium
GCTGCGCCGCAATATCGCCATCACCGAAGCCAAGTGGTGCGCCGTCGACCTGCTGACGGCGGCGCTTTCCTGGGGCCTGGTCGGCCTCTACGCCTGGCAGGCGCACCAGACCACCGCGGCCGGCGGCGCGCTGCTCCTTGGCGGTATCTTCATGGTTTATCAGTACTCGCAGCAGGCGGGCGGCGTCATCGGCGGCATGGCGGCCAACTTCCAGGCTTTCGCCCGCATGCGCACCGACTTCGCCAGCGCCGAGCCGATCTGGCAGGCGGTGGAGCGCCCGCAACCGACCGTCACCGTCGCCCCCGACTGGCAGGAAATCGAGGCACACGGGCTGGAGTTTGTCTATGTCCGCAGCGATGGCGAACGCGGCGGCGTCCAGGGCGCCACCCTCACCCTGCGGCGGGGCGAGCGCGTCGCCCTGATCGGCCCGAGCGGCTCGGGCAAGAGCACCCTCTTGCGTTTGATGGCGGGGCTTTACGATCCGCAGCACGGCTACTATCGCATCGACGGCGAAAACCAGTTCGGCCTGCGCCACCTGGGATCGGTGGCCACCCTGATTCCGCAGGAAGCAGAAGTTTTCGAAGCCAGCGTGCGCGATAACCTCACCTTCGCCGTTGACCGCCCGCAGGCGCATATCGACGAAGCGGCGCGCATGAGTTGCTTCGACGTCGTCGCCGATAGCATGCCGCTCGGCCTCGACACCCTGATTTCTGAACGCGGTTTCAATCTCTCCGGCGGCCAGCGCCAGCGCCTTGCGCTCGCCCGCGGCCTGCTGGCGGCGCGCGACAGCTCCCTCGTCTTCCTCGACGAGCCGACCAGCGCCCTCGACCAGATCACCGAGGCGCGGGTCTTCCAGCGCTTGCGCGAAGGACTGCCCGACACCTGCCTCGTCGCCTCGGTGCACCGCATGAGCGCGCTGGTGCATTTCGACAAGGTGGTTTTGCTCGATGAAGGTCGCGTCGTCGATTGCGGCACGGTGGCGGAACTGCAACGTCAGCCGCTGTTCCGCGAAATGATGCACGGCGACGAGATGGAAGAAGTGTTACCGCTGGCGGTGTGATTCACCGCATCTGGAAGGTGAAGCGCGTGGTTTTGGGGCGGCCCGCCGGAAGCATCATCCGTGGATATCACCGTTGCGGCGATGGGATGGTAGGAGGTGCGAGACTCGAACTCGCGACCAACGGATTAAAAGTCCGCTGCTCTACCAACTGAGCTAACCTCCCTCTGGGAGGGCGGATTCTAATAGCCCCCTCGTGCGCTGTCAATTTTGCCTGACACCCGGGCGTGGCATGCGAAGCACGGTCAGCGGTAGCGAGTGGGGTCGGCCGTTCCCGCGCCGGCGAACCCTTCCTGGCGCAGGCGACAGGAATCGCAAAGCCCGCAGGCGCGCCCTTCGGCGTCGGCCTGGTAGCAGGAGACGGTCAGGCTGTAATCCACGCCGAGCGCCGTTCCACGCCGGATGATCTCGGACTTGGGCAGGTCGATGAGCGGAACGTGGATACGGAGCGCCTGCCCCTCGACCCCCGCCTTGGTGGCGAGATTGGCCATGCGTTCGAAGGCGGCGATGTACTCGGGCCGGCAATCGGGATAGCCGGAATAATCCACGGCATTGACGCCGACAAAGATATCGCGGGCTTCCAGCACCTCCGCCCAGGCGAGCGCGAAAGAAAGCATGATGGTGTTGCGCGCCGGCACGTAGGTGACCGGGATGCCCGGCTGGACGCCGTCGGTCGGCACGTCGATGGCGACGTCGGTCAGGGCCGAGCCGCCGAATTGGGCCAGGTCGATGCGGGCGATGCGATGTTCGCTGGCGCCGAGGGCAGATGCGACCTGTGCGGCGGCATCCAGTTCGGCACGATGGCGCTGGCCATACTCGAAAGAAAGGCAATGACAGGCATAACCCTGGCGGCGGGCAATGGCCAGGCAGGTAGCGGAATCCAGGCCGCCGGAAAGAAGCACGACTGCGCGTTTCATCGGGATCAAGGCCGGCAGGCTGCCGACCGGTTCGAATTCAGGGGCGCAAACTATAGCCTAATTGCGCCGCAGCGGCATCAGTCCGGCGGAGCGAGGGCGCTCAATTCGCGGTTGAGGATGGGCGTGTCGCCGAGATTGAGTTCGACCAGGCGGCGCAGGTGGGTCATGCTGTCGAGGTCGATTTCACGGCAGGCCAGGCCGAAATGGTCGCCCTGGTGGTGGACCACCGTGGTTTCCATGCGAATGGTCGCATCCAATTCGCCCAATACCAGCACCAGCGTACAGGACGTACCGACCTCGGCGTAGGCGGAAAGTGTTGGCTTGATCAGCGCACCCTTAAGGGAGATATCGACGACATTGACTTCGATTTCGCCCCGCGGCGTGCGCAACAGCGCCTCGCTTTGAAACAGGATGCGGGAAAAGCGGCGGCGGTTGGTGGTCATGGCGGACCCTCCTGAAACGAGCGCTATTTAGCGCGCATGTTACCCCAAAGGAGCTTGTGGAGCTGCAACTGGAAACGCACGGGCAGACCGTCTTCCAGTATCCAGTCGGCCAGTTCTGCGGGGGTCATGCGCCCCTGGACCGGCGACATGAGGAGCGGGCAAAGGGCGTTGAGTTGGCGCTCGCGGATGACGTCGCGCGCCCATTCGTAATCGCCGCGCGAGGCGACGACGAACTTGATTTCATCGCCGGCGCCAAGGTGTTGCAGGTTTTCCCAGCGGTTGCGACCGGATTCGCCCGAATCCGGCGCCTTGAGGTCCATGATTTTCGCGACTCGCGGGTCGACCCCGGCGAGATCGAGCTCGGGCTCCGACCGGGCGATCCGGGTGACGTCGCGGGTCATCCGCGGTGGCTTGCCGAGCAGCACCTCCATCGGCATGTCGATGGAGCGCTCGCCGTCCGGC
>JAPUEC010000054.1 GCA_027492775.1 Rhodocyclaceae bacterium
CCTTCCTGATGGCCGAGCGCCTGCGCAACCTGGGCAAGTTCACCTTCGCCGACGTTGCCGCCTATCGCTTCTCCCAAACCCCGATCCGCAGCTTCGCGGCGACCGGTTCGCTGGTGGTGGTGGCCTTCTACATGATCGCCCAGATGGTCGGCGCCGGTCAGCTCATCAAGGTGCTGTTCGGCCTCGAATACCATTACGCGGTGGTGATCGTCGGCATCCTGATGATGGTCTACGTGCTCTTCGGCGGCATGACGGCGACGACCTGGGTGCAGATCATCAAGGCGGTGATGCTGCTCTTCGGCGCCACCTTCATGGCCTTGGCCGTGCTCTGGCAATTCAACTTCTCTCCGGAAGCGCTGTTCTCCAAGGCGGTCGACATCCACGCCAAGCACGACGCGATCATGGCGCCCGGCGGGCTGATCAAGGACCCGATCTCGGCCATCTCGGTCGGCATGGCGCTGATGTTCGGCACCGCCGGCCTGCCGCACATCCTGATGCGTTTCTTCACCGTGCCCAACGCCAAGGAAGCGCGTAAATCCGTGGCCTGGGCGACGACCTGGATCGGCTACTTCTACATCCTGACCTTCATCATCGGCTTCGGTGCCATCGTCTTGCTGACGCAGGACCCCGCCACCTACTACGTCGATGGTTCGCTGGCGAAGGGGTTGAAGGGCGGCGGCAACATGGCGGCGGTGCATCTGGCCAACGCCGTCGGCGGCAACGTTTTCCTGGGCTTCATTTCCGCCGTGGCCTTCGCCACCATCCTCGCGGTGGTGTCCGGGCTGACGCTTTCCGGCGCCTCGGCCGTCTCGCACGACCTTTACGCCACCGTGTTCAAGAAGGGCCAGGCCTCTTCGTCTGACGAGCTGCGCGTCTCCAAGATCACGACCATCATCCTCGGCATCGTCGCCATCGCCCTCGGCATCGCCTTCGAGAAGGAAAACGTCGCCTTCATGGTCATGCTCGCCTTCGCCATCGCCTGTTCGGCCAACTTCCCGGTGCTCTTCATGTCGGTGCTCTGGCGGAATTGCACGACGCGCGGCGCGGTAACGGGCGGCTTCGTGGGGCTGATTCTGGCAGTGACGCTGACCGTGCTCTCGGACGCGGTATGGGTCAACGTGCTCGGCCAACCCAAGGGCAGCGCGCCGTTCCCCTACTCGTCCCCGGCCATCTTCTCGATGCCGGCGGCCTTCCTGGTGATCTGGATCGTTTCGCTGCTCGACAACAGCGCCCAGGCCGCCAAGGAGCGCGCCCTCTATCCGGCCCAGCAGATTCGCTCCGAATCTGGCGTCGGCGCCGTAACGGCATCCGCCCACTAGCGTTTTTCCCTTAGTACCGGGCCCACGCCCGATTTCAAGCCCCACTCCGGTGGGGCTTTTTTATGGTTCATTGCCTTCCCGATGAGGCGCGATGGATCTATTTACCGAAAGTAAATGGGGGGCCGGCGGGGGCCGCCAAAAAGAAAGGCCTTCCTTGGCCGGCGACGAGGCGCCGGACCAGGGAAGGCCGCGAACCGCGTGCTTACTTTACTGGCTGTTGCTGCTACCGCTGCTGCCGCTGCTTCCGCTGCTTCCGCTGGCGGGAACGATAATGGTGGTGTTACCCGCCGGCCCCGGAGGACCCTGGGGACCGCGCGGACCTTCAACGGTCGTGCTTTCCGGCTTTTCGATTACCGTTTCCTTGGTAACTTCACGCGTGGAACAGGCACTCAGCAGTACGGCGGCCAGCATGGCCACCAGAATCGAGACTTTCATGAGGTTCTCCTTTTTTGCAAAATGAGTCCCTTTCCAGCAAATAGCGCGCCCGCTCTGGCGCTGCTTGCTTGTAGCATTGGCATCCCTTGCTCGCGGTGGCATCAATGCGTCCAAGCCTTTTCCGGACTTGCGTTGGTGAAAGCGGCGTTCACGCGCTGCGCTCGCCACCATGCAAAATTTTTCGTCCAGGGATTTTTCCGCGGCGATGTAGTGATTACCGCGCCTGCACTTTCTACCGGCTCCGGGAATCGATTGGTCGCTTAACGTTTCTCGGCGCATGGGTCTCACACCCCAGCCAACTCATATTCACAGCACTGCGAGGCACGGCGTCGGTCTAAATGCAATAGCGGCCCGGAGGCAGCATGGACAAGAAAGATAAAACCGCACGCAAAGACATTCCACCGTCCGATGGCATGAGTGCGGAAAATCTCTGGTTCGTCGACGACGCCCGGACCTTGCTGCGGAACTTCATCCTGGCGCTGATCGCGGTTGCGCTGATCGTCGGCGCCCAACAGCTCAGCACCGGCCTCGCCTGGGGGAACAGCGTCGGCTTTGCCCTGGCGGCGATTGGCAGCGTCGGATTCGCTCTGCTGCACATGGGCAAATTGCGCTGGGCCTTGCATTGGCTGGTCTGGGGCGGGTGGACCGTCGTTTCGCTGTGGGGCTTTCTCATTCTCGGCGTCCGCACGCCGGCACTGTACATCTACCCGTTGTTCATTCTCCTCGCCGGCTGGCACTTCTCATGGCGGGGGCAACTATCGCCATCACCGGAGTCATGCTCTGGGCGGAGACGACGGGGCGCCTGGAATTCAGCGTTGCCCGCCCCCCCATCAGCTTTCTCGTCATGCTCTGGTCGGGAACGCTGCTCTCGGGCGTGCTTGCGGTCTTCATCGGCGAAGGCCTTCATGGCCAATTCCGGCGCCGCAGCGCGATGGCGGAAGACCTCGAAGCCAGAATCGAAGCAATGCAGCGCTCGGAAGAGCGTTTTTTCCTTCTTTTCAATCTCAACCCCATGCCGTGCATGCTGACCCGCCAGGAGGCCGGGCGGAGTTACGCGGTGAACGCCGCCAGGGCGCGCGATAGTGGCTGGTCGCGCCACGAGGGCGTTGGCCCGACCA
>JAPUEC010000055.1 GCA_027492775.1 Rhodocyclaceae bacterium
GCCGGGCCGGGATGACCACCCCCATCCGGCGGCCCGGGCGCGTCCCCTGGGCCCGGGTTTTGGCCGCGGGGTCCGGCGGCGGCGGTCGGGGGCGGGCTGAGGCGCGCGCGGCGGGGGCGAAATCTTGCCGCCACGCCGCAACGTTTTCCCGGAACCCTTGCCCTGCAAGGGCTGCAGCGTTGCGGACGCAGCGCCGGCATCCCGCAACACGCCCCGGAATCCTCGGCGCCGCCACGCCCGCCGGCCTCGGCACCCGCCGACGTTGCGGGAAATCCGCCACGCCGCAACGCTGCCGCAACGCCGAATCCCTTGCCCGGCATGGACGTGGCGGCGTTGCGGCAGTTTTGGGGGGCTGGGCCGCGCGTTCGGACCCCAAGCCGCGCCACGGGATGGCGCTGTAAATCAGGAATAGGTCCTGTGTTCGGGCGACTTCGGCGAGTTATGCACGCGGCACTATCACCGACTGAGGGAGTACGCCCAGGGGCATGCCGAGGCGGCGTCGATCGTGACGGCGATCGTGACCGGTGGGGCACGTCTGTCGCTGACCGGTGCGGAAGGCCTAATTCGATCGAGGCTAGGAAGCATTTCGAACGGCCGCTCCCCACTTTTGCTGCGACAGCAAGCGACCCCTTGCGGGCTGTCAGATTTCTGTATAGCAGTCGCTCGTCTTTCGAAGAAGCGCCTGCTGGCGCGCACCCTGCCGGCGAACTGCGAAGCCAATTAAGCCAACGATTTGGTCATATGAGAGTCAAGTGTTGCGGCAGCACGGCCAAGCCATTATTATTTCAGTACGGCAGGACCGTTTCCCGCAGTGGTTCGAGGCATGTTCATCGCTTGTGCTTCGTCAATCCGTTGGACTTGATGAGATAATAAAATCTGTGATATTAAAAATGCCAAATGCACAACATGCCATTTAGGCGCGCCCCCAAAATTGGGCGCAATGATCTCTGTCCGTGCGGTAATGGGCGGAAGTTCAAGCAATGCCACGGACGGCCTCAGTTCGAACTGCCAAATCTTGTTTCGCAGGCCAATATAGAAAAGCAAATTATCGCGGAGGGGCAACGTCTCTTTGAGAAGCATAAAGTCCAAGAAATTCAGCGTCAAATTCAGCAGGGCCTAGGACGCCCCATTATTTCGACGGAGCATAAGGGTTATCGTTTTGTGGCTGTAGGGAACTACCTGCACTATGGAAAATGGAAAACATTTGCTGACTTTCTTGGAAACTATATCAAGGCAACTTTGGGTGGCGCGTGGGGAAATGCAGAGATTGCGAAGGCACTAGAAGATCGCCACCCCCTGATGCAATGGTATGACAGGATTTGCCGTCTCCAGGCCGCACATGCTATGGCTCCCGGCGTCCTTTTCTCGACACCCGTCACCGGGGCGGTATCTGCTTACAACAGGCTGGCCTACAACCTGTATTTGATCGCGCACAATGGCAAGGACATCCAGACTCGACTCATCGCCCGCCTAAAAAATAGAGGCAACTTCCAAGGCGCGTTTTTCGAAACACAGGTTGCGGCGTGGCTCATCAAAGCGGGATTTGAACTTGAATTCGAGGACGAAAGCGATACGTCATCCTCACATTGCGAATTCACGGCAACCTACATGCCGACAGCAGAAAAGTATTCGGTCGAAGCTAAGTCACGCGAGACAAAGCCGGGTGGCTCGACGCGTACGCCCGTCGGTAACCAATTGCGTAAAGCCCTCATGAAGAAAGCCAAACACAGGAGGCTCGTTTTTCTAGATTTGAATAAGTCGTTGCTAACGCCTGAGGCAGCGGAGCGCGCTGTGGATCGAGCTGAATACATCATCGGCCAATCAGAGGGCATGGAAATAGATGGACAGCCGGCGCCACCCGCTTACGTTTGCATAACGAATATGAATGACCAGTACGCGCTTGATACCACGGTAGTCGCGACCATGATCTCGTTCATTGGTTACAAGATCCACGATTTTACGGGGGTAGAGTTCCCATCACTACGAGAGGCGGTTCGCGCTCGCGAACGTCACTGGCCGATGTTTCAGCTTCTTAGATCGATTGAAAAGCACAGGGAGGTTCCTCAGACGTTCGGTGGCGAATTGCCTTCGGATGTCTTTGTTGAAAATCCGCAACCGCGACTTCAGGTCGGCAACTTCTATGTGGTTCCCGGGCCCGATAAGGTTGAAGTGCCCGCAAAGCTCACAAGCGCAACTGTGATGAATGGCAAAGCCTACGCCGTTCTGCAGGACCCGAATACCGGTACCTCCTGGATCGGAACGTTCGATCTGACTCCCGAAGAGCTTGCCGACTATGAGAAGTTCCGCGAAACCTATTTCGGCGTGCACGAAAAGTCGGGGCGAAAAATCGAAACTGCTGTCGATATGTTCGACTGGCTCTTCGAAATCTATTGCCATACCCCGAAAGAAAAACTACTAGAGCTTTTGGCCGGACACCTCGACCGTGAAGGTCTGCAGGACTTCGAGCAGAATGAATTGGCCGAGATTCTTTGCGAGCGCTACGTGATGACCATGGTGACCAACGGATTTTCGGTTAAGCCTCTCCGCAATGAGCGACGCGGTCCACAGTCAAAATAGGAGGCAGTTGGTTGCTCATTGAAATAATCCCTAACCGTTACCGCATGGGACTGGAACGTCTGCAATCGCGATATTGCGGCAAGGTCGGCTCATGGCCGATCGTACGCATTCAGCACTCGGCCAGAAACCAGCCGTCGAGACTACCAAAACGGCGGCGCGGCGGGAGCGACGACGGCGGCGAGGGCGGCCCCCCCCACCCGGGGCGCGGGTCGGGCCCGACTGGGGGCCGCGCGGGTCCGCAGCGGGGCAATCGCCGGGCCGGGATGACCACCCCCTTCCGGCGGCC
>JAPUEC010000056.1 GCA_027492775.1 Rhodocyclaceae bacterium
TATCTGACCGGCCTGCTGTCGATCGCCCTGATGTCGCTCTCGATGTCGCTCTCGATGTTGCTCTCCGCGCGCCCGCTCTGGCTGGAAAAGCCGCTGGACGGCCTGGATCGCATTTACCGGCTGCACAAGTGGTCGGGAATCCTGGTCATCGGCTTTGGCGCCAGCCTCTGGCTGCTTGAACTGACCAGCGACATCATCAGGCCGCTGATCGGCAGCGCAGGACGCCTGCCGAAAGTAAAATACGAGGGCCTGCTCGAAGTTCTGCGCAAGCTTGGCGACGACATGGGCGAATGGGCGCTGTACGCCGCTCTGGCCATGCTCGTCATCACCCTGTCGCGGCGTTTACCCTACCACCTCTGGCGTCATCGCCAGCATCGTTTCGCTGGCCGGGATGATCGGGCATCGCCGACAGGTCAAGGCCTAGGTTGTGGCGGTCAACAGCGAGGGCGACGTGACTCAAATCACCTGCCGGCTCGACGAGCCGTGGCAAGCGCATCGTCCCGGAAAGTTTGCCTTCATCGCCTTTGAACGGAGCGAGGGCGCGCATCCCTTCACCATCGCCAGCGCCGAGCGGGGCGAGCGGACGATCGCCTTTTTCATCAAGGCGCTGGGTGATTTCACGAATAAGCTTGCGCAGCGGGTCAAGACCGGGCAGACGGTCAGGATCGAAGGCCCTTACGGCCGCTTCCAGCTTGCCCGCAGCAAGCCGGACAGCCGTCAGATCTGGAATGGCACGACATTGACATTACGCGGCGGGTTTTTGATCCATCCGGGTTAGTTGCTGGATTTCATGCAAAAAAGTGGCCATGTTTATATCGGCCAATGGAGCGAATCTTCAAGCAAAAAACCGCGGTGCTTACCATGGCGCGCCAGGCAATCCGGACCAGAGTTCGTTGAAGTCAGGGAAATTCCATTTGGCCGGATCTTCACGGGTAGAAATTTTTTCCGGGCAGCCTGAGTGTGAGAGATCGACAATCTCCGGCAGGATACGGGCATTGGATTTGGTCGAGAAGAAAACCTTGACGCGTGGCGTCAGCAAGGATTTTTCGCCCTGCTCGATGACAATGCCCAAGCGACCGGAATTGAGTTTGACCAGCGAGCCAATCGGGTAGATGCCGAGGCTTTTCACGAAAGCCTGGAACACCGTAGGGTCAAAATGGCCATTGACCCATTCGGCCATCTTGCGCAGCGATTCGGCGGGATCCCATCCGGCTTTGTAGGGGCGGTTGGAGGTGATGGCGTCATAGACATCGCAAACCGCCCCCATTTTGGCGAAGAGGCTGATTTCACTGTCCTTGAAGCCCTTGGGGTAACCCGAGCCGTCGGTTTTTTCGTGGTGGTGCAGAACCACATCGAGAGCGATCGCATCGGCATGGGCGTTGCCGAGCAGCAATTTGTAGCCTTCTTCCGGGTGTTTTTTTATGATGGCAAACTCTTCATCGGTCAGCTTGCCCGGTTTGTTGAGCACCTCCATCGGCATCATGGCCTTGCCGAGATCGTGCAACAGGCCAGCGACTCCCGCCGAGCGGGTCGCTGTGTCGTCAAGCTTGAGCTTCCTGGACAGGGCAATCATCAGCGCACAAACGGCGACCGAGTGCATGTAGGTGTAGTCATCGACGGTTTTCAGGCGGGCCAGGCTGATCAGCGCGCCTGGGTTGCGGCTGACCGAGTCGGAGATTTCCTCCACCAGCTTTTTAGCACCGCCGATGTCAACCGCCTTGCCCATGCGTGCTTCCTGAAACATCGAGGTAACGGCGCGTTTGGATTGGGCGCAGATCTTCGCGGCGCGGGCAAATTCGAGCGAGGCCGGAACGGGTGTCCTTTCGCGCTCGGCACTTGCCGCACTGTTCAGTTCCGCATCAACCTGAGCCTCGGATTCAGCTTCCGACATTGCCGTTTCGCCCAGCGCCACATCGAGTCCTTTCGCTGTATCGATCCAGACTTCCTTGATGCTGCTGGCCAGAATGGCCTTGATATCCCTGGGGTCGGTTATCACGAAAGCCGAGCGCCAGAAGGGATGCTCCATCCACGAGCCGCAGAACTCCTTGAGGTGCATGCCGACTGCAAGCTGCTTGACGTTGATTTTCTTGAGCATGATGTGGAGACTGATTAGGCGTCAAATTTCCGAAGAAATAATATTACACCGATTGCCTCGGACAAAAAGAAAAAGGGCCTCGCGGCCCTTTTCTTGTGACAGAAGATCAAAGTCCGGCGTCGGCTTTCAGTGCGGCCGCCTTGTCGATTCCTTCCCAGGTGAACTCCGGCTCTTCGCGGCCGAAATGGCCGTAGGCAGCGGTCTTGGTGTAGATCGGGCGCAGCAGGTTGAGCGTCTGGATGATGCCCTTCGGGCGCAGGTCGAAATGCTTGCCGATCAGGTCGACGATCTTCTCGTCGCTGACCTTGCCGGTGCCGAAGGTATTGACCATCAGCGATACCGGTTTGGCTACGCCGATGGCGTAGGCGACCTGAACTTCGCAGCGGTCGGCGAGGCCGGCGGCGACGATGTTCTTCGCCACATAACGCGCAGCGTAGGCGGCCGAACGATCGACCTTGGAAGGATCCTTGCCGGAGAAGGCGCCGCCACCGTGGCGTGCGGTGCCGCCGTAGCTGTCGACGATGATCTTGCGGCCGGTCAGGCCGCAGTCGCCGTGCGGGCCGCCGACGACAAAGCGACCGGTCGGGTTGACCAGAAAGCGGGTTTTGGCCGACAGCAGGTCTTTCGGCAACACCGGCTTGATGATTTCTTCGATCACCGCCTCTTCGATCTGGGCGTGCGATACCTCGGGGCCGTGCTGGGTCGAGACGACGACGGTGTCGAT
>JAPUEC010000057.1:0-13816 GCA_027492775.1 Rhodocyclaceae bacterium
GCGGCGGCGATGGCGGTGGCAATCAGCGCCCGCCGGCCGACTTCAATCCGCGTTTCCTCGGCAGCGGCCTGGGTTTGCTTGCCGGTCTCATCGTCGTGGTCTGGCTGGCCTCCGGCTTTTACATCGTCGACGCTTCGCAGCGCGGCCTGGTGCTTCAGTTCGGTCGTTACAAGGAAGCTACCGAGCCGGGGTTGCGCTGGCGACTGCCTTATCCCATCCAGACGCATGAACTGGTCAATGTGGCCGGCGTCCGGACCGTCGAAATCGGCTATCGCGGCAGCGAGCGAAACAAGGTGCTGAAAGAGGCGTTGATGCTGACGGACGATGAAAACATCGTCAATATTCAGTTCGCCGTCCAATACGTGCTCAAGGACCCGGTCGATTTCCTCTTCAATAACCGCAGCACCGACGATGCCGTGGTCGGTGCCGCCGAAACCGCGATTCGCGAAGTGGTCGGCAAGAGCAAGATGGATTACGTCCTCTATGAAGGCCGCGAGCAGATCACGGCGCAAGCGACCAAGTTGATGCAGGATATCCTCGATCGCTACAAGAGCGGCGTCCTGATCTCCAAAATGACCATGCAGAATGCCCAGCCGCCCGAACAGGTGCAGGCTGCCTTCGATGACGCGGTGAAAGCCGGGCAGGACCGCGAGCGTCAGAAGAACGAAGGCCAGGCCTACGCCAACGATGTCATCCCCAAAGCACGCGGTACAGCGGCGCGCCTGATGGAGGAGTCCAACGGTTACAAACAGCGCGTGATCGCCAACGCCGAGGGTGATGCCGCCCGCTTCCGTTCCATTGTGACCGAGTACGCCAAGGCGCCTGAAGTCACGCGGCAACGCATGTATCTCGACACCATGCAGCAGATTTTTGCCAACACCAGCAAGGTGATGGTCGACGCGAAGAGCCAGGGCAGCATGCTTTACCTGCCGCTGGACAAGCTGCTGCAAACGGCTGGCGCCGTTCCGGCGGCCGCGACGGGGGCGGCTGAGGTTCCCGCGGCGGCATCGACGACCGCTGCGCGCGTGGCGCCGCTCACTACGGAGGCGCCGCCTCAACTCGACAAACAACCGATGCCGGACGCCCGGGCGCGTAGCTCGTCGCTGACTGGTCGTGAACGGGAGGCCCGCTGATGAAATCCGGATTGCGTATGGTCGGCGTGTCCATCGCCGCTGTCCTCATCGTCCTGGCGCTTTCGATCTTTACCGTCGATCAACGCCAATTCGCCATCGTTTTCCAACTGGGCGAGGTTCGTAGCGTCATCACCGAGCCAGGGCTGTATTTGAAATGGCCGCTGATTCAAAATGTTCGTTATTTCGACAAGCGCATCCTCACGCTCGACAACCCGGAGCCGGAGCGTTTCATCACTTCGGAAAAAAAGAACGTCCTGGTCGATTCCTACATCAAGTGGCGCATTGTCGATCCCAAGCTTTATTACATTTCCGTTCAGGGCGACGAGTCGCGCGCCAAGATTCGACTGAATCAGACCGTCAACGCCGGCCTGCGCGAGGAATTCGGCAAGCGCACGGTGCATGACGTGGTTTCGGGCGAACGCGACAAGGTCATGGAACAGATGCGGGACAAGGCCGACAAGGATGCCCGCACCATCGGCGTCCAGATCGTCGACGTCCGGTTGAAGCGCGTCGAGCTGCCGTCTGAGGTCAGCGAAGCGGTCTATCGCCGCATGGAAGCGGAACGCAAGCGCGTTGCCAACGAGTTGCGTTCGCAAGGTTCGGCGGAAGCGGAAAAAATTCGTGCCGATGCTGATCGCCAACGCGAAATCATCATTGCCGAAGCCTATCGCGATGCGCAGAAGATCAAGGGCGAGGGCGATGCCCAGGCGACGGCGCTTTATGGCCAGGCATTTGGTCAGAACGCCGAGTTCTACGCCTTCTATCGCAGTCTCGAGGCCTATCGGGCGAGTTTCAAGAACAAGAGCGACCTGCTGGTGGTCGATCCGAGTTCCGATTTCTTCAAATACATGAAGGGTGTCGGCAGAGGTGGCGGCGAGAGCGGTGGTCGCCATAAATGAACAACACCTTGCTCATCGCCTTCGCACTGATGTTGGTGTTCGAAGGCGTGATGCCCTTTGTCTGGCCGAGCAAATGGCGTGAAACCTTCCAACGCCTCATCCAGCTTAGCGATGGCCAGATTCGTTTCATCGGCCTCACGTCGATGATCATCGGCCTTATCGTCATCATTCTCTTCAAATGAACTGGTTGCTTCCGGAATACATCGCCGACGCCCTCCCGGCCGAGGCGGCACGCATCGAGCGCCTGCGGCGCGGCATGCTCGACCGCCTCAATGTCCATGGCTACGAGCTGGTCATGCCGCCCCTGCTCGAATATCTCGATTCGCTGCTGACCGGCACCGGCCAGGATCTCGTCCTCAAGACCTTCAAACTCGCCGACCAGCTTTCCGGCCGCACCCTCGGCATCCGTGCCGACACGACGCCGCAGGTGGCGCGCATTGACGCGCATCTGCTCAATCGTCAGGGAGTGACCCGGCTGTGCTACTGCGGTAGCGTCCTGCATACCTTGCCGGCGAGCATCGCCGCCAGCCGCGAACCGTTGCAGATCGGCGCCGAGTTGTACGGCCATGCCGGCATCGAAGCCGATCTCGAAGTCATCCGCCTGCTGGCGGCGGTATTGAGCCCTTGCGCCCTACCGGAATTTCGCATCGATCTCGGCCATGTCGGTATTTTCCAGGCGCTGGCCGAAGCGGCGGGGCTGGACAGCGAAACCGAAGCCCGCCTGCTTTCCCTGCTCCAAGCCAAGGATGGGCCGGGTTTGGCGGCTGAATGCGCCAACATCGCTGAACCTTATGCCAGCGCTCTGATGCGCCTGCCCACGCTCTACGGCGATGTCCATGTGCTGAAGCGTGCCGCAACCGAATTGCCACCGCTGCCCGCAATCGGCGCTGCACTGGAAAGCCTTGCCCGCATCGTTGCCGATGCGCCCGAGTTGCAGTTCTCGGTCGATCTCTCCGACCTGCATGGCTACTACTATCACAACGGCGTGGTATTCGCCGCCTATTGCCCTGGCTACCCGGCGGCCATCGCCCGTGGCGGACGCTACGATGGCGTCGGCAAGGTATTCGGGCGGGCGCGGCCGGCAACCGGCTTTTCCCTCGATCTTCGGGAAGTCGCGCGGCTGGGGGCGGTTGATGAAGTCCGTGGCGCCATCGAGGCGCCCTATGGCGGCGGCGACCGTCAATTGACCGACCGCATCGCCGCGCTCCGCGCTGGCGGCGAAGTGGTCATCGAACGGTTGCCCGGCCAGATTGCCTGCGAAGGCCCGCGTTGCGACCGTCGTCTGGTCCGCTCCGGGGACCAATGGCTTATCCAAGAAATTCAAGCGAACTGAGACCAAAAATGGCCAAGAATGTAATCGTCGTCGGTACCCAGTGGGGGGACGAAGGCAAGGGCAAGATCGTCGATTGGCTGACCGATCATGCGCAGGGGGTAGTGCGTTTCCAGGGCGGCCACAACGCCGGGCACACGCTCGTCATCGGCGAACAGGAATACAAGCTCAATCTGGTGCCTTCTGGCATCGTCCGCGCCGATGTGCAGTGCTACATCGGCAATGGCGTCGTGCTCGACGTGAATCATCTGCTCGGCGAGATCACCGGCCTGGAAGCAGGGGGTCTCGAAGTACGTTCGCGCCTCAAGGTCAGCCCGGGGTGCCCGCTCATCCTGCCCTACCATTCCGCGCTTGATCGCGCCCGCGAGGCGGCCAAGGCCGGCGACAAGAAAATTGGCACCACCGGCAAGGGCATCGGCCCCGCCTATGAGGACAAGGTGGCGCGTCGTGGCCTGCGGGTCTACGACCTCTTCCATCCTCACGCGTTTGCCGAGAAGCTGCGCGAGGTGATGGAGTACCACAACTTCGTGTTGAGCCGTTACTTCAAGGCCGACACCGTCGATTACGCCCAGGTGCTCGACCAGGCGATGACCGGCGCCGAGGCGCTGCTGCCCTTGGTCACCGATGTTTCGGCGGCCCTCTATGCCGCCAATCAGGCGGGGAAAAATCTGTTGTTCGAAGGCGCGCAAGGTACCTTGCTCGACATCGATCATGGCACCTACCCGTTCGTGACTTCCAGCAATTGCGTCGCCGGCCAGGCGGCAGCCGGCACCGGCGTCGGGCCGGGGATGCTGCATTACGTGCTGGGGATCACCAAGGCCTATTGCACGCGCGTCGGCGGTGGTCCATTCCCCTCGGAGCTGGACATTGAAACCGCCGGCCTGCCGGGTTGCCAGATGTCCAAAAAGGGGCGCGAATTCGGCACCGTCACCGGGCGCAAGCGCCGCTGCGGCTGGTTCGATGCCGCCGCGCTGCGCCGTTCGGCACGGATCAACGGCCTCACCGGGCTTTGCATCACCAAGCTCGATGTGCTCGACGGACTTCCAGAACTGAATATCTGCACCGGCTATAAGGTCGACGGCCAGATGCTCGATCTGTTGCCCATCGGCGCCGATGAAGTTGCGCGTTGCGAACCGGTGTATGAAACGATGCCGGGCTGGAGCGAAAGCACTTTCGGCGTCAAGCGCTGGGAAGAACTCCCGCTGGCGGCGCGCGACTATCTCGACCGCATCGAGACGCTCTGCGAAATTCCCATCGACATCGTGTCGACCGGTCCCGAGCGCGACGAAACCATTCTCAAGCGCCACCCGTTTCAATAGGCTGTGGCCGTCCCGCCGCAAGCGGCCCGCGGCTGGCATCACCAAGCTGCCGGGGCGCGGCGAGCGAATTGGCGATCAACGCCGCAAGCACTAGCGCGCCGCCGGTCAGCGCGGCGGCGGATGGCGTTTCATTGGCGCCGATCCACGCCAATGCGATTCCGAAGATGACTTCCAGCAACCCGAGCAGGGCGATCTCGGGTGCCGGCAATTCCCGGCTCACCCGTACCAACAGCAAACAGGGAACGGCAAGTTGCACGGCGCCCAACAGCGCGAGCAGGCCGACGTCGTGCGGCGATGCCTGGAAAGGAGCGGCCAGCGGCAAGGTCGCCAGCGCGGAGAGCAGGGCGCCGATCAGGACAGCCGGCATCATGTCCGGGCTGGTTTCGCCGCGAGCGGCACGCTGACTCGCATGCTGGAGTATGGTCCAGTTGACCGCTGCCGCCGCCGGCACGGCGAAGGCCACGATCGTTCCCAGCAACGATAATCCGGTCCCTGTATCCCGCGCGAACATCCAGGCGATGCCGACGCCGCCGGTGAGGATGGCGAGCCACGTTCGATGCGGCAGGCGGTGGCCAAGAGCGATGCGGGCGAGAAGGGCCGTCAGCAGCGGCCCGACCGCCATGGTGACCAGGACGTTGGCGACCGAGGTCAGCGTCATCGCCAGCATGAATGCGGTATACATCACCGCCCAGCAGGCGCCTGAGGCCCAAACCGTCCATCCGGCACGCCATATCCCCAACCACAGCGATCGACCCCGCCAAACGGTCAGCGCGGCGATTAGTGTCAAGGCGTTGAAGAGACTGCGCCAGAAGGTCACCTCGAAACTGCGGGCCGAGTCGAGATGACGCGTGACGACGCCGGCGATGCTCCAGAGCAAGGTGACCAGGATCATCAGGGCAATGGCTTTGGAGCGCGTCATGGGGTGAAGGGCGTCCGCATGCATGCTGCCGAGTGTCTGCGGAAAGACCGGAAATCCAAGGCAATTACGCGCCGAACATCCGGTGAAATCATTCTTCCATGCGCCAATGGCCGGATTTGCCGCCGCTCTTTTCGACGAGGCGCACCTGGCCGATGGTCATGCCGCGATCCGCGGCCTTGCACATGTCGTAGATGGTGAGCAGGGCGACGGAAACGGCGGTCATCGCCTCCATTTCGACGCCGGTGCGCCCGTGGCATTCCGCCGTCGCCAGGCAATGCACCGCGCAGTTTTGCGCGTCGATCTCGAAATCCAGCGCGACCCGCGTCAATGCCAGCGGATGGCAGAGCGGGATCAGATCTGAAGTGCGCTTCGCCCCTTGGATGCCGGCGATGCGGGCGATTCCCAGCACGTCGCCCTTTTTGGCGTTTCCGGCAGCGATGAGCTCGAGCGTTTCGCGCCGCATGGCAATGCTGCCGGCGGCGCGGGCCACGCGCGTGGTTTCGGGTTTTTCGCCGACATCCACCATATGGGCCTGCCCGGCGGCATCGAAATGGGTGAGCGCTGACATGGTTACGATTGCTTACGGTTGGTCGGAGTCAACGGAAGGCGGGTGCGCTATCAGAACACCCATGCACAACCGGTTCCGCCTCGCCGCCGGCCTGCTTGCCGGCATTATCGCGACCTCCACGCTATATGCCGACGCCTTGCCGGAGTTGGGCGATGCGTCGAGTGAAGAACTTCCCCTTTCCACCGAAAAGCGCATCGGCCAGGAAATCATGCAGGAAGTTCGCCGCGATCCTCAATATCTCGACGATCCGGAAGTCGAAGCCTACCTCAACCAGCTCGGCGGGCGGCTCGCCGCCGCCAGCAGCGATCCCGGCATCGGCTTCTATTTCTTCGCCATCGATGACCCCATGATCAACGCCTTTGCCATGCCCGGCGGCTACGTCGGCGTGCATACAGGGTTGATCCTTGCGGCGCAAACCGAATCGGAACTTGCCGGCGTCGTCGCCCACGAGGTATCGCATGTCACCCAGCGCCACATCGCCCGACAAATTCATCGTGAAAAGCAGATGTCGATTCCGGCGATGGTCCTGATGGGCTTGGCCCTGGTTGCGGCGCGTTCCAATTCGCAAGTCGCGCAAGCGGCAAGCGCCGTGGGCACCGGGCTCCCGGCGCAGGCGCAACTCAATTTCTCGCGGGATTACGAACGCGAAGCGGACCGTTCCGGGTTCGAAATTCTGCAAAAAGCCGGCTTCGACGTGCGCGGCATGTCCAACTTCTTCGAGCGCTTGCAGCGCGCCACCCGTGTGTACGAAAACAACGCCCCGGTCTATCTGCGCAGCCATCCGCTGACTTCCGAGCGCATCTCGGACATGCAGAATCGCGAGCAGCGCCAGCGTTACAAGCAGGTTCCCGACAGCATCGATTTTCACCTCGTTCGCGCCAAGTTGCGGGCAATGAAGGGGCACCCCAGCGAGGCGATCAAGGATTTCGAGGGACTGGTACGAGACCGCAAATACCCCTCCGACGGCGCCGCGCACTACGGATTAGCGGTAGCGCTGAGTCGGGCGCGGGATTGGAAGGGCGCCGAAAACCAAATCCAGGCCGCACGCAAGCTGCATATCGCTTCGCCGATGCTCGAACGCCTGCAGGCCGAGAGCCGCATTGGGCAAGGCGATGTCAATGGCGGCCTGGCGGCTTATCGAGATGCCATCAATCGCTATCCCCTCAACAACGCGCTGATCTACGACTACGGCAATGCGCTGGTGGCGCAGGGGCGTTTCAGCGACAGCCTTAGCCTGGCGGAAAACCAATTGCGCAACATGCCCGCGGATGTTCGCCTCTACCAACTGGAGGCGCAATCCTACGCGGCGTTGGGACGGCGCGCGCAGCAGCATCGGGCGCTGGCGGAGGCCTACGCCTTGCAGGGGCAGACGCCGGCGGCGGTGCAGCAGCTCGAATTGGCGCAACGCGCCGGCGATGCCAACTTCTACGAGTTGTCGGTCATCGATGCCCGTCTACGCGAGTTGAAGCGCCGGGTTGCAGAAGAGGCCAAGGAAAAGAAAAAATAGGGGTTAAAATCCGGCCTTTCCATCCCCGGCCGCGAACCATGTCATTCGACCGCGAACTCGATGTCAAAGGACTGAATTGTCCGCTCCCCATCCTGCGCACAAAAAAGGCGCTGGCTGAAATGGAATCCGGCCAGACGCTGCGGGTGCTTGCCACCGACCCGGGCTCGGTCAAGGATTTCATCGCCTTTGCCCGGCAGACCGGCAATGAACTCATCGAACAAAAGCAGGACGAAAACGTCTTCGAATTCCTCCTGCGTCGCAAGTAACCCCACCATTTTTGCTCTTTTTGAGGACCGCCTGGCGCCACCCGACGCCCCGGCGGCCTGGCTGTTGACCGGCTTGATCGAGGGGCGAGCGATCGCCGATCTGGAAGGTTTGCGCCAGGCGCTGGAGGACGCGGATGGCTGGACGGCGATTGCCCTCGACTACGAACTCGGATATCTGCTAGAACCTGCCGCGGCGCCCACGACCTGGAGCGACTCGGAAACGAAGCGTCCGCTGGCGCGGTTCTGGCGTTTCAGCGCCTGCCGGCAATTGAATGCCTCGGAGGCCGAGGCTTACCTCACCCATGCGCTCTCCGGTACTGGCGACGAAGCCGCCGGCATCGCCGGCCTGGAAGGGGGCATCGATGCGAAGACCTATGGCGATGCGGTCGAGCGTATCCGCACCTTTATCGACGCTGGCGATTGCTACCAGGTCAATTTCACCTTTCCCCTCGATTTCAGTTGGTTCGGCTCGCCGCTGGCGCTTTATGCGGCGCTGCGTCACCGTCAGCCGGTGCGGTATGGCGGCATCGTCGTCGCTGGCGGCGAGGCGCTGGTTTCCCTTTCGCCCGAGCTCTTTCTCGAACGCCAGGGCAAGCGATTGACGACACGGCCGATGAAGGGCACCGCGCCGATTGGCGAGGCGGCATCGTCTCTGCAAGCTTCGGAAAAGAACCGGGCGGAAAATTTGATGATCGTTGACCTCTTGCGCAACGATCTCGGGCGGGTTGCCGACATCGGCAGCGTCAAAGTCGAATCGCTCTTCGAAATCGAGGAATACCCGACGGTGCGGCAAATGGTGTCGCAAGTGGCGGCGCAGGTCTCGAGCGCGGGCTTGTTCGATATCCTGCGCGCCCTGTTTCCCTGCGGTTCGGTAACCGGGGCCCCGAAGATCCGCGCCATGCGCATCGCCGCCGAACTCGAAAACGGGCCGCGCGGCCTTTATACCGGCGCCTTGGGATGGATCGCGCCCAATGGCGATTTCCGGCTCAACGTCGCCATCCGCACCCTTGAACTTGCGGTCGACGGTCGCGGACGCCTGGGCATCGGCAGCGGCATCGTCGCCGATTCGATCGCCGGCGAGGAATGGCGCGAGTGCGGCTTGAAGGCGGCATTTCTCACCGATCTCGACCCGGGGTTCGCCCTGATTGAAACCCTGCGTCGGCAAGACGGCGCCTACCCTCGACTGTTAGGCCATTTGCGGCGCCTGGCCGCCTCGGCGGCGTGGCTCGGCTTTCGCTACGAAGAGGACGCCATCCGGCAAGCCTTGGCGGCAGCCCCGGCGATGGGAACCTGGCGCGTTCGCCTGATTCTCGACAAGCGGGGAAAGCTCGACGTCAGCATCGCGCCGCTGCCACCGGAGCCGGAGGGCGGGCGCGAGGTTCGCCTGGCGCGTGAGCGCATCGACAGCCATTACGCGCTACGACGGCACAAGACGACGGTGCGCGGCATCTACGACCGGGCGCTGGCGGAACTCGCTTCCTCGCCAGGGGTCTTCGATGTTGTATTTCTTAATGAACGCGGCGAAGTGGCGGAGGGTGCGCGCAGCAATGTCTTCGTCGAGCGTGACGGCGTTCTGCTGACGCCGCCGCTGGACAGCGGGGCATTGCCGGGCGTCCTTCGGGCGGAGTTGCTGGCAAGCGGCAAGGCCAAAGAGGCAGTGCTCCATCCCGCCGATCTCGAAGTCGACTTCTGGCTTGGCAACGCCTTGCGCGGCCTGGTGCCCGTCAAACTGGAGAGATGAAAATGGTTACGACATTTTTGGCTCGCATCGCGCTGTGCGCCGCCGTCGTGGCGGTGACGGCTTGCGCTTCGCAGGGGGGCAATCCCGGGCAGGTGGTCGATCGCCTTCCGGCAGAGTCGAAGCCGTTGGTCCCCGCGCTGCCCCGCTTGAGCCCGGATGAGGTTGTCCAGTTGGCGAAGCAGGGCTTGAGCGCCGAGAGCATTATTTCCCGCCTCAAGGAGAGCGGAACGCGCTATCGCCTCTCGGCCGCCGAGATTCTGACCCTCAAATCGAGGGGCGTGCCGACCGCCGTGCTGGATTATCTTCTCGACAGCGACCGCCAGGCGCTGATGGACGAGTGCAGTGAGCGCATCAACCGCCTGAGCAAGGAGCAAGTTCAGGCGCTGCAGCAGCAGGACATGCTTTGCCAGCAGCGCTGCTCCCTGTCTTGCCCGCCGTTCTGGGGGCCGCATCCCTGGCGGCGCTGGCCCTGACGGTTTAACCCATTCCCATCAACCGGGCGATCATTTCTCCGGGAGTGGAAACGTTGAGGCGGTGCATCAATCGGGCGCGATGCGCCTCGACCGTACGATGGCTGATGCCCAGTACCCGGGCGATGTTCTTGCTGGTTTTTCCGGTGACGAGAAGCTGAGCAACTTCGCGTTCACGTGCCGTGAATTCGACGGTGAGCGGCCGTATGCCCGCCAGATCCTCGAACATCCAGCTTGCGCATGCGAATGGGTCGGCGCGATCGAGGGCCTGCCCCGAGACGTGACACCAGAATAAACGGCCGTCGCGCCGGCACATGATGCGCTCATCGCTATAAAACCCCGTTTCGAGCAAAAGTGGCAGACCCTGCAGGGCAATGTCCTCGTACTCGAGGTCCGAAGCGTAAAGGTGCCGCAAGCTGCTTCCGTGCAGTTCATCGATCGTGTAGCCGCACATTTGCGCGAAGGCGGGATTGCATGCATAAATGATGCGGTTTCGGGTGATGCACAGGCCGACCGAGGCCAACTCGAAAGTCAGTATCTTTTCAGCATCACTTCCCGGGCTATTGGGCGGGTTATTGGGCGACATCATGATACGTAGAACTACGATAGGGTAATTGCACGACTATTGATCAAGGTTCGTCAAGAATATCTTCACGTTATCGGTGGTGCGGGACTGGAGCAATGAATCATGATTTTTGCATCCGTTTCGCGCAATATGGCATTCGGGCAACGTGCCCATAAATAAGGGAGTGTATATGAAACTGCAAGGCAAAATCGCCATTATTACCGGCTCGGGCAAGAGCATTGGCAAGGCAACGGCACTGAAATTCGCTGCCGAAGGCGCGAAAGTCGCCGTGTGCGACATCGATACCGCCGCCATCGACGAAACCGTCAAGGAGATTCGCGCTGCCGGCGGCGAGGCCATCGGCGTCCGTACAGACATCGCCAAGCGTGCCGATGTCGAAGCCATGGTTGCGCAAGTCAAGGCGGCTTGGGGCAGGATCGACGTGCTGGTCAACAACGCCGGCATCATCATGGATGCGCAGTTGGCCAAGATGACCGACGAGCAGTTCGACCGCGTTGTCGAGATCAATCTCAAGGGCTCCTACCTGTGCGCCCGTTGCGTCGTCGAGACCATGATCGCCCAAGGCTCCGGCGTTCTGCTCAATTGCTCTTCCGTCGTCGGCGTTTATGGCAACTTCGGCCAGACCAACTATGCTGCCACCAAGTTCGGCGTCATCGGCATGATGAAGAGCTGGGCCAAGGAACTGGGCCGCAAGGGCATCCGCGCCAACGCCGTCTGCCCGGGCTTTATCGATACCCCGATCCTCGCGCCGATGCCCGAGAAGGTGATCGAGGCGATGAAGCAGAAGGTGCCCATGGGCCGTCTCGGCAAGCCCGAGGAAATCGCCAACACCTTTGCTTTCCTCGCTTCCGATGAAGCCAGCTACATCAACGGCGCTGTCATCGAGGTGAGCGGCGGAGTCGTGCTCTAACAGCAAGCGTGCAGCCGGAGGTCACGCGCCGGCCAAAAGAGCGCGTACTTCCGGCGATGCATCGAAAAAGGGGATGACATGAGTCGTATTAAATTCGTCTCGACGCGCGAAGCCGCGGCGATGATTCCCGACGGTGCCCGGATCGGCACCTGCGGGTTCATGCTCACGGGCGCTGCCGAAGAGATCTGGATGGAAGTCGAAAAGCGCTTTCTCGAAACCGGCGCGCCAAAAAATATCGGATTACTGTGGGCTTCCGGGGTTGGCGACGGCGCCGAGACCCGGGGTTTCAACCATCTCTGCCACGAAGGTTTGATCGGACGCCTCATTGGCGGGCACTTCGGGTTGTTCAGGAAAGTCTGGCCGTTCATCGTCGGCAACAAGGTCGAGGCCTACAACTTCCCGCAGGGCGTTCTGGCCCAAATGTTCCGCGACATGGCGGCGGGCAAGCCCGGCGTGCTGACCCACGTCGGTCTCGGCACTTTCGTCGATCCCGATCACGAGGGCGGCAAGCTCAATGCCCTGGCCAAGGACGACATCGTCAGCAAGCTCAAGATCGATGGCGAGGATTACCTCTTCTACAAGGCGCAGCCGATCAACGTGGCCGTGATCCGCGGCACCGAGGCGGACGAACTGGGCAACATCAGCCTGCGCAAGGAAGCGCTGACCCTGGAGCACATTTCGGTGGCGACCGCGGCGCGCAACAATGGCGGCTTGGTCATCGTCCAGGTCGAGCGCATCGTCAAGAACGGTACCATTCCACCGAAGGATGTACGCATTCCCGGCATGCTGGTCGATGTCGTGGCGGTGGTTTCGGATGTCGGCAATCATATGCAGACGGCGGGAACGCAATACAACGAGGATTTCATTTCCGCCACCCGCGTCTTCAACACGGAATTGCGCCCCCTGCCGCTCGACGAGCGCAAGGTCATCGCCCGTCGCGCCGCCATGCAATTGGATGCCAGCAAATTCGTCCTCAACTTCGGCATCGGCTATCCAGAAGCGGTGTCGACGGTGCTCGTAGAGGAAGGGATTGCTGAGAACTTCACGGCAACGGTGGAGCCGGGCGTAGTCGGCGGCATCGCGCAGGGTGGGCTCAATTTCGGCAGCGCCCTGGCGCCGCAGGCCATCGTCGATGAACCTTACCAGTTCGATTTCTACGATGGTGGCGGTATCGATTGCACCTTCCTCGGCATGGCGGAATGCGACGCCGAGGGCAATCTCAACGTCTCCAAGTTCGGCCCGCGCGTCGCCGGCTGCGGCGGCTTCATCGATATCTCGCAGAACGCCAAGGAATGCGTCTTCTGCGGCACTTTCACCGCCGGGGGGCTGGAGGTTGAGGTGCGTGACGGCAAGGTCCATATCGTCAAGGAAGGCGGGGTCAAGAAGTTCATCCGCAAGGTCGAGCAGATCACCTTCAATGGCAAGTTCGAAAGCCGCAAGAACAAGACCATCACCCTGGTCACCGAACGCGCCGTTTTCCAGTTGCGTCCAGAGGGTCCGACGCTCATCGAGATCGCCCCGGGGATCGATCTCGAGCGCGACATCCTGGCGCAAATGGATTTCAAGCCTTTAATTTCTCCTGAGCTGAAAACCATGGACCCGTGCCTTTTTGGTACGGCCACCATGGGACTTAAGCAATCCCGTTTCACCCTCAAGTGATGTCTTCACCCCCGCTTCGGCGGGGTTTTTTCTTTCCAAAAGCCGGCTCGTGAATGCGGCGTGCAACGTCATAACGGTATTCAAATGGAGGTTTCGAGATGGCACTTCTAATTGTTGTTGCATCACTATGTTTCCTCATGTTTGTGGCCTATCGCGGCTACAGCGTCATTTTGTTCGCACCGATCGCCGCCCTGGGCGCCGTGTTGGTGACGGACCCCACACTGGTGGCGCCGGTGTTCACCGGTCTTTTCATGGAAAAGATGGTGTTCTTCGTGAAGCTTTATTTCCCGATATTCCTGCTCGGCGCGATTTTCGGGAAAACGATCGAGTTGGCGGGGTTCGCCAAGTCAATCGTGGCGGCCATCATCAGGACTTTGGGGAAGGATCAGGCAATTTTTTCGATCGTCCTGGTTTGCTGCTTGCTGACCTATGGCGGCGTCTCCGTCTTTGTCGTCGTGTTCGCCGTTTATCCCTTTGCGGCTGAAATGTTCAAGGCCGGCGCCATTCCA
>JAPUEC010000057.1:13826-21726 GCA_027492775.1 Rhodocyclaceae bacterium
AGCGCCTCATTCCCGGCACCATCGCGCTCGGCTCGTTCACCATCACCATGGATGCCTTCCCGGGCACGCCGCAGATTCAAAACGTTATTCCGACGACCTTTTTCAAGACGACCATTTACGCCGCGCCCTGGCTGGGCATTATCGGCGGCCTGCTGATCGTGGGCGCCGGCCTTGCCTATCTCGAATGGATGCGCCGGCGTGCTCAAGCTGCGGGCGAGGGCTACGGCACGACCAATCTGGTCAATGAACCGGAGCCATTCGACGAAACGCGAGAGAAAATGCCCAATCCGTTCATCGCCGTCCTGCCGCTGGTGATGGTCGCCGCTTCCAATTACGCCTTCACAGAACTGATTCCGCAGTTCTACGGTACTTCGCATTCGTTCATCCCGTCGGTGATTGGCAAGGCGGCGCCGGTAGTGCAGCCGATCGCTTCGGTTCGCGCCATCTGGGCGGTCGAGGGGGCATTGCTGGTCGGTATCGCCTGCGTCTTCCTCTTTGCCTTCAAGCCGGTCATGGCGCGCTTCATGGAAGGGAGCAAATCGGCCATTTCCGGTGCCTTGCTGGCCTCGATCAACACCGCTTCGGAATATGGCTACGGTTCGGTCATCGCTTCGCTGTCGGGCTTCCTCGTGATCGCAGAAGGACTCAAGGTCATTCCGAATCCGCTGATCCACGAAGCCATCACCGTCACGACGCTGGCCGGGATTACCGGTTCGGCCTCCGGTGGTCTGGGGATCGCGCTTTCCGCCATGTCGAGTACCTTCATCGCCAACGCCCAGGCGGCCGGCATACCTCTGGAAGTGATGCACCGCGTCGCGTCCATGGCGTCCGGCGGCATGGATTCGCTGCCGCATAACGGTGCCGTCATCACCTTGCTGATGGTGACCGGCCTGACCCATCGCCAGGCCTACAAGGACATTTTTGCCATCACCATCCTGAAGACCATCGGCGTTTTTGTCGTAATCGGGATTTACTACACCACCGGGCTGGTCTAACGCCCTTCAAGCCAATAAAAAACGGCGGCCCGAAAGGCCGCCGTTTTTTATTGTTTGCCTGAGGCCCAGGATGGCCTCAGCGAACTTCAATATTGCATCAGCGTATAGCCGGGAACACCGGCGGCGAGCAGCTTTTTCGAGCCGCCCAGCGCCGGCAGATCGATGACGGCAGCCGCCTCGATGATGCGGGCGCCGAGGCGCTGCATGAGGCTGACGGTGGCGAGCATGGTGCCGCCGGTGGCAATGAGGTCATCGACCACCAGCACGTGCTCGCCCGGTGCCGCGGCGTCGGTGTGCACTTCCACCACTGCTTCGCCGTATTCCAAGGCATAGCTTTCGCTCACCGTCTCGAACGGCAGCTTGCCCGCCTTGCGCACGGGAATGAAGCCGCAACCCAGGCGGTAGGCGAGCGCGGCGCCGATGATGAAGCCGCGCGCATCGATCCCGGCGATGGCATCGATGTGGGCGTTCGCGTAGCGCTTGGCGAACGCCTCGATCAGGCCATGGAAGGCTGTGCCATCGCGCAGCAACGGCGTGATATCGCGAAACTGCACGCCCGGCTCCGGCCAGTCCGGAATGGTGCGGATGCGGCTGCGAAAATCGGTGGTATCCATGGCCGGCCTAGAGGAAGGCGAACTTGAAGACAAACACGGCGGCGATCACTACTACCATCGGCGACAGGTCCTTCACCTTGCCGGCGAGGAGCTTGAGGCTGACGTAGGAAATGAAGCCGAAGGCAATGCCGTGCGAAATGGAGAAGGTGAAGGGCATGGTGATCGCCGTCACCACGGCCGGCGCGGCTTCGGTCAAGTCTTCCCAGTCGATTTCGGAGAGGCCGCGGATCATCAGGACGGCAACGTAGCAGAGCGCCGGTGCCGTGGCGTAGGCGGGTACGGCGCCGGCGAGCGGCGCGAAGAAGAGGGCGGCGAGGAAGAGCAGCGCCACTACCACGGCAGTGAGACCGGTGCGTCCGCCTACCGAGGTGCCGGCGGCCGATTCGATGTAGGCGGTGGTCGAGGAGGTGCCGAGCATGGCGCCAGCGGCGATAGCGGTCGAGTCGGCGAGCAGGGCGCGCTTCAGGCGCGGCAGCTTGCCTTCGGCGTCGAGCAGCCCGGCACGGTGGCAAACGCCGATCAGCGTCCCGGAGGCGTCGAATAGCTCAACCAGGAAGAAGGTCATCACCACCACCAGCAGGCCGGCATTCAAGGCGCCGGCGATGTCCATTTGCATGAAGGTCGGCATGATGGATGGCGGCGCGGCAAAGACGCCGCCGAAGGGTGTGAGCTTGAGCAGGACGGAACAAGCGGTGACGGCGAGTACGCCGATGATGATGGCACCCGGCGTCTTGCGCTGTTCCAGCGCGACGATGAGTATGAAACCAGCAATGGCGAGCAGCGCGCCGGGGTTATGGAGATCACCGAGCGTGACCAAGGTGGCCGGATGGCCGGTAATGAGGCCGGCGCTCTTCAAGCCGATGATGGCGAGGAAGAGGCCGATACCGGCGGAAATTGAGTATTTGAGCGAGCGCGGAATGGCATTGACGATGGCTTCCCGCACGCGGAAGAGGCTGATCAGGATGAAGAGGCAGCCGGAGATGAAAACGGCGCCGAGCGCCGCCTGCCACGTGAAGCCCATGCCCTTGACGACGGCGAAGGCGAAGTAGGCGTTCAGGCCCATCCCCGGCGCCAGGGCGATCGGGTAATTGGCGTAAAGGCCCATGATCAGCGAACCCAGTGCCGCCGCGAGACAAGTGGCGACGAAGACAGCGTCCTTCGGCATGCCTGCCGCCGAAAGAATGTCGGGATTCACGAAGATGATATAGGCCATGGTGAGGAAGGTCGTGAGACCGGCCATGACCTCGGTGCGCACATTGGTGCCATGTGCGGAAAGCTGAAAGAAACGCTCCAACATGATGCTCGCCCAAAGGGATGAATTTTAGACTGTTGGCGGCTTTCCGCCCACGAATAAAGTTGCGCGCAACCTGAGTTGTATCAATGCTTTGATGCCCGAAATCCGCTACCCTTGAGCGCCTAACGCCAAGGAGCCCTGCAATGCCGGTGATCGAAATCCGCCACCCCCTCGTCAAGCACAAGATCGGCCTCATGCGCGATGCCGACATGAGCACCAAGAAATTCCGCGAACTCACCGCCGAATTGGCGCGCTTGCTGACTTACGAAGCCTGTCGCGATTTCGAGCTGGAGCCGCACCTCACCCAGGGTTGGGCCGGCCCGGTCGAGGTGCAGCGGCTGAAGGGCAAGAAGGTCACCGTCGTGCCCATCTTGCGCGCCGGCCTCGGTATGCTCGACGGCGTTCTCGACCTGGTACCGAGCGCCAAGGTGAGCGTCGTCGGCATTGCCCGCAATCACGAGACCTTGATGCCGGAGCCTTATTTCGAGCGCTTCGTTGGCCAACTCAGCGAGCGCCTGGCACTCATCATCGACCCCATGCTGGCGACCGGCGGTTCGCTCATCGCCACCATCGACATGCTGAAGCGCAATGGCTGCCAGCACATTCGCGCCATCGTCCTCGTGGCCGCGCCGGAAGGCATCCGGGCACTGACCGAGGCGCATCCCGACGTGACGGTCTTCACTGCCGCCATCGACAGCCATCTCAACGAAGTGGGCTACATCATCCCCGGTCTGGGCGACGCGGGCGACAAGATTTTTGGAACGAAATAAGGGCGGGAAATGGAACAACAACAAGAACCAATGTGGCGCACCGCGATTTCCGGCGCGCAAATTCTCTTCGTCGCCTTCGGGGCGACGGTGCTGGTGCCTCTGCTCACCGGCCTCAATCCCAGCCTGGCGCTTCTCGGCGCCGGTATCGGCACCCTGATTTTTCAGGTGTGCACCAAGCGCCAGGTGCCGATCTACCTCGGCTCCAGCTTCGCCTTCATCGCCCCGGTGGTCTATTCGGTGCAGACCTGGGGCATGCCGGCGACGCTCGGCGCCCTGGCCTCGGCCAGCTTCTTCTACTATGTTGCCGCCGCGCTGGTGAAATGGCGCGGGGTGAATTTCATCCATCGCCTGCTGCCGCCGGTCGTCATCGGTCCGGTGGTCATGGTCATCGGCCTGGGGCTGGCGCAGGTCGCCGTCAATATGTCCATGGGTAAGGCCGGCGACGCCCAGGTCGTGCCGCGCGACATGGCGCTGACCATCGCCGCCATTTCGCTCATCGCCACCATGCTGACGGCCATCCGCGCCCGCGGGCTCTTGAAGCTGGTACCGATCCTGGTGGGCGTGGCGGTTGGATACGTCATTTCCATGTTTGCCGGCATCGTCGATTTCACCAAGGTGCATGAAGCGGCATGGATCGGCCTGCCCCAGTTCGGCTCGCCGGAATTCAACCTCGCCGCCATCCTCTTCATGATCCCGGTGGCGATTGCGCCCATCGTCGAGCACGTCGGCGGCATCCTCGCCATCGGCTCGGTCACGGGCAAGGACTTCACCGAATCCCCCGGCCTGCACCGCACCCTCCTGGGCGACGGCCTGGCGGTCAATGTCGCCGGCCTCTTCGGCGGCCCGCCGGTCACCACCTACGGCGAAGTCACCGGCGCCGTCATGCTCACCAAGAACTACAACCCGGTGGTCATGACCTGGGCGGCCTGCTTCGCCATCCTCCTGGCCTTCGTCGGCAAGTTCGGGGCGCTGCTCCAGACCATCCCCATGCCGGTCATGGGCGGCATCATGATGCTGCTCTTCGGCTCCATCGCCGGTATCGGCTTGAAGACCATCATGGATGGCCGCGTCGATCTCGGCAGTCCGCGCAACCTGTGCATCGTCTCGGTGACGCTGGTGACGGGCATCGGCGGTCTGGGCATCAGCATCGGCAGCTTCTCGCTCCAGGGCATCAGCCTCTGCGGCGTGCTGGCGGTGCTGTTGAATCTGCTGCTGCCGAGAGAAGTTGCGGCGGAAAAAGCCGCGGCCTGATTTAGATTTACCCGGCCGCAACGCGGCCGGGTGCTCTATCCGCGTCGGCGATCACGCCGACGCCGCTTGTTCCGTTCGCGCCTTGGCGGTGTAAAAGGCGCGGGCGGCATCCTCCCAGTGCTCTCCGTCGAACTTGCGCACTGGTACCGATTCCAGATCGAAACCTTCGATGCAACGCACATTGATCGCCCAGAAATTAGGGTTGATGCGCGGTCGCACGAAGGGATGAATGCCACAGTGGCGGCAGAAATAGTGCTTCGCCGTCATTGTGTTGAATTGATACAGCGTCAATTCGCTCTCGCCCGAAAGGATGCGCAGCGCGGATTCAGGCACACCATGCCAAAGCGCGCCGCGTGGGCGGCAAATGGAGCAATTGCAATCGACGACATGATCGATGTCGGCCTCCGCTTCGAACGTGACCCGTCCGCAATGGCAAGATCCTTGATGCGTTTGCTGCATGAATTATTTCTCCCGTGGTAAATGCCAGCCGAAAAGGCCTGCAAGTACTGAGGAGCGTCTTTTGCCAAAAAGTTCGGCATGGAGCTTCGATGTGGCATGCATGGGTAGTGCGAGATCCACGCGGTCAAGAGCACTAGTGGTCAAAGTGCGTCAGATTCGAGTTCAATACTCCGGAGAAGATTGCTCACAAGAAGCTAAATGCTCTATATGCCGATTTTGTCGAACTTCCCTTTTGGAAATAGATATTCATGAACATGCGGGCATACATTTCCGCTCGAACTCTTCGTTTCGCATTCTTTCCCTACCATATAGGGTTCTAGTGCTGTTTTGAGTTGCGTCGCATCGAATACTTTGGGCGGTGAGATTTCGAACGGTTTCTTCAACATACGAATGTCGGCTTGGACCAGAGGTTTATGCGACTGATCTATGTACATCGGTATGAAAATCGGTGCGCCACCTCCCCTTGTAGGGATAATTTTGGACTCAGTGTTAAAAAATTGCTCTGGAGAGACTTCCATCACCAGTTGGATTTGGGACAGGATTTCAAATCCATCGTAACCATTTTTCAGGGTCAATTCGGCGCATCGATATAGCCAAAAGGTTTGCGCAGTTTCTCGAGTGGTATATCCGTTGCCCCCGAACGAAACCCGCCAAACGTCATCCTTAATGTTTAATTCTCTAAATCCGCCGGATAATCCACTCGGTTGATATGCGGTCGCGCAACCGGTGATAGAACTAACCAGTATCGCCAAGGCGAATAAAAAAATTATTTTCAATTAAATCTCCCTTTGATTTAATAAGAAGGTACGAAAAACGGCCTGTTTTTTTTAGCGACGCATTAGCCGAGAATAAACGTTTAGCTTAACAGCATACGTTTCGGGCAAGGGGATGTCGAGCGCATCAATTGCCAAAGAGCATGTAGCGGCTCATTTCCGGCCATGTGGATTTCAGTTTTTTCGTTTTGCTGCGCAGGCTAGTTTGGAGCCAAGGCTGACAAACAACGGCCCGTTCAGATGCCTGACCGGGCCGTTTTTCATGTTGCGTGCGAGCTGTTTAGAAGTGGTACTCAGCCCGCAGCATCGGGGTCCTGGCGAAGGCGCCTTGGCCGGCCGGCCCCTTGTGGTCGTTGCCGAACTTGTTCTTCCAGTACTGGTAGCCGACGCCGACCTGGAAGGCGTTCTTCTTGCCGAGGCCGACGTGGGAACTGGCGTCGTACATCAGCGCCATGTCGATGTTGGTTTCGGCCTTGGTCTTGGCGCCGAATTCATCCTTGCCCTTGGCGGCGATGAAGTTGGCGTAGCCCGAGAAGGCCAGGCGGGTGGAGGTGATGGGGATGCCCCAGGTGAGGTTCAGCATGGGGTGTGCATCGTATTCGTAGCGGGAGACGCTCGGGCCGTGCTTGACGTGCGGCGCGTTGTTTTCCCAGAGTTGCAGCAGGCTGACGTTGAGGAAACCCGGCACATCGAGCATCACCGTCGGACCGGCGACCAGCATGCGCTTGCGCGAGTTGTAGCCGGCGTCATCCTTGGTGTTGAGGTCGAAGCCGGTGGTGAAGCCAAAGCCGCGAATGAGACCGAACTTGAGATCCTTGCCGCTGATCTTGCCGAGATCCAGCGTGTGCCGATAGACGGCATAGATTTCCTGGGCGCCGTTATCCGAACCTGGCGCGGCGGGGTCCTTCTTGTTGGACAGGAGATAGTCGGCGGTGAAGAAATTGGTGCCGTACTTGTAGCCGCTCACATGCGTGAAGCTGACGATATGCTTGGCGATATCCTGATTGTTAAACGGCTCGGCGAATTGGGTGCCGTAGCGGTAGCCTATGGAATTGTCGCTCCAGTCGGCGGCCTGGGCGGAGAAAGCTGCGGCGAGCAACGTCGCGGCCAGGATCGAGTGTTTGCGGTGCATGATATTTCCCGTGGTTAAAGTGATTCGGTTCGTAATTTCGGCCGGGCTCGCACTCAATGCCCCTTGAGGGCGTAGATGCCGGGGACGTTGCGCCAGTAGCCCTTGTAGTCCATGCCGCAGCCGAAAAGGAAGCGGTCTTCGATTTCCAGCCCGTAAAAATCGGGCTTGAGTCCAGGCCGCGCCTTGCGCTCATGACGTTTGTTCACCAGCACCGCCGAAAGGACTTCGCGTGCGCCCTCGGCGCGGCAGTGGGCGACGATGGCTTCCAAAGTGTGGCCCTCGTCGAGGATGTCGTCGATGACCAACACGGTGCGGTCGTTCAGGTCCTGCGTTGGACGAACACGCCAGTCGAGGAGGTTGCCGTTGAGGGCATGGCCGTAGCGCGAGGCGTGGAGGTAGGCGATTTCCAGCGGGAATCCTAAGCGCGAGAGCAGGCGGCCGGCGATGATCAGGCCGCCGTTCATGACGCAGTAGCAAATGGGGTTTGTCTGAGCCAAGCGCTCGGTGATGGCGGCGGCCATGCGGTCGAGGGCGGCGCTGACCTCCGCCGGCGTGGCGAGGCAATCGGCTTCGGCCAGGGCGGATTTGATTTCTTCCAGATCAAGTGAACTC
>JAPUEC010000058.1:0-6927 GCA_027492775.1 Rhodocyclaceae bacterium
GCCGCCGCCCATGCCGTTGTAGATGGCGACCATTTGCGGCATGTCGGTCATCTGCACGCGTTTTCCGGAAATCCAGGCGAGCACCCCGCCCAGCGCCAGGGCGCCGGCCATCAGGCCGATGTTCTTGAGGCCGGGAACCAAGAAGGTTGCGAGCACGGCGACCAGCATGCCGACGCCGGCCCAGACGATGCCCTTGCGGGCGCTGGCCGGCGAACTCATGCCCTTCAAGCCGAGAATGAAAAGCAGCGCGCCGGCGAACCAGGCGCCCTGGATGACGAGCGACGGGGCCATCATGCGGAATCCTTCTTCTTGAACATGGCGAGCATGCGTTCGGTGACGACGTAACCACCGGCGGCGTTGGCCGCGCCCAGCGCCACGGCGAAGAAGCCGAGCGCCTGTTCGGTCGTGGTTTCGGCCTGGCCCAGAGCCAACATGGCGCCGACGACGACCACGCCGTGAATGAAGTTGGAACCGGACATCAGCGGCGTATGCAGGATGACCGGCACGCGGGCGATGATCTCGTAGCCGGTGAAGGCCGCGAGCATGAAAATATAGAGGGCGACGATGCCTTCCATTACGATTCTCCCAGGACCTGTTTGACGCCGGCATGCACCGTTTGCCCATCGCGGCAAAGCAGGGTGCCGGCAATGATTTCATCCGACCAGTCGGGCGCGAAAACGCCGTCCTTCAACCAGGGCGAAACGAAATTGAGCAGGTTGCGGGCGTAAAGCTCGGAAGCGTGCGTCGGCATGCGCGAGGGCAGGTGCAACGGGCCGTGGATATTGACGTCGTTGGCGACGACGTGTTCGCCGGGCTGGGTCATGGCGCAGTTGCCGCCGGAATCGGCCGCCATGTCGACGATGACGGCGCCGTACTTCATGCGCCCGATCATCTCGCCGGTGATGATGACCGGCGCGCGCTTGCCGGGAATGGCGGCGGTGGCGATGACGACATCCGCCTGGCTGAGAGCCTTGGTCAGCTTTTCCGCCTGTTCCGCCTTCTCCTCGGCGGTCAACTCCCGGGCGTAGCCGCCGGCGGCGTCGGCCGAGACGCCGGTATCGACAAACTTGGCGCCGAGCGATTCGATCTGCTCGCGGGCGGCGGCGCGGACATCATAGGCTTCGACCATGGCGCCGAGGCGGCGGCAGGTCGCGATCGCCTGCAGGCCGGCGACTCCGGCGCCGATGACCAGCACCCGGGCAGGGCGGATGGTGCCGGCGGCGGTGGTGAGCATGGGAAAGAAGCGCGTGCAGCGGGCAGCGGCGATCAGGCCGCATTGGTAGCCGGCGCAGGAAGCCTGCGACGAGAGCGCATCCATGCTCTGCGAGCGGGTGATGCGCGGCAGCAATTCGAGCGCGAGGGCGGTGATGCGGCGGGCGTTGAGCGCGGCCAAGCGCTCGCGGCTGGCGTAGGGCTGCAACAGGCCGATGAGCGTGACGCCTTCCGGCATGGCGGCGATTTCTTCGGGCGTCGGCGGCGCGACGCGGAGGATGATGCCGGCGCCACTGTAGGTATCCGTCAGGCGGCTGCCGATTTCGGCCGGGGCGTAATCGGCATCGACAAAGTGACTTTCCAGCCCCGCGCCCGACTCGACGCGCACTTGGGCGCCAAGCGCGACAAACTTGCGGGCGCTTTCCGGACTCAGGGCAACCCGTCGCTCGCCAGGCGAGGTTTCGCGGGCGACCGCGATGCACAGCGACATGAATTTCTCCAGATTCACGCGGTTTTCATGGGGCCGTCAATATAGCGGATTTCAACCGCAATGTCCGTGCGGGTTTGTACCGGAATCCCGAGAATGCCAGGGCGTATTCACAATCAGGCGACGGTTGCGCGAGGGATTGGCAGGCTGCGGGGCAAGGCGCCCGCGAGCGCCGTGTGGTCATTCCACGCCAGCGAGCGGCAACGCCGCCCTGCGGCCTGCCAGCCTCCTGCCCTCCGGGTTGAACCGGCAGGCGGCGTCTGCGGCGTTGCTCGGCTTGGCAAGGGAATGGCCATTGCCTGCACCTCGCGCCTGGCAGCCACCCGCCTGCCGACTCAACGTAATCCGCCGGCCGATTGTGAACACGCCCTAGCCGTGTTCGCTCAGGAAAATTGCCAGGAACTCCGCTGGGCGGTTCTCGCCAAAACTGGGCAGAAGACCCATGCCAGAAAAAGATCGCCCCTTAAACTATCCTCGCCATCATTGGCCATCGGATCCCGCCCATGCATGAAAACATCAGCCTGATTACGACCATCGCTGCTGGTCTCGGCCTAGCCCTGATTATGGGGGTGATCGCTTGCCGTCTGCGCTTGCCGCCGCTGGTCGGCTACCTGGTTGCCGGCATCATGATCGGCCCGGCGACGCCGGGATTCGTCGCCGATGTCGAACTGTCCAAGCAACTGGCGGAAATCGGCGTCATGCTGATGATGTTCGGCGTCGGTCTGCATTTTTCGCTCGACGACCTGCTCTCGGTCCGGCGCATCGCTCTTCCGGGCGCCGTCGTCCAGATTGCCGTGGCGAGCACCTTGGGGGTCATGCTTGCGTTGTCGTGGGGATGGGGCCTCAGCGCCGGCTTGGTGTTCGGCCTGTCGCTTTCGGTGGCGAGCACGGTGGTGCTCCTGCGGGCGCTGGAGGACCGGCACCAGCTGGAATCCGTTAATGGTCGCATCGCCGTCGGCTGGCTGGTGGTCGAGGATCTGGCCTGCATTGTCGTCCTCGTTCTCATGCCGCCGCTCGCCGCCATGCTCGCCAACGGGACCGACGCCTCCGCGCTTTCCCATCTATGGCGCAATCTTGGCATCACTTTCGCCAAGCTGGTCGCGTTCATGGTGGTCATGCTGGTGTTCGGCAAGCGTCTTTTCCCGCGTCTGCTCTGGCTAGTGGCCCGTACCGGCTCGCGCGAGCTGTTCACCCTCTGCGTCATTGCCGTGGCCGTTGGGGTGGCCTACGGCGCCGCCAAGCTCTTCGATGTTTCGTTCGCGCTCGGGGCCTTCTTCGCCGGCATGATGATGCGCGAATCGGAATTCAGCCATCGTGCCGCCGCTGAATCGTTACCACTGCGCGACGCTTTCTCCGTCCTGTTTTTCGTCGCAGTCGGGATGCTGTTCGATCCGGCGGTGGTGTTCGCCAGCCCGCTCAAGGTGCTCCAGGTCGTTTCCATCATCTTGGTCGGCAAGACCATCGCCGCGATCGCGCTCGTTCTGCTTTTCCGCTACCCGCTCAATACGGCGCTCACCGTTGGGGCGGCGCTTTCGCAGATCGGCGAGTTTTCCTTCATTCTGATCGGTCTCGGCTTGGCCCTGAACCTGGTGCCGATGGAGGCGCAAAGCCTGGTAGTGGCGGGAGCACTGATTTCGATCGCCCTGAACTCCGCGGTTTTCGCCGCGGTTGCGCCGTTCCAGAACTGGCTCCGTGCCCGCTCCGAGCTGGCGCGCCGGTTGGAGCAGCGGCAAGACCCGCTGGCCCAGTTGCCGATGGAGGTGGATGAAACCTATCTCACCGGCCAAGTCGTGCTGGTGGGCTACGGGCGGGTCGGTCGCCGAATTGGCGACGAACTGGCGCGGCGGAAGATTCCGCTCGTCGTCGCCGAGCAGAACCGCCAACTGGTTGGCGAATTGCGGGGGCGCGGTATCCAGGCGGTGGCGGGCAAGGCGTCCGAACCCGATGTCCTGATCCAGGCCCACATCGCCCGTGCCGGCCTGTTGATCGTCGCCGTTCCCGACATCCTCGACGTGCGCCAGATCGTCAAGACCGCCCGCCTGCTCAATCCTGGCGTGGAAATTATCTTGCGCACCCACAGTGACGAGGAGGCGCATCTGCTTGAAAAGGAAAATTTCGGCGCCGTATTTATGGGTGAAAACGAACTGGCGCGTGGGATGGTTCGTCATGCGCTGAAACGCATGGGCGTGGCCGAAGAAGTGTAAGCGGGCTTGCTAATGTGCAGGGGGCGCATCGCCAGTCGGTCGCTTGGGGGCTTGCAGGAGAACTTATGAAATCTGTTCGAACGATTCTGGCTGCCACTGATTTTTCGCCGGCGGCCCAATTGGCCACCCGGCGCGCCGCAGAACTGGCCTCGGCTTTCGACGCGAACCTGGTGTTGTTGCACGTGATGTCCCCGCTCAAACTCAGAATGCCGCATGAGTTCCTGCCGGCGGGCTTCGATCCGGAGCTGCGTTTGCATGAAGAAGCGCGCGCCGCGCTCGACGCGGTGGCAGCAGCGCTGGCAATGCCCGAGCGGCGTATCAGTACTGATTTGCGCCTGGGCATTGTTCTCGACGAAATACTGGCGGCCTCGGCGGAGGCCGATATCGTCGTGCTCGGTGCCTACGGGACGGCCCCGATACGGGATGCCTTGCTCGGCACGACCGCCGAGCGGCTGCTGCGAAAGTGCGACAAGCCCATTCTGGTGGTGAAGCGGGCCCCGATGGGCGATTATCATTGTGTGATCGTGCCGGTCGATTTTTCCCCCGGATCGGCATGCGCGCTGGCGTCGGCATGCCGCATCGCGCCCGCCGCCGAAATCAACGCCCTCCACGTTTTCGACGCGCCCCTGGAACATGTTCTGCGCGCCGCCAAGGCCGACAACAAGGAAATCGCCGCCTACCGCTTCCATACGCGGGAGGAGGCCCGCCGGGAGATGCAGGCGTTCCTGGATGCGTCCGACATCGAAGGGCGAGTGTTTTCGATTGTCGAATATGGCTATCCGCCCAAAGTCGTCCATGACAAGGAAGTGGAGTTGCGCGCCGATCTGGTCGTGATCGGAAAAAGCGGCAAAGGCCCGATCGAGGCGTTGTTGCTTGGGGGCGTCACCCGCCACATTCTCGCCGACTGCGCCTGCGACGTCCTGGTGGTGCCGGAGACGAGCGCCTAGCGCGGCTGCCTGCCTCGTCAAGCCACCAGGCATCGGCTAAAAAAATTCCAATGGTGTTAAACTCGCCCCGCTGAATCCTGGACAACCAGGTTGCCATTGGCTTGGGGACGCCGTTCCCGCCGTGATGCAGGAGGCGCGTTATGTGGTTTTTGGGCGTACTGGTCGGACTCGGTCTCGGCGCAGCGTTTGATTCGCTTTCGGCGGCGCTGATTCTGGGCGGCATCTGCGGTTTTCTGGTGGCTCTCTTCAGGCGGCAAGGTAATACGGTCGCGAACGACGAGCAGACCGCTCAACTGGCTGATCTCCATCGCAAGGTCGTGTATCTGTACGAGAGATTCGAAGACCTTGAGGCGCGATTGACCGGCGCCGCCGCGGCCGACTCGAAGCCGCCGCCCGCCGCATCCCGGTTTGCGTCGCAAGAACCTGTTGAGCCGCCCGCGGCCTGCACGCCGCCTGTAACACCCGCCTCATCGCTGGCCGAGCGGGGTGAAACGATGGGCGATCGAATCATCCTTTCGTTGGCGAATGCCGCGCCGCCTGTTGGCGCAAGCAGCCTTCCGCCCGAGTCGGCAGAACCCGGGATTTTCCTCGATGAAGCACCGGTCGAAGCGACCGCGCCAAGCACTCGTCAGCCGGTTGCCGAGGAAGCGCCCGAACCGGCTCAGGCCTCCGCCCCGAAATCCGCACCCTCAGCCCGACGACCCGCGCCCGAGCCGGCGATCCCGCTCCGCGACCGGCTGCCGGCGCCCATTCGCGAACTGATTTTCGGCGGCAATACGCTGGTCAAGCTCGGTGTGCTCATTCTTTTCATTGGCCTGGCGTTCCTCCTGCGCTACACCGCCGAGCGGGTCACGGTGCCGATCGAATTCCGTTACGCCGGCGTCGCGCTGACGGGTGCCGGACTGCTGGTTGCCGGCTGGTTCCTCCGCCGGCGGCGGCCGGATTATGCGTTGGTACTCCAGGGTGGCGGCGTCGGGGTTTTCTACCTGACGGCCCTGGCGGCGATGAAATTCCATGCCTTGCTGCCGACCGACATAGGGTTCATTTTCATGTCGCTGGTGGCGGTGTTAGGCGCCGTGCTGGCAGTGCTGCAGAACGCCCGTATTCTCGCCATCATCGCGGCGGTCGAAGGATTTGCCACGCCGGTACTGGTCTCGACCGGTGGCAGTCCGGTTTCGGCGCTGCTCACCTACCTGGCCGTGCTTGATGTCGGCATCTGCGCGGTGGCGTGGTTCCGTGCCTGGCGGGTACTCAACCTCATCGGCTTTGTCGGCACCTCCGCCTTGGTCGGCGCCTGGGCACGCTACAGCTATGAAGATGCGCTTTACGGCACCGTCCAGCCCTTCCTCGTCTTCTTCCTGCTGCTTTTCACCCTTATCGGCTTGCGCTTCGCCATCAACAGCCTGCGCGATGCCGAATTCGCGCCGGAAGAGTCGCTGGCTTCGCGCGCCGGCCGGGCGCTGCAACTGGCGCGGGTCGATAGCGCCCTGGTTTTCGGTACGCCGATTACCGCCTTCGGTTTGCAATATCTCCTGGTCAAGCCGTGGGAATACGGTTCGGCGTTCGCCGCCATTTCCTATGGTCTCTTCTACCTGTTGCTGGCGCGGCTGGTCTATTCGCCGCAGCGGCCGGCCTTTGCGCTGCTGGCCGAGGCCTATGCCATCGTCGGCGTCATTTTCGGCACCCTCGCCATTCCGCTCGGGCTCGAAGGCCAATGGACCGGTGCCGCGTGGGCGATCGAAGGCGCCGGCATGTATTGGTTGGGGCTGCGCCAGCAACGCGGGTATGCCCGCGCCTTCGCCTTTGTGGTGCTGGTCGGCGCCACGGTCAAACTGATCGCCGCGTTGTCGGTGAGCGCCGCGCCCACCGGGCCGGTGCTGCAAGGGTCGATCATCGGCCCGCTGCTGCTTGCAATCAGCGCACTGGCCATGTGGCTGCAACATCGCCAAGCCGACTTGCCCGACGGCAATGAAAAGGAAGTCGGGCGGATGTTGCCCTGGCTGGCGGTGGCCTCGCTCACGCTCGGTCCCTGGTGGCGGGGGACGGCGGGCGGGGCGGCTGCGGCAACAGACTTGCT
>JAPUEC010000058.1:6937-21719 GCA_027492775.1 Rhodocyclaceae bacterium
TCGGCGTACGCTCGGGGATCGGCGTGTTGCGATCCATCGCCGGTTGCCAGCAGGCGCTGGCCGTGGTTGGCTTTGTGTTGTCGCTGCATCGCGGTACCGGCTCGGCGGTGCTCGAAAGCGGCACCAGCGGAATGCTGGCGGCGGGAATCATCGCTGCCAGCCTCTTGCTCACCGCCGGCTGGAGCGTTTTTCAGATCCGCCGCCTGGCGCTGGCCTGCGGCAAGCGGCCGCGCTGGTCGGCGGCCGGTTCCATCGGCCTCGTCGCCGGCCTGCTGCTCGTGCATCTCGCCATGTTGTTCGGCATCGACCTCAAGCAGGCGGCGCTGTGGTGGCCGATTACCGCCACGCTGGCACTGTGGGTGGCGCTACGCATTGGCCATGGGCCGCTGGCAGCGGGGGCGGGGTTCTTGCAACTGGTTGCTGCCGAGATTTACCTCTTCCGCTACGTCACTTCTGGTTCCCATTCCTTGGCCGTCGACGCTGCCTTTGCCCATATCGATTTTCTGACGCCGCTTGCCATCGGTGCGGCGGCGCTGGCCGCCGCTTACTGGATCCATCGCCAGGCGCCGTCGGGTGATGACGCGGAAGATGCGGGCGAAACCTCGCCACCGCTCTGCCTCAACCTCTGGTGCGGCGCGACGTTGGCGCAATGGGTGCCGCTGATCTGGGGCCTGGTGTGGTGGATGGGCGCCTGGCTGATCGAAGCCGACCGCGTGCTGTCGCTGCGCGGCATGCCGCAATATTTCAGCGCCGCCTGGGTCGATATCACCCTCGTCACTTCCTTCCTGCTGGCGGTCGTGGCTTTGTGGCGCGGCTGGCGGCCCGGCGCCATGGCAACCATCGCCACCTTGCCGATGGTGGCGCTCGCAGCATGGGGCCTCGCTTTCCCGCATGCCGGCAATTTCTCACCCTCCGCCAACCTCGGCTGGGCCTTCTGGCCGATCGCCTTGCTCTGGCATCTGCGCCTGCTCTACCTGCAAGAGCGCTGGCTACCCTCGAACTGGCTGGCGCCGGTTCATGTCGTGGGGTTCTGGCTATTCCTCTCGCTTGCCACGCAGGAAAGCCAGTTGCGTTTCGGTGCGCTCGGCATGGACAGCTGGCGTCTGCTCGGCATCGTGCTGATCCCGGCGGTAGTTTTCTGGCTTATCCGCTCGTCGCTGTTGGAGCGCCGCTGGCCGCTCGCCACCTGGCGCACGACCTATCTCTCCTTCGCCTGCGCTCCGGTGGCGCTCTATTGGGCATTGTGGGTGTGGCTGACGAACCTCTCCAGCCCCGGCAACGCCGCGCCGCTGCCTTACCTGCCCTTGCTCAACCCCCTGGAGATAGGCCATTGGCTGGTGCTTGCCGCGCTCGTGCTCTGGTGGCGTGCCTTGCGGCCGGAGGATTTCGCCGCTTCGGGCCTGAATTTCATCAAGGGCTTCATTGCGCTGACCGCGCTTGCGCTGGCGACCGGCACCGTCCTGCGCAGTTGTCACCACTTCGGCGGCGTCGAGTGGACGACGCAGGCACTGCTCGCCTCTCGGCTGACCCAGGCGGCGCTTGCCATCAGCTGGTCGCTAATCGGCGTCGTGGTCATGGTGCTCGGTGCCCGCCGCGCCAGGCGCTCGGTGTGGATCGCCGGGGCGGCGCTGCTGGCCGTGGTGGTGGTCAAGCTCTTCCTGGTCGATCTCGCCGATCATGGCGGGCTCTATCGGGTTATTTCCTTCATCGGTGTGGGCGCGCTGCTGCTGCTCGTCGGCTATTTCGCCCCCGTGCCGCCCAAGCTTGCCGCCGACCAAACGTCGGCGCCCGGAGACCAAGCATCATGACCAGACCGCTCATCCCTCTCCTCGTCGCGACCTTCATCTTGGGCGCCGCGCTCCCGGCCGGTGCCGCGCCGCGCGAAGCGGCCATCAGCCTCTCGGGCAATGGCCCGTATTACACGCTGACCCTGCCGGTCGCTGTTTATCCGGACGCGCTACGACCGGACTTGAGCGATGTGCGCATCGTCAATGCCAGGGGCGACCTCGTGCCGCATGCCTGGACCTACATCCCGGAGACGGTGCCGACGACGAAGAGCATGGGCGCGCCCATTTTCCAGATCGCTGCACCGGACAAGGGTGCCTCTGAAGAACCGACGCTCCAATTGCGCCGCCGCACCGACGGCACGCTGGTCATGGCCGCCGCCCGCCCGGCCCGCTCGGGTGAGGTCCAGCAATGGATCATCGATGCCAGCCGCATCGACGGCGCGCTGGTGCAGGCACGCTTTCGCCTGGCGGCGGGAAGCGACGGCCTTTTCCCCTTCATCCTCGAAGCGAGCGACGATTTTCACCACTGGCGCCTCGTCAGCGCCGACGAGCAGTTGGCGATGGTCTCGCGCCAGGGCGTCCGCGTCGAGCGCCTCGATGTCGCGCTCGGCGGCCTCCATGCCAAATACCTGCGCTTGCGCTGGCGCGATCCGGCAACGACCCTTGAGATCGAGGGCGTGACTCTCGACAGCGTCAGCCAAAGCCAGCCCGTGCCGCGCCAGCAGTGGAGCGCGGCGATTCCGGCACAGACCTGCGGCAAGGATTTCTGCGACTATCCGCTGCCTGCCGGAACGCCGCTCGACGCGCTGCGCCTGCAATTGGCCGAGACCAATACCCTGGGCAACGTGCAGGTCGTCGGTCTTTGGAATGCCACCGAGCGGCCGGTCTATCGCCACCACAACCCGCTCTACGCCCTGCGCCACAAGCGCGCCGAGCCGCCTTCGACCGAACGCCAGAGCGTGCTTGGCAGTTTCACCGCCTATCGGCTGAAATTCCCCGGCGGCGAGGTGCAGGCGCCAGATCTGCCGCTCGACGGCGGCATCTACGCCAGCCTGCGCCTCAAGACCGAAGGGCCGATCAACCTGCTCGGCAATCCGCCACCGACCATTGCCATCGCCACCACGCCACGTGCCCTGGTCTTCCTTGCCCGTGGCGAAGGGCCGTTCAAGCTGGTGTGGGGGAAGGAACAGCGCGACGGTGAAGCGATTCCGCTGTCGACTTTGATTCCGAAACTTCACAAGGGCCAGACCTTCGCTCCCGCGCAGGCGGAGGTCGCCATCGCGCCGCTCGCCCCTGCTGCGGCGGCGGTTTCAGCCCCCGCATCCGCTGCCAAGCCGGAGCCTGCCAACAAGGCTTGGCTTTGGGCCGCGCTCGGGCTGGGGTTGCTGCTTTTGGGCGGAATGGCGTGGTCGTTATTCCGCAGCATGGGGAAGGATACGCAGAAGAAATCGCCTTGAAGAACTGACGGCAAACGCGGCGGCCATTTTTTTGCCGACCTTCGTCGTTGCCGCTGTTCTACGGTGTTCGTGCCGCTGAAGCGCTTCCCCCGAGCTGGTTAGCCGTATGCGGCCGAAGCGATCGGTGGCTGGGAGATTCAGCAAGTTCCCCCGTGGTTTATACGGTGGCTGTGTCGGGAAAACACTGGTGCGTTTGCGCCAGGGATTTCCTGTATCGCCCATCGGCTTTCCGTCATTGGAAGCCAATATCCTCAGTCGAGACGGCCGTCCCCCGAACGCCGAACGTAATCGCCAAGCTGGGCAACGTGGCGTTGTGATGGGCCCGTATTTGTTCGCCCGATGCGTGGGTTTTGTCGTGGGTGGTATGGGCATTGGCAGCCAGAGTTACGTCGTAACCCCGCCCCAGCGCCGATCTGGTTGACGTATCGACGCAAAACTCGGAAGCGTAGCCGCAAATCACCAGGTGTTCGATGTGCTGCGCTTTCAGCAAGTCTTCGAGCGTTGTCCGCAAGAAAGCATCCGGAGTGGTCTTGCCAACGCGTAGATCGCACGCCTTTACAACCAGGTTTTCCGGCAACTGCCAGCCTTCGCATCCTCTTTCCACTGGAGTCCCTGGCTTCTCATGTTGTACAAAAATGACCGGGGCAGCAGCGGCGCGGGCTTTCTCCGCCAAATAGTTGATTCGAGCAATTACCGTATCAGCTTCATAAGGACGCGGTGTTCTATCGAATAAGGCTTTCTGGACATCGATCACGAGGAGCGCTTTTTTCACTGTGTTTCCGTTAAATAATTCTTGGGCGTGTTCACAATCAGCCGGCGAATTGCGTTGGGCCGGTGTGCGTGGGCCGGCTAGGCGCGCGTTGCTGCGAATGGCCGCTCCCTTCGCAAGACGCGCAACAACGCCGGCACCGCACACCGGCCCAACCCGTAGGGGAAAAAGCACACTAAAAGTCGCGATCCTTTGAAGCAATTAGGAATTTCCCCACAACCCAAACTGGGGATTCTCTGTGGAGCGCGGACGAATCTCCATCAAACCGGCGTGGTGCCAGCATCTTGGTCATTGAACGTAGAATATTGTTCTCGTCCTTTAGGGCGTGTTCACAATCAGGCGACGGTTGCGCGAGGGGCAGGCAGGCTGCAGGGCAAGGCGCCCGCGAGCGCCGTGTGGTCGTTCCACACCAGCGAGCGGCAACGCCGCCCTGCGGCCTGCCTACCCCGCGGAGGCCAACGATCCGTTCCATCTCCTGCAATTGGTCCAATCCCCAACTCAAAGGAAAAACATCATGCGCTATTTCTCCTATCGGCTGTTACCAACGCTCTTGCTGGCGGTATCACTCCAGCTTCAAGCGGCAGACTTTAAAAGCAATGTCGTCCCCACGGCAGTCAAGAATCCCGAAAACCTGTTGAAAACGAACTCCGGACGCGTTTTCATGACTGCGGAGGCGGGAATCTACGAAGTGGTGGACAATCAGAACGCTCCCGGAAAATCGCTGAAACCGCTCGACGTGGTTTTCCGGACGCCTATCCTGGGTAGCGTGCCGGCCAAGAACTCTCCCTGCTATTTTGCCGGGATGGTGCAGTACGACCATTACGTCATTGCCGCTTGTGCCGTTTCTTTCTCCAATCTATTCACCCCGCGCTACTTGTTGAGTTTGGATCTCGACGATGAGAGCAAAACGGTTCGCGAGATCGGCAGGCTGACCAACAATCTCCTGCCGAACGGCATGGCGATCGATTCGCAAAACAGAATCTATCTCTCCGATAGCGGCCCTTCCTTCGTTCCCGGGAAAATCGAGCGCATCGTCTTTAAAGGCGCCGATCCGATGTTGGGTTTCTCCGAGCAGGCATGGCTCTACCGGCCGGGACACCCCAATGGCATCAAGGTTGCCGGCGACGTCATCTATTGGACGGAAAGTCCGCAATTTCCCATAGGTTGGGGCGCAACGCTTTATCGCGCTCCGTTGACGAATGCCGGCGCTGCTCAAGCCGTCTACGTCGGCAACTGCTGCTTCGACGATTTCACGTTGGTTAAGGGCGGCGCGGTCATCGCCGACTTTTCGGCCAAGCGACTTGTCCATGTCAGTGAGGAAGGCCGGCTATTGCATTCCACGGCATCGAATGTCGCTTCGCCAACTTCCGTCCTCCTCGAAAGCCTCCAGACAGCGCCCTGGAGCACCCTTTGGGTCACCGAATCGGATTCCGGCAGGCTGGTGGCGATATCGCAGGATTGGGGATTGCAGCCCCGCTGATTGGATTTGCGCGGAGCGTTGTAGATAAGCGCTTCCCGCGCGTGAAAATCGGCCTGGCCGGCATGGAGCAAGGCAGCCCTCGTTCCATGCCGGCCAGGTTGTTCAAAAGTCTCCTAGATCAATCCTTCCGCCTTCATTGCCGCAATCACCGCCGGACGGGCGCCGACGCGTTCGCGGAAGGCGAGCAGGTTCTTGAAGGCGGAGATGTCCAGATTGAGCGGTTTGGCCCAATTGGTGACGACGAAGAGGTAGCCGTCCGCGACGGTGAATTGGTCGCCCATCAGGTATTGCTTGCCCGCCAGTTCGCCGTCCACCCAGGTCAGGCGCGATTTGATGCGGTCCACGGCGCTGGCCTTGGTTTCGGCGGGCGTCGCCGGGTTGAACAGGGGGCTGAACGTCCGATGGATCTCCATGCCGATGAAGGTCAACCATTCCTGGAGCTTGTAGCGTTCGAAGGTGCCATTGGCCGGGGCGAGCTTGCTGGCGGGCGCCTGGTCGGCGATGTATTGGACGATGGCCGGGCCTTCGCGCAGCCGACGGCCGTCGTCGAGTTCGAGCAGGGGAACGTAACCTAGCGGATTGATGGTGTAGTAATCGGTGCCGTCCGGCAGCTTGTGCGTCTTGGTGGGCGCGGGAACGGCTTCGAATTCGAGGCCGGCTTCGCGAAGCGCGATGTGCGGGGAAAGGGAACAGGCGCCGGGGGAATAGTAGAGCTTCATATTTTTCCTTGTTTAGAGAACGACTCATCTGGGATGTGAATCGCCGGAGATGGTTTCCGCCCGGCGCCTCCGACCGCCATTCTAGGGCGTGTTCACAATCACGCGACGGTTGCGCGAGGGTAGGCGGGCTGCAGGGCAAGGCGCCCGCGAGCGCCGTGTCGTCGTTTCACACCAGCGAGCGGCAACGCCGCCCTGCGGCCTGCCTACCCCTCGCCCTCCGGGTTGGGCCGGTGTGCGGTGCCGGCGTTGTTGCGCGTCTTGCGAAGGGAGCGGCCATTCGCAGCAACGCGCGCCTAGCCGGCCTACGCACACCGGCCCAACGCAATTCGCCGGCTGATTGAGAACACGCCCTGGGCATGTTTCCGGTTTCCGGCGATTCGGGTGTGCCGATAGTCACCCCGTCCCGACTGCCCGCCGGATTATGGCGCAAGCACGGTGGATGGAACTTCATGAAGAGAGCACTTTCCTACCGAGACGTCATCGCTGTCGATGGCGCTGGCGAGGAAGACCGCCAGTCAAAAATTCAGCCGGAGGATAAGTCAAATGAAGCATTCGAAAATTGTAGCGGGGGGGCTTGTGGTTTCCTTATTGGCGCTTTGCGCAGGCGGTGTTTCCGCAGCGCCAGCCGAGGCGGCAAAGGATATGTCGTTCTTCGTCACCAGCGTCGGCAAGGGCAAGGGCGCCGATCTGGGCGGCCTGGACGGTGCCGATGCCCACTGCGCGGCACTGGCAAAGGCGGCTGGATCGCCAAAGACCAACTGGCGTGCTTACCTCAGCACCACCGCGCCCGGAGGCGATGCCGGCGTCAACGCCCGTGATCGCATCGGCAAGGGGCCGTGGAAGAACGCCAAGGGTGTGATCATTGCCAAGAGCGTCGATGACCTGCATTCGGCCTCGAATAACCTCAACAAGGAAACGGCGCTGACCGAAAAGGGCGAAACCACCAGCGGACGTGGCGACCCGGTCAATCTGCACGACATGCTGACCGGTTCCGATCCCGACGGCCGCTATTCGACCGCCGGCGGCGACACAACCTGCGCCAACTGGACGAGCAGCACCGAGGGTTCCGCCATCGTCGGCCATCACGACCGCCGCGGCCTGAAGGATACGCGCCATATGAACTCCTGGAATTCCTCGCATGGTTCGGCCGGTTGCAATCCGGAAGCGCTGAAGAAAACCGGTGGTTCGGGCTTGTTCTATTGCTTTGCCGCCGAGTGACCCAATAGCACCGAGTGACGGAAGAGTCCTGGCGCTAACTCGCGGCGCGAATGAAGAAAGGGCCAGAAATCTCTGGCCCTTTTGTATTGCAATGCCGAAGCGTTGAGGCGCAATCTCAATCGCGGCGGCGGCGCAATCCGAGTGCGGCCAGGCCAAGCCCGGCGAGCAAGAGGATGGAAGGCTCAGGAACAGCGGCGGGCTCAGCGGTGATGATGGAGATCTGACCGACGGGGAATGAGGTGAAACTGCCGGAATAGATGAGGTCGGAGCTGGAAACCCCGGAATAAATGGGATCCCAATTGGTCACAGGCGGAACCGGAATGTCGGTCAGGGGGCGATTGGGCGTGTCCTGACCGGCTGCCGGACCAACGCCCTGGTTGCTGAAAACCGGGCCGCTGACATAGAGCGTCGAGTTTCCGATTGTCTGAGTCGTGGTGGCGGGGGTGGCGAGGGCGGTGGAGCCGTAGGATGCGGCCAGTACGAAGGGCAGAAGAATTAAAAGATTTTTGTTTTTCATGGTGGAGTCCGTCGAGTTTAAGTTGGGTAACTCCCTAATGGCAGATTTCGTGCCCAAGTATAGAGTGATTAATAATCAATAGGTTGCGACGGCATGCCATATGGTTTGGCAAGTTTCTCGACACAACGGATCCGATGGCGCAGGGGGCGTCGTGCCGCTCGAATCCCTTTGGCCACAGCGATGGCAGTGGAGGGATGGCGGGCTATGGGGCAGGGCGTTTGTAAGCGCCGCGTCATCGCTTCGCCCACCGAGCTGCAACGCCACCCTGTTCCAGTCAGTTACTGCCTGGGAGGTCGGCACGCGGCGTCTGCGGACTTGCTCGGCGTAACGAGAAAAAGACCACCGCCCACGCCTCGTCCTTGACGGCCTGCCGACTCGCCGTAATCCGCCCCTGAATGCGATAGCCCCTAGGATTCCAGCGCCTTGCCGACGATTTCGGCAACGTCCTTGGAAAGCCCTTCGCGGCGCTGAATTCGCGACAATTCACGGTGCACTAAAGCCTGGCGTTGCGGGTCGAGCTTGCGCCAGCGGTCGAAGCTGCGGGCGACGCGGGCGGCGACCTGCGGATTGAGCGCATCGAGCTCGATGATGCAGTCGGCGGCGAAAGCATAGCCAGAGCCGTCGAAAGCGTGGAAATGCAAGGGATTGGCGGCGCAGAAGGCGCGGATCAGCGCATAGACCTTGTTCGGGTTCTTGATGTCGAAAGCCGGATGCCGCAACAGGTCGCGCACGCGCTTGCCGGTATCCGAGGCGCGGGAAGTGGCCTGGACCTGCAGCCACTTGTCGACCACCAGCGCTTCGTCCAGCCAGGTGGTGAAGAAAATGGCGAGCGCCGCTTCGCGCTCCGGGCCTTCAAATTGCGCCAGCGCGGTGAGCGCGGCGAGGCTGTCGGTCATGTTCTCCGCTTCCTCGAAGTGTGCCATGGCGAGCGCGTGGTGATCCTCGTCCGCTTCCGCCAGATAGGCGAGGCAGGCGTTGCGCAAGGCGCGGGCGCCCGCTTGGCGGGCGTCGGCGGAATAGGGCGCGGTGATTTTCAGGCGGTCGTAGGCGAGCAGGAAGCTTTCCTTCAGTTCCGACGCGAGATGGCGGCGCAGCGCCAGCCGGGCGCGATGAATGGCCTCGGGATCGATCTCTCCGGGAATGGCTTCGGCGAGCACCACTTCCGAAGGCAGCGCCAGCGCTTCGGCCACCAGGGCCGGATCGCCGCCGGCGGTAAAAGCGGAATCGAGCAGCGCCCGCATCGCGTCCACGTAGCCCGGGGGAATCCAGGCGAGATTTTCGTCGCATCCGGGTGTGAAGGCCTCGACTCCGCGCAGCAGGATATCGGTGGCGAGCCGCTGGCCGGCTTCCCAGCGGCTGAACGCATCCTGGTCGTGCGCCATGAGGTGAATGAGCTCGCTTTCGCGGTAGGGATAATCCAGCACCACCGGCGCTGAGAAGCCGCGCAGCAGCGATGGGACGGGCGCTTCAGGGATGTCTTCGAAAACGAAAGTCTGGCGATCATCGCGAATTTGCAGCACGCGCTCGCTGCCCTCGGCGCTCGCCTCGCCAGCCAAGCGCAAGGGCAGTTCGCGGCCTTGGGCGTCGAGCAGCGCGAGCACCAGCGGCAGGTGGTAGGGTCCGCGCTCGGGCGCTTGGCCCTCCGCTTCGAGGCGGTTTTCGTAGGCGGTGGGCGGATAGTGCTGTTCGACTTCGAGCGTGAAGCGCCGGCTGGGGGAGTCGTGCCGGCCGCGCACGGTCAGCCTCGGTGTGCCGGCCTGGTTGTACCAGCGCTTGAACTGCGTCAGGTCGAGGCCGGAAGCGTGTTGCATGGCGGCGACGAAATCCTCGCAGGTGACCGCCTGGCCGTCGTGGCGGGCGAAGTATAGATCCATGCCCCGGCGGAAGGCGGCGGCGCCGATCAGGGTGTGGATCATACGGATGACTTCGGCGCCCTTTTCATACACCGTAGCGGTGTAGAAATTGTTGATCTCGGCGTAATAGGCTGGCCGGATGGGGTGCGCCATGGGGCCGGCATCCTCGGGGAACTGGGCGGTGCGCAGCGTCCGCACTTCCTGGATGCGGGTGACGCCGCGCGAATGCACGTCCATGCCGAATTGCTGGTCGCGGAAAACGGTCAGGCCTTCCTTCAGCGAGAGCTGGAACCAGTCGCGGCAGGTGACGCGGTTGCCGGTCCAGTTGTGGAAGTATTCGTGGGCAACGACGCGGTCGATGTTCTGGTAATCGATGTCGGTGGCGATGTCGGGGCGCGCCAGCACGTACTTGGTGTTGAAGATGTTGAGGCCCTTGTTCTCCATGGCGCCCATGTTGAAGTCGCCGACGGCGACGATCATGTAGTGGTCGAGGTCCATTTCCAGCCCGAAGACTTCCTCGTCCCAGCGCATCGCCTTTTTCAGCGCTTCGAGCGCATGAGCGCATTGGTCGAGCTTGCCCGGCTCGACATAGATGGCGCAGCGCACCTGGCGGCCGGAGGCGGTGAGGTAATGGTCTTCCAGCACCTCCAGCTTGGCGGCGACCATGGCGAAAAGATAGGACGGCTTCTTGAACGGGTCTTCCCATTTGGCCCAATGACGACCGCCTTCCTCGTCGCCCGCGCCCACCGGGTTGCCGTTGGCGAGCAGGATGGGGAAGCGCGCCTTGTCTGCGTGAATGGTGCAGGTGTAGGTCGCCATCACATCCGGGCGGTCGAGGAACCAGGTGATGCGGCGGAAGCCCTCGGCCTCACATTGCGTGAAATAGCCATCCTGCGAACGATAGAGGCCGGAGAGGCGGGTGTTGCGGTCGGGGTCGAGGCGGCTGACGGTATGGAGGGTGAAGCTTTCCGGCAGGGCGCAGCGCAGGGTCAGGGAATCCTCGGCCGGCGTGTACTCGTCCGGCGTCAATTCGCGGCCGTCGATGCTGATGGATTCCAGCATCAGTTCCTCGCCATTCAATACCAGCGGGAGGGAGGGCGTGGCGGCCGGGTTGCGCCGGAAGGCCAGGGTCGCGGCGACGATGGCATGGCCCGCGTGGATCGCCACATCGAGATCGACGCGATCGATCAGAAAGCTGGCGGGCGTGTAATCCTTGAGGTGGATGGCTTGCGGCGTTTCAGTGCGCATTCGGGTTTCCTAAGGTGCGGGCTTGGCGGCGGCCAGCTGGTTGAGGCGCTCGCGCAGATTCTCGGGGGTGACAAAAACGTAGGCCTTGCCTTCCTGACATTGAATCAGGAGGCCGAGTTCGGCCAGTTGCAGCAAATCGGTCCGCGCCGTCTGGTAGACCACGCCGTGGGTGCGCTGGTGCCCGCTGACGCGATATTCGGCACCGGCATGCTTGAGGGCATGGGTGAGCAGCGAGATTTGCCGGTGGTTCAGCTGGCTCCGCAGTTCGCCGGGGCGCGACAGCAGTTGCTCGGTCTGCCGCTGCTCGGCGGTGGTGCGTTCGAGATAATCGAGCAGCGCCTTGATCGCCTTGCGGATGATCGCCAGCTGATGGATGGCGAAGTAGGTGACGTCGTTGTCGTCGGTTTCGGTGTGCAGGTAGGCCTTGACGTAGCGGGCCGGCGCCTGGCGCAGGAATTCGGAAATGGAGATGAATTCGGTCAGCCAGTAGCCGCTGCGCGCCATCGACCAGTAGAACAGCGCCCGCGCCGTGCGGCCGTTGCCGTCGGCGAAGGGGTGGTCGTAGCCCATCATGAAGTGCAGCAGGATGGCGCGGAGCACGGGGTGGACGAAGGGCGCGGCGTGTTCATCGGTATTGGCGAAGGCGCACAGGCGCTCGAGCCGCTCCGGCAGTTCGCGCCAGGGCGGCGGCTGATGCAGCAGGGTGTTGTCCTTGCGGTCGCGCACGGTGACCTCGTCGTCGTTACGCAGGCAGCCGGCTTCGGACGGGTTGTCGAGGGTGTCCTCGGTGACGGCACGGTGCAGGTCTAGGATGCGCTCCGGCGTCATCGGGTCGTCGCGCATTTCGCGGATGATTTCCATGGCGCGGAAATTGTTGAAGATCATGCGCTCGCTGGTGTCGCGCGGGCGCCGTCCCTCCCGCAGCATCTTCTCGGCCGCCCGGCGCGTGGTCGAGGCGCCTTCGAGTTGGCTCGAGGTGATCGCCTCCTCGATGAGTGAATGCATCAGGTAGCGGTCGCGGTCCTCGCTGGTGATGGTGTCGCCCAGGATGATGTGGCCGGCGGCGTCCCGGTCGATGTGGTGCAGGTCGATCTGCACCGGCTCCGGCGCGCAGATGACGAAGGCTTCGCCGGCCTTGTCGAGCAGCGGCAATTCCTTATATTGGCTTTGGCGGGCGATCTTGATGCGCAGCCACCATTGTTCATGCGACAAGCCGCTGGGCGGTTGGCGATGGCGGAGTTCATCCCAATGCAGGTAGCGGCCGCCGACGACCGGCGAGGGCGGGTCGCCCGCTCCTAGTACGGCGGCGATTTCCTCGGGCGCGAGGCCGGCGAGCAGGTTCTGCAATCCTGGCGGAGAGAGTGGAATGTGCATTGACTACTAATCAACGAGTTTTTTAGTAGGTGTTAGTTTAAGGCGCGATTGGCGCCATGTATACTAAATAAAGCTCGGTTTAGTAGGTTTTAGTCGATGCTGCCGGCGGATCCGCCCAAGGCGGCGCGGCGCCATAAGCCAGTCGAGAGGGATAAGGCGGTTCGTCGTTCAGGCGAGCGGCGATCATATGGGGCGACAGGGCATCCCCCAGTGCCAAATACAGCGGTAAGGCGCTCCCCGGGAAGAGGAACGCCCGGATATCCGCTACCGCGATTTACGTCGCCGCGATGCTGCCAAACCCACAAGGCCGAGGCCCGAAAGGAATAGTGCCGAGGGCTCCGGTACCGCGCCCGGTGGCGGCGGCGGGGGAGGCGGCGGGGCGATGTAGGTGTTGGTGAAGGAAAAGCTGAAATCGTTGAAGCTGAAGGGGCCGTTGAATGCATCTTCAAAACTCACCAGCGTCACCTCGGGTTGCCAGTTTTCCTGCACGCGGGCATGCGGCGCGCGATCCGGGTTGAGCGTGCCCGGGCCGGTAAAGTAGTTGCGGCCGGTGTTGACGACCTGCAGCCGGAAGGTCAGCGGCGTATGCATGGCCAAATTGCCGAGGCTGCGGGTGTAACCGGGCGCGAAGCCCTGATTGGCGAAAAGAAAGAGGTCGTTGGCGAAATTGCCGTCCATGCCCGGGGCGCCCGAGGCGTCCAGTTCGAGGTATAGGCGGTCCGAGTAGTCGGAGGCGCTGCCAAGGTAGGTGGCAAAGACCTCCGTGTTGCCGTGCGTAACGGCGCCGATGCCTTCGGTCCCGGGCGATGCGATGGGGAAGGCGAGTGCCCCGGGCGCATGCAGCGCGGCGACGAGCAGTGCCGGGGGGAAAATCCATTTTTTCATGATCACTCCTTTGGGTAACGGACGAGGGTGATTGCCGCCGGCAGGAATCGCGCCCGACGGGCGTTTCAAGCAAATCAGACACTTGGCGCAGGGCCTTGCGCTCATGCAAAAATGGGCGCGAGCATGGCGGTAAATCTGGGAGAAAAGAATGCGGGTCGTCGTTCAGCGGGTGCGGGAAGCGCGGGTGGAGGTGGGATCGTCCACGGTGGGCCGTATTGGTCCGGGAATACTGGTTCTGGCGGGCTTCGAGGCGGCAGATGGCGAAGCCGACCTCGACTGGATGGCAAGCAAGCTCGTCCGTCTGCGGATTTTCGCCGACGCCGATGAGGTGATGAACCTGAGCCTGCCGGAGACCGGCGGCGAAATCCTCGCCGTCTCGCAGTTCACGCTGTTTGCCTCGACCCGCAAGGGCAATCGTCCTTCGTGGAGCCGGGCGGCGCGCGGCGATATCTCGCAACCGCTGTTCGAACGTTTCGTCGCCAAACTGGAAGCGGAGTTGGGGAAGCCGGTCCCGACCGGTGTTTTCGGCGCCGACATGCAAGTCAGCCTGACCAACGACGGCCCGGTAACCTTGCTCCTGGATTCCCGCAACCCTGAATAGCTTGCCGGCTGTGGCACAATGATGCCAAACAGTTGCCGCGAGGACGTGTGGCCAAGGAACTCCGCTATGGGACGGTGCTCGGCGCCTTGCGTCGGCATCAGCGCCAGATCAGCTACAACGAGGTGATCCGCATCGAAGTGGATGAGCCGTGGGCGCTCAATCGCCTGCGCCCGCTCGACTTGCATCGTTTGCTCACCCCCTACGTCTCCGTCCGCTTCAACGAGCAACTGCGCGCCGTCGTGCCGCTGGCGCTGATGCTCATCGGCTTTCAGATGCTGGTGTTGCGGACTTCGCCGCGCGGGGCGGAAGTCGTCGTGCTGGGCATCGCCGCGGTCTTGCTGGGCCTCATGTTTTTCATGGAAGGCGTGAAACAGGGCTTGATGCCCTTTGCCGAAAACATCGGCTTCCTCATGCCGGAGCGGTCGGCGATCCCGACCGTTCTCGGTTTCGGGCTGCTGCTCGGCGTGGCGGCGACCTTCGCGGAGCCGGCCATCGGCGTTCTGCAGGCGGCGGGAGAGTCCTTGTCGGCCGAGCGTGCCGGGCTGCTCAAGGCCATGCTCAGCCTGCATGTCGACTGGCTGGTGCTCGCCGTCGCGTTCGGGGTGGGGCTGGCGGTGGTGCTTGGCTTTCTGCGCTTCATGTTCGGCTGGCCGCTGAAGGCGCTGATCCTGATCATCGTACCGGTTTGCCTGGGGCTCACCGTCTATGCCGGCCTGAACCCCGGACTCGACCGCATCATCGGCCTGGCCTGGGATTGCGGGGCGATCACCACCGGGCCGGTGACCGTTCCCCTCGTCCTCGCCGTCGGCATCGGCGTCGCCGCTTCGGCCGGGCGCGGCGATCAGCCGTTATCAGGCTTTGGCATCGTCACCCT
>JAPUEC010000059.1 GCA_027492775.1 Rhodocyclaceae bacterium
GGACGAACAAGAAATTGTTGGCCAGTACCATGCCGAATGCTCGGAACTCGTCAGGGATGCAACCGGCGCCTCGTCGGTGATCGTCTTCGATCACCAGGTCAGGAAGCGCGAGCCAGGGCGACCTCCGCTCACATTCGGGCGCTCCGGAGATGGCAGCAAGCCCGGAGCCGTGGGCCGTGTTCATGTGGACTATTCCGAGGAAACGGGCCAAAAACGCCTCAATCTCGTTTTGAAGGATCAGGCGTTGAGCGACTCGATTCAAAGATACGCCATCGTCAATGTCTGGCGATCAATCAAAGGGCCCGCGCTCGACACGCCGCTGGCGGTTTGCGATGCGCGCTCGGTGGGTGCCAGCGATCTGGAGGCTTGCGAAATCAGATATCAGGATCGTACTGGCAAGATTTATCTGGTGCGGCACTCGCCTCGGCATCGCTGGTACTACTACCCGGCAATGGATCGCAATGAGGCGCTGATATTCAAACAGTACGACTCGTTGATCAATGGCGTCTCCCGTTTTACGCCTCATGCAGCTTTCGATCATCCGGAAGCAACGGAATCCACCCCGCTGCGCGAGAGCATTGAAGTGCGCTGCCTCGCAATATTCGATTGAAGCCAAGCACGCCGCCATCCGCGTTGCCGGAGAAGATGAATGGATCGTTCCTCACCTGATGCAGACCGTCGGACCATCGAGTTCTGGTTCGATTTTGGCAGCAATTACAGTTATCTGGCTGCGATGCGTATCGAAGAACTCGCCAGCAGTCTCGGGCTTGCCCTTGCCTGGAAACCGTTTCTGCTGGGGGCCATCTTTCAATCCTCAGGTTGGGAATCCTCGCCGTTCGTCCTGCAAAAACAGAAAGGCGAATACGTTTGGAAGGACATGGAGCGCCAGGCGCAGAAGTACGGCCTTGCATGGAAGAAGCCTTCCGTCTTCCCGCGCCGAGCGATCCTTCCGACTCGGGTTGCGGTGCTCGGAATGAACGAAGAATGGATTGGGGATTTTGTCCGGGCAGTGATGACCCGCAACTTCGTTGAAGACAAAGATCTCGACTCGGAAGATGCCGTGCGGGAGGTTCTTGCTTCCATGGACGTAAACGCCGAGGCCATTGTGGCGCAAGCGCAGTCGGAAGAAAACAAGCGGCGATTACGCCATGCGACGGAAACTGCCTTCGACCGGGGAATTTTCGGCGCGCCCATGTTCTTCGCCGTGGATGAAATGTTCTGGGGCAATGATCGGCTCGAAGACGCCTTGGCGGTCGCAAAGGCACAAGCGCAGTGAGCGCCATATCACCGCTGGCGCAGACCTGGCTGGATTCCGGTTTTTCAATGTGGCGGGCGCCCGGCGCATTCATCGCTTCGATTGCGCCTTTTTACTTCCGCCAATCCAACGCTGATTTGGTGTTTCGCGTCGAAGTAGGCGCCCAACATTGCAATGGCGGAGGCACCGTACATGGCGGGTTTTTGGCTGCGATGGCCGACGTGGTGCTCGGCTACAACATCAACCACCGGATTCCAAAGGAGTGGCGAATCGCCACATCCAACCTCTCGATCCAGTTTCTTTCACCCGCGCATCCCGGACAATGGATCGAAGGAAAGCCCGACCGAGTAAAAATCGGAAAACGGCTTTGTCATGCTTCGGGCACGCTTGATGTCGACGGAGTGCCTGTGGTCGCAATGCATGCCATCTTCGCGGTATTGAACGGCGCAGGATAGGCGGGTTCAGGGCGCTAAGTTGAGTGCACAGAACGTGCCGGCAACTTTTCGGCCAATCCGGCCGCTGGTCTGAGGCACCGAATCTGGTAGCAATCCTCGGTTACCTACCTGCCATTCAGTATTGGGAGGTCGTCACCGGCGGCTTTCCTGTCTAGGAATGCGAACTATCGACCTGAGCGGTTCATAGAGTAGTCAGGCATCAGCAGTTTCTGATCTTTACATCGTAATATAAGATGAAAAATTATATGATCTTCTAACGGAGCTAGTTTTTTGCTGTAAATTCGCAAACTTCTACTCCTGGGTTTTTTCGAAAACAGAGGCGGTATGGTTATCAGCAAACGGAAGCGACAGATAATTATTTGTTTTTGCTTGCTTTTTGCATTCGGCTACATTCTGAATCTTTTCCGTGTCCCACAGAAATTAGGGCGCGCAGGCATCTTTATCTCTCATTTGCCCGGTTCTCTATTTGATTGGAGTAATAATCCCCCGTGGGCACCAAATGAAGACACTATTCCTTATCTTTCTGCAGCAAAAAGAAACGATGCATTTGGAATGAAAATTTTGCGCATCGCACACTCCGGGTTTAATCGAAATGAATTAGAAGGAGTGGTAACAATGGCAGCTACACATGGTTCCACGGACGTTCTAAAATTGTTTATCCCGTCGGCTGTTCCTTTAAACGCTAGGGTTTCAGGGTACGACACCGCATTTACGGTCGCTTTCCACCATGGGCAGTGCAAAACTGCACTTTGGCTACTTGAACAGGGCGCAACTCCTGAATTCCCTCAATATTATCAATTTCAATATCAATCCAAGACTGCCCAACTACATACTGAATGCTTGGCATTAAATGAAAAAATTCAACAATGGAAACCTAGCCAACAAGATCTTGGCGTTTCCATGGTAATTGCATTGGAAAGGAAAGATTTCTCTACGGCAAAGCAATTGTTGAAAAAAGGCGCAGATCCAAACCAATATTTACCAGATAACTCTTATAGCAACAAGAAAAGAACCGCCATGCAAATAGCAG
>JAPUEC010000060.1 GCA_027492775.1 Rhodocyclaceae bacterium
GGCTTCGGCACTTTCTACGTTGGCAAGCGCGCTGCCCGTAGCGGCCGCAATCCTCGCACCGGCGCCACCATCAAGATCAAGGCCGCCAAGGTGCCAAAATTCCGCGCCGGCAAGGCCCTGAAGGACGCAGTCAATTAATTGCTTCAGAAAGGGTGCTTAGCTCAGTTGGTAGAGCGCCAGCCTTACAAGCTGGATGTCGGGGGTTCGAACCCCTCAGCACCCACCAACTGATGCCCGGGGGTTTGCGTTAATCGCAAACCCCTTTTTCTTTCCACTACCGGAGACCACCATGTCGAGTCAGCCACTTTTCTGTCGCGCCGCGATTCGCCGGGTCGAGGCCAAGCATACCGGCGAACCGCTGATGCAGCGTGCCGGCCTGGCGGCGGCGGAATGGGCGAGCGAACTGACGAACGACATGCCGGGACCCATCCTGGTTTTTGCCGGCCCCGGCAACAATGGCGGTGATGCGTTCGAGATGGCTTGCCGCCTGCGTCAAAAGCATTTTGCCGTGCATCTGGTTTTCTCCGGCGATCCCGCCAGAATGTCGCAAGATGCGGCCGCGGCGTATTCGCGGTTTGCCGAAGCTGGCGGTCTGGTGCTCGACGCCATTCCGGAGGAGCCGCACTGGAGCCTGATCGTAGACGGCTTGTTCGGTATCGGTCTGAGCAGCGCGCCGGAAGGCATTCATGCGGAATGGGTTGGCGCCATGAATGCCCTTTCGATCCAGCACCACTGTCCGCTGTTGGCGCTCGACTGCCCGACCGGCCTCAATGTCGACAGTGGTCGAACGCTGGGAATCGCCGTACAGGCCACGCATACGTTGACCTTCATCGCCGGCAAGCCGGGATTGCTCACCGCTGACGGTCCGGATCATTGCGGCGAGGTCCGTATCGCCGATCTCGGGACTTTTCCTCCGAAGGAGAGCGCCGACGGCCACACCATCGGTCGCGATCTCTTCGCCGCCAACCTGCGCCGCCGCGCTAAAAACACGCATAAAGGCACCTATGGCAGCGCTGGTTTGCTCGGCGGTGCCCACTCCATGCTGGGCGCCATCTTCCTGGCCGGCCGGGCCGCGTTGAAGCTTGGCGCCGGTCGGGTTTATCTTGGCGCACTTGCGCCGGAAGCGCCGGCCATCGACTTGATGCAGCCCGAACTCATGTTGCGCAAGCCGGAAGGCGTGCTGGGCGCGGACATTCAAGCGCTCGCCTGCGGACCCGGTCTCGGAACCAGCCTGCAAGCGACGCGTCTGGTCGAACATGCGCTCTCCCTGGAGCTCCCGCTTGTGCTCGATGCAGACGCGCTCAATCTGCTGGCCCTGGAAGGCAACCTGCAAACGGCCCTCGCCGCGCGCCAGACGCCGGCGCTCTTGACGCCTCACCCGGCCGAAGCCGCGCGTTTGCTCGATGCCGATATCGCCGAAGTCACCAACAATCGTTGTGCGGCGGCCTGTGACATCGCCAGCCGTTTTTCCTGTTATGTCACGCTGAAGGGCTGCGGCACGGTCGTCGCGGCGCCGGATGGGCGCTGGTGGATCAACACTACCGGCAACCCTGCCCTGGCCACCGCGGGCAGCGGCGACGTCCTCACCGGAATGGCGCTTTCCCTGCTCACTCAGGGCTGGGAAATGGAAGCTGCCGCTTTGGCGGCGGTCCATCTTCACGGTGCGGTTGCCGATGCATTGGTGGCAGAAGGCGTTGGTCCGGTCGGCTTGACGGCCGGCGAACTCATCGATCCCGCCCGACGCCTGCTTAACGAATGGATCGCACATCACTGATTCCCCAGGGGCCGTCCATACCCTTTGAACAGGGTTGCCCGGTTGACGCCAGCGGATTCATCCTCCGTCGGCTGCGATACAATGGCCCTCCTACGTCCAACCGCCCGCTCTAACGCATGTCCAACCAACTCCAACTCCTTCTCGGCTCCGAAATCGCACGCAACGTCGAAATGGCGCTCAAAGAGGATCTCGGTGCCGGGGATTTGACGGCCGAACTGGTTCCTTACCCCAACGCCGTTAGCGCCACCGTGATTTCCCGCGAAGCCGGAGTGCTTTGCGGCACCGCCTGGTTCGAGCGCTGCTTCACCGAAATCGACGCAGCGACCCGCATCGAATGGCTTGCCGCCGATGGCGATCGCATCGAAGCCAATCAATTGTTGTGCCGCATCCAAGGCGAAGCGCGCTCCTTGCTTTCGGCTGAGCGCAGCGCGCTTAATTTTCTGCAACTGCTCTCGGCCGTCGCCAGCAAAGCGCGTATCTATGCGGATGCCGTCGCCGGCACCAAGGCCCAGGTGGTGGATACGAGAAAAACGCTCCCGGGACTACGCGTGGCACAGAAGTACGCCGTCCGTGTCGGCGGCGGTGGCAATCACCGCCTGGCGCTGTGGGATGCCATCCTGATCAAGGAAAATCACATCCTGGCGGCGGGCGGCATTCGCGAGGCGCTGGAAGCGGCGAACGCCATCGCCGAAAGAGCAGGCGACCGATGCCAATTCGTCGAAATCGAGGTCGAGAGCCTTGAAGAATTGACCACGGCACTCAAGGCCGGCGCCCGCATGATCCTGCTCGACAACTTCAGTTTGGACATGCTGCGGGAAGCGGCCAGCATCAACGCAGGACGCGCCATCCTCGAAGCCTCGGGCAATGTCAGCTTGGAAACGGTGCGCGCTATCGCCGAAACCGGCGTCGACCGCATTTCCGTTGGCGCCTTGACCAAGGACGTCAAGGCGATGGATCTTTCGATGCGCTTTGTAGCTTAAGGGTCCGTCGGCCTTAAATCCGCCAAACCCTAAACCCGCGCCGCGATAAAGCGCTTGATCGCTTCGGCGTCGGGAGCCATGACTTCAACGCGTTGCGGCAGGTTCTCGATGCCTTCGAGGCCAGCCGGACGCACTGTGGCACAACCGAGCGCTTCCTGAATCGTCGCCTCGAACTTGGCGGGCTGGGCGGTTTCAAGCACGATCATCGGCACGCCCGGTTGGCGACGATCAAGGGCCACCTTGACGCCATCCGCCGTATGCGGGTCGATCATGACGTTATATTCCTCCCAGACGTTCTTGATGGTGGCCAGACGGTCGACATGCGTGCTGCGGCCCGATACGAACCCGAAGTCGGGCAATTTCTCCCAATACGGCGTCTCCGAGATATCGAAGAACTCGCCCTTGTCGACCTTGTTCCATAGCTCGCGCACCTTGGCGGGGTCGCGACCAACCAGGTCGAAGACGAAACGCTCGAAGTTGGAGGCCTTGGAAATATCCATCGAAGGACTGGTCGTGACCTGGGTTTCCGTCGTGGCGCGCGGGCGATAGACGCCTTTGCGGAAGAACTCATCGAGCACGTCATTCTCGTTGGTCGCCAGCACCAGTTGGGCGATCGGCAACCCCATGACGCGGGCGATGTGGCCGGCGCAGATGTTGCCGAAGTTGCCCGAAGGAACGGCGAAGGACACCTGTTCGTCGTTGGACTGCGTGGCGGCGAAATAGCCCTTGAAGTAGTAGATGACCTGGGCGGCGACCCGTCCCCAGTTGATCGAATTGACGGCGCCGATCTTGTGCGTCGCCTTGAAGGCGGCATCGTTGAACACCGCCTTCACCACATCCTGCGCATCGTCGAACATGCCGGTAACCGCGATGTTGAAAATGTTGGCATCTTCGAGCGAATACATCTGCGCCCGCTGGAAGGGGCTCATCAGACCATGCGGCGAGAGCATGAAGACGCGGACATTGTGTTTGCCGCGCATGGCGTACTCGGCCGCCGAACCGGTATCGCCGGAGGTGGCGCCAAGAATGTTGATGGATTCGTTGCGACGCTCCAGCACGTACTCGAACAAATTTCCCAGCAGCTGCATCGCCATGTCCTTGAAGGCCAAGGTCGGGCCGTTGGAGAGTTCGAGCAGGAACAGGCCTTCCTCAAGACGAGTAGCCGGAGTGATATCGCTGGCCTCGCCACCGTTGCGCGTGAAGCGGTAGGTCTCCGGGGTATAAGTCCGGTCGCAAATCGCCTTGAGATCGGCGGCGGGAATGTCGTCGATGAATTTGGAGAGGATGGCGAACGCGAGTTCAGCGTAGGAAAGCTGCCGCCAGGCGTCCAGTTCGGCGCGGCCGATACGGGGATATTCCGCCGGTAGATACAACCCACCATCGGGCGCCAGACCACCGAGGAGAATGTCGCAGAAAGCCTGTGCGGGCGCATTGCCGCGGGTGGAAACGTAGCGCATTGGGCGAGCCTGAAATCGGAAAGACGGTGATTTTACCGCGCGGGAAGCAGCGGCGCGAAAACGAAGATGGCAAGGCCGATGCCCGCGAGCACCACGCCTACGGGAGCGAAGCCGCTGAGAAAGGCCAATCCGCCGCTGATAAAGAGAAGCGCCCGGACCTGCCCTCCCTTGGCGAGCCGAGTGCGGAGGATTTCGCGGGCGCGCGTCAGCGGCCCGGGATGGCGCCAGACTGGCAGCAATTGCGTCAATGCGCCGGTCAACAACGGCATCAGGAAACAGGCAACGAAACCAGCGATCGACGGGCGGGCGGGGATGAGGCCCACGCCATGGGCCACCCCGACCAGCAACAAGGTGCAGAACCCGGCCACCGCCAGCACCAGGGAGGCGGCCGCCCCATCCTGGGAGAGCGCACGCCAGCCGAAAGTACTGACCCAACGCTTGACCAGGACGACGATGCCGATCAGCAGAACGATTACGCCGGCGATGGCGAGGGCGGGAAATATCGCGGCGCCGAGCGCCAAGGCCAGAACCGCGACCAGCATGCGCAGGCTCCAGCGTTGCAGCCACCAGGCAGCGCGCAGTTCCGGCTTGCCGATGACGGTAGGGAGCAATACCGGCAAGGTGCCCAGCGCAGCCAGACCCACGAAACCCAGCGTATTGGCGTGCATGTGGAAGAGACGTGCAGCGCCACCATGCGCGCTATCCATGAAAAGGATGGAAACCATGGCAAAAATCAGCACTGTCAGCGCGCTCGCATACCACCGCCAGCCGGGATGCGGCCGGCCGACGCAGTGGCGGGCTCTGTCCACCACCCAAATCAGCAGCGCCAGCGCAATCATGCCGTTGATCAATGCCACCGCATGCAATACATCGCGCGGCAACCAGCCCTGCATGGCACCGACCACGCCGGCACCCAACACCTGGACGACGAACGGCATGGCATTGATGCCCCGATTGGGCGCGCCCGAAAGGGTGAGCACCGGGACGAAGTGCAGCATGGCGCCGAAGATCAACGGCACCACGCCCATGGCAAAGGCAACATGCATCGCTGCCGCCGGCACGAGCAGGCCGTTGGCGCCGAGGAACAGGGCGGCCATAAAACAAAACATCGCCACCACGGCGAGCGGAATCAAGCTGCTGTTCTTCATGGTTTGGCAGCGGGAGGCGGGGTGCGCCGCCATATCTGTTCGGCGTCGAGGAACCACCAACCCGCTGGCGCTTGCTTGATCCATTGGCCGGCAAAGACATCCTCCGTGTAGGGCAACCAGGTGAGAATGTACGCCCCGCCATGGCCGACGCCTTCGCTCATCGCCAGATAGAGAATCTGGCGATCCAGGTTTTCGGCCCGGACAAGCTTGCGCAATTCCGCCGCTTGGCTGCCTTTTTCACGGATGGCGATGTAGCCATTGTCGGTCATTCCCAGGCTGCCCTTGGCGAGTTCGACTTGCAACCGGGGCCAGCGCGCCTGGATACGTTTTACAGACTCGTCGATGTCGACGCCGCCGTAGGGCAACGCCTTCGCGGGATGACCATAAACCTTGGCCACCAAGCGCTCAGCCTGGATGACCGTCCCCTGCGCCGCGTAGGTAAAGAGATGGCCGTCGGTCGTTTCACAACCGGCGAGGAACATCGTCAATATCACCAACAGGGCGCGCAGGGCGTTCATTGCAGGGATTCCAGCCGCAGACGGGTAACCTTGCCACGGACCACCGGCAGCGCCTCGATTTTGCCAATGGCCGCGTTAGCGCTTTTTTCGACGCAGACGTGGGTGAGGATGATGATGTCGGTTTCGCCCTCGCCCTCTTCCGGCTCGCGCTGGAACATGGCGTCGATGGAAATGCCGCAATCGGCCAGGATACGGGTGATGTCGGCCAGCACGCCCGGCTTGTCCTCGACCCGCATGCGCAGATAGCAGCCGGTTTCGACTTCTTCCATGGGCAGGATGGGCAGATCGGCCATGGCGTCGGGCTGGAAGGCGAGATGCGGGACGCGGTGTTCGGGATCAGCGGAAGCCAGACGGGTGACATCGACCAGATCGGCGATGACGGCGGAAGCGGTTGGTTCCGCGCCAGCGCCCTTGCCGTAGTAAAGAGTGGCGCCGACAGCATCGCCATAGACGAGCACCGCGTTCATGGCGCCTTCGACGTTGGCGATCAGGCGCTTGGCCGGCACCAGCGTCGGATGGACGCGCAGTTCGACGCCCTGCTCGCGCCGGCGGGCGATACCGAGGAGCTTGATGCGATACCCCAACTGCTCCGCGTATTTGATATCCATCGCCTGGAGCTTGGTGATGCCTTCGACGTAGGCCTGATCGAATTGCACCGGGATGCCGAAGGCGATGGCGGAAAGAATGCTGACCTTGTGCGCGGCATCGATACCTTCGATGTCGAAGGTGGGGTCGGCTTCGGCGTAGCCCAGACGCTGGGCTTCCTTCAGCACCGCGTCGAAAGGGAGCCCTTTGTCGCGCATTTCCGAGAGGATGAAATTGGTCGTGCCGTTAATGATGCCGGCGATCCACTCGATGCGATTGGCGGTCAGCCCTTCGCGCAGCGCCTTGATGATGGGCACGCCGCCGGCCACCGCCGCTTCGAAGGCCACCATGACGCCCTTCTTGCTCGCGGCGGTGAAAATTTCGGTGCCATGCACCGCGAGCAGCGCCTTGTTGGCGGTGACCACGTGCTTGCCGTTCTCGATGGCCTTGAGCACCAGTTCCCGGGCAACGCCGTAGCCGCCGATCAGTTCGACGACGATGTCGATTTCCGGGTCGTTGACCACGGCAAAAGCATCGTCCGTCACTTTGCAAGAAGTACCGGCGACCTTGCGGGCAAGCTCGACGTTCTTGTCGGCGACGGCGGAAATGCGGATCGGCCGGCCGGCACGCCGGGTGATTTCTTCCGCATTGCGGCCGAGGACGGCGAAGGTTCCGCCGCCGACCGTACCGATACCGAGAAGACCAACATGGATAGGTTTCATAACTCGCGACAACTCATTTCAGTGGAAGGCGGAAGAGGCGGAGGCCATCGTCCGGTGGTTAGACCGCCCGATTGCCGAAATCTCTCACGGCGTTTTCAGGCATGCTTTTTTCGATAACCATCAAGGAAGCGGCTCAGACGGCCGATCGCTTCGGTCAATTCGTCTTCGTGCGGCAGGAAGACGAGACGGAAATGATCGGGCTGCGCCCAGTTGAAACCGGTGCCATGCGTCAGCAACAAGCGCTCTTCCTGCAGCAGTTCCAGCATGAATTGCTGGTCATCCTGTATCGGATAAACCTTGGGGTCGAGCCGGGGGAACATATAGAGCGTCGCCTTCGGCTTGACGCAGCTGACACCTGGAATGGCGGTGATCATGTCGTAGGCGAGGTTGCGCTGGCGGCACATGCGTCCGCTCGGCGCCACCAGATCGTTGATGCTCTGATAACCGCCCAGCGCCGTTTGGATGGCGTATTGGCCGGGCACATTGGAGCACATGCGCATGTTGGCGAGCAGATCAAGGCCTTCGATGTAGTCCCGCGCATTGCGCTTGTCCCCGGAAACGATCATCCAGCCGGCGCGATAGCCGCAGGAGCGGTGGTTCTTCGACAGGCCATTGAAGGTGACGGTCAGCACATCCTCGGAGAGCGAGGCGATGGCGGTGTGCGTATTGCCATCGTACAAAACCTTGTCGTAGACCTCGTCGGAACAGACGATCAACCCGTGCTGGCGGGCGATTTCGACGATTTCCTGGAGCAGCGGCGTCGGATACAGCGCCCCGGTCGGGTTGTTGGGGTTGATGACGACGATGGCGCGGGTTTTCGGCGTGATCTTGGCGCGGATATCGTCGAGATCGGGCAGCCAGCCATTGGTTTCGTCGCAGACATAATGCCGCGGCGTCCCGCCAGAAAGATTGACCGCCGCCGTCCACAGCGGATAGTCCGGCGCCGGCACCAGCACTTCGTCGCCGGCGTTGAGCAAGGCGTTCATCGACAGTACGATCAACTCGGAAACGCCGTTGCCGAGATAGATGTCTTCCAGGGCAACGCCCTTGATCTGCTTTTCCTGGCTGTAGTGCATCACCGCCTTGCGCGCGGCGAAAATCCCCTTCGAATCCGAATATCCGGCGGAATTGGGCAGGTTGCGAATCATGTCCTGCTGGATTTCTTCCGGCGCATCGAAGCCGAACGGGGCGAGATTGCCGATGTTCAGCTTGATGATGCGGTGGCCCTCTTCCTCCATCTGCTTCGCACGTTGGGCGACCGGCCCGCGGATGTCGTAAAGCACATTGGCCAGCTTGTTCGACTTCAAAATGGGTTGCATGGCAACCGTCCCTTCCTGGATTTATTCCGGAAGCCGCAAAGCAGACGCTTCGCCGGCAAAAGGTATAATCTTACTTAATCGCCCTACGGGCCGCAATTTCGAGCATCCGTCACGCATGAAACTCCACTCTCCCGACATCGCCGGCCTTAACGTATTCACCGCCTATGGCGATGATTATGTCGCTGTCAATCACGAGCGCCACGAGCGCAATCTCATTGCCTTGCCGAAGCAGCTCATTTCGGACTGGACCTCGGCAACCGTCGAGACGCTGACCGCCGAGGAAATAGCCAAACTGCTGAAGCTGGAGGTCGAAATCATCCTGCTCGGCACCGGCAAGCGCCTGCGTTTCCCGCCGTCAGCACTGCTCAAGCCCTTTATTCCGGCCGGGATCGGCATCGAGGTGATGGACCTGCAGGCCGCCTGCCGGACCTACAACATCCTGGCCGCCGAAGGCCGCAAGGTAGCGGCCGCCCTGCTTTTCGATTAGCCGCCGCTCGGCTGCACCTACCCCTGCAGCTTCACCAGCGCGTACTCCATGCTGTCGGAGAGCGCTCGCCAGCTGGCCTCGATAATATTGGCGCTGGCGCCGACCGTGGTCCAATCCTCCAGGCCGGAGTGGAATTCGATCAGCACCCGGGTATTGGCGGCGGTGCCATCGTCGCCGTTGAGAATGCGCACCTTGTAGTCGATCAGCCGCACCGTTTCCAGCACCGGGAAAACCTCCACCAGCGAGGCACGCAAGGCCGTGGCCAGCGCGTCGACCGGCCCCTTACCCTCGGCGGCGGTAAATTTGACCTCGTCGCCGACCTTGACCTTGACCATGGCCTCCGCCAACAGGCCGCGACCATGGCGGTGTTCGTTGATGACGAAATAATCGATCAGCGTGAAGGGCCGCACATAGCCCGGTTTCAACCGATGAAGCATCAGTTCGACGCTGGCTTCCGCCGCCTCGAAGGTGAAGCCTTCGTTTTCCAGGTGTTTGATCTGCGCGAGGACGCGCTGGGCGTTTTCCTGATCGAGCTCGATGCCGAGGGCCTTGGCCTGGAGCTGGATATTGCCGCGCCCGGAAAGCTCGGAAATCACCGCCCGCATCTGATTACCCACCAGTTCCGGCGCGATGTGCTGATAGGTATCCGACGCCTTGAGAATGGCCGCCACGTGGATGCCGCCCTTGTGGGCGAAGGCGCTGTGGCCGGTATAAGGATGATGGTCGTCGTGCTTGAGATTGGCCACTTCCGCCACGTAGCGGGAGAGCTGTGTCAATTCCTGAAGCTTCTCGGGGGCGATGACTTCGCAATCCATTTTGAGCTGCAGGTCGGGAATGATGGCGATCAGATCGGCATTGCCAACGCGCTCGCCGTAGCCGTTGATCGTTCCCTGCACCATCGCCGCGCCGCCACGCACGGCCGAAAGCGAATTGGCAACGCCGCAGCCGGAATCGTTGTGGCAATGAATACCGATCTTGGCACCCGGCAAGCGCGCACCGACCTCACGAACGATCTGCTCGACTTCCCACGGCAGTTTTCCGCCATTGGTCTCGCAGAGCACAAGCCAGTCCGCCCCGCCCTTCAACGCTGCATCCAGCGTGGCGATGGCGTAATCCGGATTGGCCAGGAATCCATCGAAAAAGTGCTCGGCGTCGTAGATCACCTCGCGCCCCTGCGCCTTCATCCACGCCATGCTCTCGCCGATCATGGCGAGGTTTTCTTCCAGCGTCGCGTCGAGGACGTGGGTAACGTGGTAATCCCAACTCTTGCCCACGAGCGTCACCGCCGGCGTGCCGGCGTCGAGCAGCGCCTTGAGGTTTCGGTCATCCTCGCAGCGGTTGCTCTTGCGCCGGGTGCTGCCGAAGGCGGCGAGTTTCGCCTGCCCGAGGTTCATTTTCATGCCCCGCGTGAAAAACTCGGCGTCCTTGGGGTTGGAGCCCGGCCAGCCACCCTCGATGTAATGCACGCCGAACTCGCCGAGGCGGCGGGCGATGGTCAGCTTGTCTTCCAGCGAAAGCGAAAGATCTTCGCGCTGCGTACCGTCGCGCAGCGTCGTGTCGTAGATGAAAACGCGGGTCATGCGGGATGTCGGGAGTGATTGGGCAAGAGGCGAATTATGCACCAGTGCGGGTTTGCTTGTGCCAGCGACTTGGCCTTCTCTCACTCGCGGGAGCAATTCCTATTGGGTGACAGCCGACCGTCATCAGCATGGCGCAGCGAGGCTGGTGGTCGGTTGCACACCACTCGCCGCGGGGTACGTTTCCGACATACAGGCGGGTCGCCAATGTCCTAAGATGTTCCACCACGGATCGCGCCCCGACCAAATTTGAAATACCAGTCCCAGCTTGGCGCGGCGGCCGATCTGGTGCTGGAAAGTTGGCACGCCCGGAGGGACTCGAACCCCCTACCCTCGGCTTAGAAGGCCGATGCTCTATCCAGATGAGCTACGGGCGCATAGGAAAAAATCGCGGGAAATCTGCGTTTCCTGAAACATTTTGCCGTCAGGAGCCTCCAACGGCTCGAGCACCAACAATCTATTAGAATCGCATATCGAACTTCCCGGCATCGCAAGGCCGCTTGGCCGCTGGCGCCTCTCGGTGCGCCGCATGCATTGCGCGGGATGAATTTTGCCACAGTTGGCGGGACACCGGACAGCGCTTGCGCCCCATTCGAAGGCGTCGCCTCGAGCTCGCCTGGAACATTACCGGAGCCACGCATGGTCTTTAACCGCCTCAGCACTCGCACTGCGCGGATGCTTCCGCTACTGATGCTCGGGATGGCGGGAGTGGTTTGCGGGCAGGCGTTTGCCCAGAGCCTGCCGTCGGCGCCCAGCATGCTGGGCGAGGTGAGGCGCGGCGCGAACGGACGCCTGGAGGTGAGCGCGCCGGCACCTGAAAAGGCCGGAGAGCCGTCGCCGGCTTCTACCGGTGCCGCCAAGCCGGTCGAACCGCCGCGAGCCGCCGCAGGACCTGCTCAGCCGGCATCGAAAGCCGCCGCTACTCCCGCCGCCCCCGCCCACTCGGCGCACAAAGCGCCCGCCTGCGCCGAAAAGGCGATCACTTGCGTCGAGATCATCGTCAGCGGTGGCGGGCAATCCGGCGTTCCCCTAACGTTCGGCCAGCCGTTCCGGGCAGGCGATCTGCCGGCGGGGACAAGGCTGGTCGCCCGGGATTCCGGCGGACGCAATCTGCCGTTGCAAATGGACGAGGAGAGCAAATTTCCCGACGGCTCGGTGCGTTTTTCCGTCCTGAGCACCCAGTTGCCGAACCTGCAGGGAACGAGCACGGTCAACCTTTTCCGCGAAGCCGGCAAAGCGCGGGAAACGGCGCCAGCAGTGAATCCAGGGAACTACGATTTCAAAATATCGACGAAGCTATATAGCCCGCAGATTTCGATCATCACTTTCGGCAACCGTGCCGAAACGCGCCAGGGCGCAGCATTTCATACCGGCGAGCAGATCACGCTGACGCTCGGTGGTAGTGGCGGGGAGAAATTCTCCCTGACGATCGCGCCGGAAATGGCGGGCGGCGATTTTCCCACCTTAACCAAGATTGCCGAGCGCTTCATGCAGCTCATCAACACTCAAAGCCAGACCTACCGCGCCTACAAACAGGGCGAAGGTGGGGGTTTTGAGAATTTGTGGGTAACGACACGCAACAATCCCGGCCGCGCCTTCGAAATCGGCTTCGCCTATCACGGCCAGGGCAAGATGCGTTCGCGCAACGAACAGGACTTTTCTCCGGCGCGGCAGTTCGAGGTTTCCGCCCGCCCGGCGTTGGAGCAGGCGATCAAGACGGGCAAGGGCTTGCGCCTGAGCGGCCCGGTGGTGCAGGAATACGTCCTCAAGCTGCCGATGCTGGAAACGGGAACGCAGAAACGTCATCCCCAACTCACGGCCTGGCTGCATGTGCGCCTCTACGAGGGCGGCCGTCGCATCCGCACCGACATGGTGATGGAAAACGCCTGGACCTACGAAGCTCAGCCCGGAAACCTGAGCTACGAGATCGCCGTCCGGCAAGGCGAAAAAACCGTGTTTCAGCACGACGCTTTCACCCATTACCATCATGCCCGCTGGCACAAAGTGTTCTGGCACGGCGAAGCCCCGAAAGTCCGGATCCGGCACCACATGCCGTATTTCCTCGCCAGCCGCGCCGTCTGGAACTACGACCTCTCGCTCGGCATTCCCGATTCCGTTCTGGCCGAGGACGCCAACCGCCTCGCCAAATCCAATACCGGCCCGATGGGCTATGCCTTCATCACACCCTACTTCCCCACCACCGGTGGACGTGCAGACATCGGCCCGGTTCCGCGCTGGACGGCGCTCTACCTGATTACGCAGGACCCGCGCGCCGAGGCGGTGATGCTGGCGAACGCCGACGCGGCCGGCAGCGTTCCCATCCACTATCGCGACGCGCCTGCCGACCAGCCGGTCAGCCTGGAAGCGCATCCCGGCCTGGCGCTGCGTTTCGGCCAATCGAGCGCCAAGGATGCGATGCCGCCGATGAAGAACGGCGGCACCCCTTGGACCCCGGACACAGCGCACCAAGGCTCGTTCGCCTACGTCCCCTATCTTTTGACCGGCGACCTTTATTACCTCGACGAGATCCAGTTCTGGGCGAACTGGAACATGGGTTCGGCGAACCCCGGCTACCGCGATGGCGGCAAGGGACTGATCCATCCGGAACAATTGCGGGGCCAGGCGTGGGCGCTGCGTTCCATCGGCGAAGCGGCGCGGGCGCTGCCGGAACACCATCCGATGAAGGCGTATTTCCAGCGCAAGCTTGCGGACAACCTCACCTGGTACCTCAACCGCTATCCGCGCAACCCGAACAAGCAAAACGTTTCGCCGCTCGGGCTGGTCGAGAAGCCGGACGAACCCACGGTCACGGGGCCGTGGCAGAACGATTTTCTCGCGCTGGTCGTCGGGCAACTCGCCGAAGGCGGCGATCCGCTGGCGCAGGAATACTACCGCTGGTTGAGCCGCTTCACCGTCGGGCGCTTTACGCACGAACATGAAGGTTTCTGCCGACCGAAAGGACCGGCCGCGTATCTCAAGATTCGCGACAAGAGCAATCGTCTCATCGGCGATTGGGGCACGCTCTTCAAGGAGAACTGGCCCAAGATTTCCAACTGCCAGATCAATATGGCGGTTGAAGGCTACCCGGATGCCGCTTCCGGATATGCCGCCTACGCACGGGCAATGCTTGCCAATGCGATCGGGCTCGATGCTGAAAAAGCGGCGGAAGGCTACGAATGGCTGAAGAACGCAACCCCAGCGATCAACGCCAACTTTGCCAAGGACCCGACCTGGGCGATCGTGCCCCGGACGGACAGAGGGAAAAGATAAGAGAGCCGCCAACCCCCCCAACACTGGAGACACATCATGTCATTAAGTCACGAAAGCCCCTTACCACATCGGCCCATCGCCTCATTGCTGCGCCGTTTCGGCGGCCATGCGGTATTGGCCGGGCTCTTTGCCGGTCTCCTCGGCGCCACCAGCGCCTGGGCCGCCTACCCGACCCTGGGCAAGGGCCAGCGCTACCAGCAATTGACGCCGCAACGCTACGATTCCAGCGGCGTCCCGCGCGATGATTCAACCTTTTCCAATCCCGTGGCACCGACGCCCACCTACACGGTGAATTCGGTCAGCGGATTGGTCCAGGCCCTGCAGAACGCCCGCGCCGGCCAAGTCATCAAGATCGCGCCGGGCACCTATCGGGTCAATCAGCGTCTCGACATGGTCGCCGGCGGGACGGCCACCAGCCCCATTCTCGTCACCGCGGACCCGGGAACGGTCGTGCTGGAAATGGACACGATTGAAGGTTTCCGCGTCACCCAGCCCTTCTGGGTTTTCGAGAACCTCACCATCCGCGGCGTTTGCGCCATCGACACCAATTGCGAGCATGCCTTCCACGTCGTACGCGACGCACGCGGCACGGTCATCCGCAACAACCGCCTGGAGAATTTCAACGCCCAGATCAAAGTCAATGGCGAAGTCGGCCTTTGGCCCGATTACGGGCTGGTCCAGTACAACACCATCACCAACACCCGCCCGCGCACGACCGAAAACCCGGTCAACGCCATTGATCTGGTCGGCGCCAACCGCTGGCGCTACGCCGACAATCTCGTCAGCAACATCATCCACCTCGGCGGCAATGGCGTTTCCTATGCCATGTTTCAGAAGGGCGCCAGTCAGCAGGGACGGATCGAGCGCAATCTGGTGATCTGTACCGACCCCAACAAGTACTACCCCGGCGCCCGCGTCGGCATCTCCTTCGGCGGCGGCGGCACCGGGCCCTCGGTTTGCCGCGACCTGGCCTGCAGATACGAGCATAACGAAGGCGTCGCCGTGAACAACGTCGTGGCGCATTGCAACGACTCGGGCATGGACGTCAATCGCTCCAGCAACATCACCATCGCCCACAATACGGTGATCGACACCATTGGCATCGACCTGCGAACAACCCCGGCATCCGCCAAGGTTTATGGCAACATGCTCGAGGGCCGGATCAACGCCCGTAGCGGCGCGGTGTATCTGGACAACCGCGCCAATTACATCGGCAGTTTGGTGAACGTTTTTATGGATCCGAACAATCTCGACTTGCGCTTCCGCAATGCGCCCTCGCCGGTTTATACGGCGTGGTCGGCGCCGCATGATTTCTGCCGCATTCCCAGGGCGGAGTATTCGCTGCCCGGCGCGTTCGGTGCGGTCACGGGCTGCCCGCCGACCGGTACCGGAACGCCGGGAACGACGGTCGCAACCACGACGACCACGACCGGTGCCACTACCACAACCATTTTGACCGACGTCACGACAACGACCAGAATCATTTTAGGAACCGACAAAGCTCGATGAGCAACGCGCACCGATCGCCTCCGATCCACGCGCCTATGGACCAATTCCCCGCCCCCGGCGGGGAATTGCACATCGGCGGCCATCGCCTGGGCGCGCTCGCCGAAAAAATCGGCCAGACGCCTTTCTACGTTTATGACCGCCAAGTCATCGCGCGCCAGTTCGACGCCCTGCGCGCCGTCATGCCCGCCGATTTGCGCATTCACTATGCGGTCAAAGCCAATCCCTTCCCGCCCCTGCTCGCCGAGATGGCCAAGCTGGCCGATGGATTCGATATCGCATCGGCGGGCGAACTGGCGCTGGCGCTTGCCAGCGGTGTGGAAGCGGCAAAAATCAGCTTCGCCGGGCCGGGCAAGCGCCCGGAAGAACTGCGCGCCGCGGTCGCCGCCGGTGTCCTGATCAACGTCGAATCCTTCCGCGAAGCACGCCTGCTTGCCGACATTCGCCGCGAAACCGGTACGCCGGCACGCATCGCCATTCGCATCAATCCGGATTTCGAGCTGAAGAGTTCCGGCATGCGAATGGGCGGCGGCGCCAAGCCTTTCGGCGTCGATGCCGAGCAGGTTCCGGAACTGCTGGCGCAACTGGCGGAATCCGGTCAGGCGGTGGAAGGCTTTCACGTCTATGCCGGATCGCAAAACCTCAGTGGCGAAGCCATCGCCGAGTCGCAACGCCAAGCCTATGCGTTGGTCCGGCGGCTCGCCGGCGAGACCGCCGACAACATACGCCACATCAACCTCGGCGGCGGTTTCGGCATTCCCTATTTTCCGGGCGAGCACCGGCTCGATCTGGCGCCGGTTTCCGCCGCGCTGGCCGAAATTTGTGCCGATGCCGCCAAGCGTTTTTCCGCCGCCGAAGTGGCGCTCGAACTTGGCCGCTATCTGGTCGGCGAGGCCGGTGCTTACGTCACCCGGATCCTTGATAAAAAGGTGTCGCGCGGCCACACTTTTCTCGTTACCGACGGCGGGCTCAACCACCATCTCGCCGCCAGCGGCAACTTCGGCCAAGTCATCCGCAAGAATTATCCGGTGGTGATCGGCAATCGCATGGATGCTCCGCCGGCAACCCAGCCGGTTTCCATCGTCGGCCCGCTGTGCACCCCGCTCGACATCCTGGCGGAGAATGCCCTGCTGCCGGAGGCCGAACCTGGCGATTTCGTCGTCGTGCTGCAATCGGGCGCTTATGGCGCCAGCGCCAGCCCCGCGAATTTCCTCGGTCATCCGCCCGCTACCGAAATGCTCATCTGAGGATGAAGCAGCCGCTACTCACGCCCGACGACACCCGCTATCTCAAGGGCATCGCCATTCTGCTGATGCTGGCGCACCACCTTTTCGCCTTTCCCGAGCGCATTTTGCCGCCGGCGGAATTGATCCCCTTGACCCGGCACTGGGCGCTCGAAGTCCAGTTCGGCGTTTTTGCCAAGATCTGCGTCCCGATGTTCATGTTTCTCGGCGGTTATGGCTTTTCGCGGCGCATGAATATTTCTGCGGGTTATGTTTTTGACAAATTGCGGCGTTTATTTGGAACCTACTGGTTCTATTTCGCTCTCTTTATTCCGGTCGGGATGGCTTTTTTTCCCGACGTGCGGGATGCTTCGGGCATCGGGCAGCGATTCAGCACCGATCCCATCACCATCCTGGCGAATCTGTTTGCCATCAGCGACTCATACAACAACGAATGGTGGTTCCTGCAAACCTACGCCCTGCTACTGATCGCCTTGCCGGCCATGGCGCGCCTGGCGCGGCGGCCATGGCTGCTGGCCTTGATCTCGACAGCGGCATTCCTGTCGCCGCTGGTGATCGTTCCGGCCACCCAACTCGGCTGCCTCGACACTGCCATCCGCCAGTTTCTGCTCTGGCAGTTTCCGTTCATCCTCGGATTTCTCATCGAACGCGCGATCCCCGGGCCGGCAAGCGCCTGGCGGCATCCGATCTTCCCCTTGCTGGCTATCGCTGCCACGCTCGTGCTGGTCAAATTCCTCGGCCTGCGGGGGAGCATGCTCGCCACCCCCTTCTTCGCCTACCTCTGCCTCACCGTTCGCAGGGCGCTTCCGGCCATCGGTCGTCCTTTCCGCCAGTTGGGCGATCTCAGCCTGCCGATGTGGCTGATCCATACCTTTTTTTGCTATTACTTTTTCCAGGCCTTCATCTTTCTGCCCAAGCATTCGGTGTTGGTTTTCATCGGCTTCATCGCCGTCACTTTTTTCACCGCTTATGGACTGGAAAAACTGCGACTCGCCATGTTGTCATGCTTCAAGCCGGCGGCCGGTCATGCGGCCTGAAAATCCCGCCGGGGTTTTTTAACGAGCTTGCCAGATAATTGTGGTATTGATGCTCGACCACTCTGCCCTCCCGACCTCATGAGCCTAAAAAAAAGAATCGCCAAGCGCCTCAAAACGACTCTCAACAAGACGCTCTACGCACGCACCACGCGCGGCATCCTTACCACCGCGCCGCTTGCCGCCGGCGAACTGCCTTTCATGGCGCTTTCGATGGTGCACAAACGCGACGTCCTCTCCTATCTCGTCGCCATCAAGTCCTTTGCCATGCACGCCAACCCGCGCCGCGTGGTCATCGTTTGCGACCCTTCCATTGGCGATGCCGAACGGCGGGTCTTCAAGCATCATATTCCCCACGTCGAACTTCGTCGGGCGGAGGATTTCCGCCACGACGCCATTCCGCAGGGCGGTTGCTGGGAGCGACTTTCCGCCATTTCTGAATACACCCGCGAAAACTATGTCGTCCAGCTCGATGCTGACACGGTGACGGTGCGGGCGATCCCGCAAGTGGTTGCCGCGGTGCAAGGCGAACATGGCTTCGTCCTGGCGGAAGAACCCGACCAGCGCATCGTCACCCTGGAGGACACGGCGGAGCGGGCGCGGCCCTGGCTGTCGCCGACAGTGCATATCCAGGGTTTGTCGGAAGCCCTCATGGTCGAGGCGGGCTTGAAGCACCCGTTGTATGTCCGCGGCTGCGCCGGCTTCACCGGCTTCCCCAAAACCGAAACCATGCAGGCCGAACTGTTCGATTTCTCGATCAAAATGCGTGAAAAAACAAATTCGCGCTGGTCGGACTGGGGCACCGAACAGGTGGCGTCGAATTATCTGGTCGCCAACGCGCCGGGCACCACGACCCTGCCCTTCCCGATGTATGGAACGCCCAACAAAGCCGATGACGGCACCGCCTTCCTCCACTTCATCGGCTCGATGCGCTTCATCAACCGCATGTACGAAAAGGTTTCCGGCGACATCGTCGGGACGCTTCGTTCGCGCTAGCCCCTTAGAGACTCCATGTCCCGCCTGCGGCTTTCCCTGGTCATCACCTTTTTTTCGACAAACGGCGCGACCGCGGTCAATTTCATCGTCACCATCATCCTGGCGCGGCTGCTTTCGCCGGCGGAAATCGGCATCTTCTCCATCACCGCCGTGATTACCGCCATCGCCCACATCTTTCGGGATTTCGGCGTCGGCAGCTATCTCCAGCGCGAAAAGGATCTGACTCCGGAAAAGGTCCGCGCCGCCATCGGCGTATTGCTGACTTCCTCGTGGACCATCGCCCTGCTGCTGTTCATCCTCAGCGGCTACGCGGCGGATTATTACCAGCAGCCGGGCATTCAGCCGATCATGCAGGTGCTGGCGATGGGATTCCTCTTCATCCCCTTCGGCTCCGTCACGCATGCCCTGCTAACGCGGGAGTTCCGCGCCAAGGAACAGGCCTTGGTCAACATCGCCGGCACCACCGCCTATGCCACCAGCTCGATCGTCCTGGCGGTGTTGGGCTTCAGCTACATGAGCATGGCCTGGGCCAACCTCATCAACATCATCATCACCTCGCTCGCCTACGTACCCTTCCGGCCCAAGCACGCGCCTTGGCTGCCTTCCTTCCGTGGCTGGCGCAAGGTGGTCAACTTCGGCACCGGCGCCATCCTCGGCAACAGCGTCGGCGCCATGAACAATGCCATGCCCGACATGGTGCTGGGCAAGGTCAGCGGCGCCCACGACGTCGGCATCATGAGCCGCGCCACGTCGACGACCAACATCTTCACCCAGATCGCCGGGCCGACCGTGCACTATGCGGTGCTGCCCTACCTGGCGCAGAAACACCATGACGGCGAATCCCTGCGCGATCCGCTGAGCCGCGCGGTTTCCTATCTCACCGTCTTCGCGTGGCCGGCAATCTTCGTCACCGCGGTTTTCGCGCACCAGATCGTGCTCTTCCTCTACGGCGAAAAATGGCTGGAGTGCGTGCCCATCATTCGCGTCATCTGCCTGATGACGGCGCTCGGCATCCCCTTCAATTTCAACGGCGCGGCGCTCATGGCCATCGGCAGGCCTTATCTGGCGGTGATGCCTGCTGTCGCGCTGCTGCTGCTGCGCATTACCGCCATCGTGATTCTTTACGACGGCACGCTCGTTTCCTTCGCCTACGCCCTGGTATTGGCCTCGGTCTTCATCTACCCCATCCAATTCTGGCTGCAGAGACGCTTCCTCGACTTCCATATCCCGGTTTTCCTCAAAGCCCAGGCCAGGAGCATGGGCATCGCCCTCGCCTGCGCATTGGCAGCCTTCGGCATTGATTTCGCGCTGCCGAAAATGCCGCCGGGAATTGAACTTGCGATCCTCGCCGCTGCTCTGATCCCGTTCTGGATTTTGCTCATCGTCCGCCTGAAGCATCCCATGCTCGCCGAACTGACCCTGCTCGGCCAGCGTATGCCGCTCATCGGCAAGCTGCTGCGGATTTCATCCTGATTCTTCGGACAAGATGTCGACCACGCTTCCCGTCAGCCTCGTCATTCCCGCCTACAACCGGGCCGATTTCATCGCGGAAACCCTCGATAGCGCGCTGCGCCAGACGCACCCCTTCGCGGAGATCATCATCATTGACGACGGCTCGACCGACGAGACACCGGAAGTGCTGGCCCGCTACGCCGGCAAGATCCGCAGCCGGCGTACCGCCAACCACGGCGTGCAAGCGGCGCGCAACACCGGCGTGGGCATGGCCAAGAGCCCGCTAGTGACCTTCTGCGATTCCGACGATCTGCTCGAGCCGGACCTGGTTCGCCTCATCGCCCCCTGGTTGGCCGGGCACCCGGAATGCGACGTCGTCTATTGCGACTTCGTCACCTTCAACCGCCAGGGCACCGACCCGACCAAGTTCTCACGGGCGCCGGCAGGGTTCTTCGACGGCGCCACCGACGACGGCGACTTCCTGACAAATATTCCAGATCTTTATGGCCGGACGGTCGGTTACCAACCCCTGTTCCAGAGTGGGCTGACCATTCGCAAGCTGTTCTTCGAGCGTATCGGCGGCTTCGACTGCGCTTTCAAGGGCGTTGGCGCCGAAGATTGGGAATTCACCCTGCGCGCCGTGGCGCTGGGCAACGTGGCGCTCTGCAAGCGGCCGCTGGCGCGGGTCAGAAAACATGACGGCAACGATTCAGGCGATGCCATGAAAATGAGCCTCGGTGAAGCCAAAATCCTGGAATACGGCCTTAGCCATCATGCCGGCGCCCGCCGCTACGAGGCCGCCATCCGTCGCAGCATCGCCGCCCGGCGCGCCAGCGCCTTCGACGCCGCCTTCGCCCGTGGGGATTTCGACCTCGCCAACGGCCTGCTGGAATTGCTGCCGCCCGAGCGCGACACCAAGCTCCGGATTAAATCGTTCATCGCCACCCTGCCGGCCAGCCTCCGTTCGCCGCTCTGGCGACTGACCCAGCGCTGAGTCCTACCATGTTCGTCAGCTTCGTCGTTCCCGTATTCAACACCGGCGTCTATCTCGCCGAAGCGGTACGCTCGCTCGGCCAGCAGCATGGCTTTTCGCTGGAAAAGGAAATTCTCCTGGTCGACGACTGCTCCACCGACAGCGTAACGCGCGAGCTGCTGGAAAAATTCGAAGGCCAGCCTGGGGTGCGCGTCATCCATCAGCCGCGGAACGCCGGCCCGGCCGCCGCTCGCAACGCCGGCATTCGCGCCGCAAGCGGAACGTGGGTGGCTTTTCTCGACGCCGACGATCTCCTGCTCCCCGACGCCATGGCGCGGCGCCTTGAGGCCATCGAGCGCCATCCCGAGGCGACCTGGTTGGCGGGCAACGTCCAGGTCATGCCACGTCTCGGCGAAATCGAA
>JAPUEC010000061.1 GCA_027492775.1 Rhodocyclaceae bacterium
CACCCGCGGGCGGGGCGGGTGGGGCGGGGGGGGGGGGGGCCGGCGTCCGAGCCGCGGCGGGAGCCGCGCCCACGACCGTGCCGGTCAGGGCGGCGTGCATCGCATCCCAATCGGGCTCCGCAGTAGCCGCGGCATTTTCCTCGCTGGTTGGCGCCGATGTTGCCGCCAACTCCTCGACGGCAGGCGCCATATCCGCTTCAGGCTCGCCGGTGTCGCCGCGCAGTTCGCGTTGCAGGCGGTCGATGAGCTGGGTATCTGCGGGAAGCGGCTGGACGCCCTGGCCGAGTTCGCCGAACATGTCCTTGACCCCCTTGGTGGCGGCCATGATGATGTCCATCAGTTCCGGCGTCAGATGGCGCTCGCCGTTGCGCAACAGATCGAACAGGTTCTCGGTGAGGTGGCAGAGCGTCACCAGTTCGGCCGCGCTCAAAAAGCCGGCGCCGCCCTTGATGGTGTGAAAGCCGCGGAAGATATCGTTCAACAACCCGCGATCGTCCGGCATCTTCTCAAGATCGACCAGCTTGTTATCGACATCCGAAAGCAGGTCACTGGCCTCCTGCAAGAAATCTTGCAGAAGGTCTTCCATTCCGGCGAAATCGCTCATGCTTGTCTCCCTCAGAAGCCGAGACTATCCAGCAGGTCATCCACCTGCTGCTGGTTAACCACCACGTCGGCGCGTCCTTCGGCGCTGACCACCGGACCATTCATCAGACTATTCACTTCATCCGTACGCCGGGTCTCGGGCATGACCTCGATCAGCACGTTCATGAGCCCGCTTTCGAGTTCCTGCGCCAGCGTAACGATCTTCTTGATCACCTGCCCCGTCAAATCCTGGAAATCCTGCGCCATCATGATCTCGGTGAGCTGGGCACGGGTTGCCTGCGTGCGTTGCGGCAAGCCATCCTTCAGGAAACCGCGGGTCTCGGTGGCCAATTGCTTGAATTCGTCGACACTCAACTGATTGGCAAAAACCTTGTCCCAGCGTTGCGCCAGGACCTTGGCCTCGCACTCCATCTCCTCGACCAGCGGATTGGCCACATCGGTCGCGTTGAGAACCCGGCAGGCGGCCTGCTCGGTCAGGTTGGCGACGTAGGCCAGCCGATCCTTGGCGTCGGGGAGGGCGGAAGCCGTCTTTTCAAGGAGCTTGTCGTAGCCGAGCTGATGCAAGGTGTCGTGCAGCAGGCGAGCCATATGGCCGATGCTGTTGAATACCGTCTCCTGCACCGGCCAGGTCATGCCCGGCTCAGCGGCGGGAGCGGGGTCGGCTGCCGCCGGCTTGGCTTCCTCGGCCGCAGGCGCGTGATACTGCGTTGCCACGCTATCGAATAGGGCCTCAAGATCGGCGGAATCGCCCGCGCCTGACGCATCCTTGGGCGCCGCCTTGGCGGGCGCCGCTGCAGGGGCTGGTGGTGGCATATCTGCCGCGATGCTGTCGAAAAGTGCTTCGAGTTCAGCGGAATCGTTTGTTGCTGTCATGTTCATTCCCGTCTTACGCCTGGCCGAGTTTTTCGAAAATCTTGTTCAGCTTCTCGGACAAGGTACCGGCCGTAAAAGGCTTGACGATATAGCCACTCGCTCCGGCCTGGGCAGCGGCGATGATGTTTTCCTTCTTGGCTTCCGCCGTGATCATGAGAACCGGCAGATGCTTGAGATTGGCGGCGGCGCGGATGGTCTTCAGTAAAGTTAGACCATCCATGTTGGGCATGTTCCAGTCGGTAACGACGAATTCGAATCCGCCGCTCTGCAGTTTCTGGAGCGCGATGGCGCCGTCCTCCGCCTCATCGACATTCGTGAATCCCAGTTCTTTCAAGAGATTTCTGACGATGCGGCGCATCGTCGAAAAATCATCCACGACCAGGAATTTCATTTTGGGATCAACAGGCATACTCGTAGCTCCAGCGCTTTTTATCGTTCTAACAGAGGACGCAGGGTATCGGCCAAGGCCTCTGCGTCAAATTTGGCGACATAGGCGTCGACCCCGACCGCCTTGCCCATCGCCCGGTTGGCTTCGGACGAAAGCGACGAATGCATGACGACCGGCACGCCATCGAATCGGTTATCGGCCTTGATGTTCTTGGTCAGCACATAGCCATCCATCTCGGGCATTTCGGCATCGACGAGGATCAGGCGAATCTCCTCGCGCATGCGCTTGTTGCTTTGCTGAGCATGGGCCGCAATGGCCTGCAAACGCGTCCAGGCTTCGGCGCCGTTGGTCGCGTGCTTGTGTTTGACTCCGAGTTTTTCGACCACCTCGGTGATCTTGCGCCGCGCGACAATGGAATCATCGACGAAGAAAAGGGTGGTTTCGGCATCCACCCGCGCCGGTGCGATATCGACGATCAGCGCTTCGCCGAAGGCATTGGCGAGGATCTGCTCGACGTCGAGGATGGAAACGAGGTGACCACCTTCGAGTTCGATGACCGCCGTGATCAGCCCCTGGTTCGCAGTCAAAACACCCTCGGGCGCCTTTACCCGTTCCCAGTCGACCCGAATGATGCGATCCACTTCATGCACCAGGAAGCCGAGGGTGCGCTTCGAATATTCCGCCACCATCATCGTCTTGCCAAGCCCCGGCGGTACGCCGTCGAGTTGCATGAAAGGGGCGAGCGAGAGCACGGGAATGACGTTGCCACGCAGCGAAATCAGGCCTTCGACACCGCGCGGCATGTTGGGCGTTTTGGTGATGTGCGGCGTGCGCCCGACTTCGCGCACCTTGAAGACGTTCATGCCGAA
>JAPUEC010000062.1 GCA_027492775.1 Rhodocyclaceae bacterium
GGAAGCGCTTTTCCCTTCGTCATGCTCGGGCTCGGCCTGCTCGGCTTGCATGAAATTGGCGACGCGGGGGAACAATGGGTGCTGGTGGACGTGCTCTGGGCCACCTTGGGCGCGATCTTGATCGGCGTCGCCTCAGGCGTGGGTCTTGCGCGGATCGGTTGGGCGCTGCGCGGCAACGTCAAGACCAAACATGAAGTGCTCGATGATCTCGTCGGGCTGGGCTTGATTGCGGTCGTCTATGGATTGAGCCTGTGGTTGAGCGCTTGGGGCTTCCTGGCCGTGTTCTTTGCCGGCGTTGCCCTGCGCCACATGGAATTGAAGTTGATGGGCGCGCCGCGTGACCGCGAGGGTCTCCTCGACTCGGATGCCTCGAATGCAGCTGCCGAGTCCGCCAGCCCGGATCACCAGGCGCCGCTCACAGTCAGCGCCGAGGCCCTGGTGTTCAAGGAGCATCTGGAGCGGCTCTCAGAATTGATGCTGGTTCTGCTCCTGGGTGGAATGGTCGATCTCAATACCTGGAACGGTCGCGCATTGGCCGTGGCGGCCTTCCTCTTTTTCGTGGCGCGGCCGGTGAGCGTGTGGGTTGGGCTCATCGGTACCGACACCACCAAGCGTCTGAGAGGCCTCACCGCCTGGTTTGGCGTCCGTGGAATCGGGTCGATCTACTACTTGATGTTCGCCATCCAGCACGGCTTGCCGAAGGAGCTGGCGCACGATCTGACGCAAATCACGCTGACCGTGGTGATGTTGTCGATCTACATTCACGGCATGAGCACCAAGCCCGTGCTGGAACGGTTCTGGCGCGACTGACGGAGCGCCTGACTGGCTGGTCCGGACGGCGTTTGCAGGGCGTATCGACCAGGCCATAGCGGCGGCGACAAGGGGATCGGCTCGGAACTTGTGCCGCCCGGATTCATTCCTAATTTGCCCGGCGCGCACTCGCATGAAGGCGACGTGCGCCTCGACCCTGGGATGCGTCCGAAACCAGGATCGAGTTCTTATCCGTCATCCCGTCGGACCAAGCATTTCAAGGAGCGATCATGCAACACAACCCCGTCGGCTGGTTTGAGATCTACGTTCAGGATATGGCGCGAGCCACAGCGTTCTATGAGCGCGTGTTCAACGTCGAGTTGGAAAAGCTCGAGCATTCCGGCGCACAGTTCGAAATGCTCGCCTTCCCCATGCAGAAAGAAGGCATGGGCGCCGCGGGGGCGCTGATCAGAATGGAAGGCTTTCCCTCAGGCGGCAACAGCACCGTGGTCTATTTCATGTGCGACGATTGTGCGGTTGAAGCCGGAAAAGCGGCGGGGGCCGGCGGCAAGGTTTTCAAGGAAAAATTTTCGATCGATCCCTACGGCTTTATCGCCCTGGTGATCGACACCGAAGGAAACATGATCGGCTTGCATTCCATGCGCTGAACCAGCTCGCGGCGCCCTAATGCAGTCGGTCGTGCTTCGACGACTTCGATGCTTTGCTTATCCTTGGAGATATCACGATAGCGCGACCCAAATGACCTGCAACCCGATGGAGACGCTGCGCGCCCCGCGTTTGTGATCCCAAGACAATGAACGAAGCGCGCACATCCGGCGCGCTACGACCGCGCAGCCGCCTTCGGGCGGTTTTTTTCAGCCCTAAATTCCAAATTCCATTGGCTGCTTCTCCCACCCGAATGGTTAGTTGTTCCAGCGAAAAAAATCGGTCGCGAATTACGGTGATCGGCCGCTTGCCCGCGCTGCGCTTTGGATTCTGCCTCCCGTCAGTGGGCGCGACGGTTTCCGTGCGGCAGACCTGCGCTGTCAATGAGGGTTTCCCCTCATACGGGAAGCATTTGATTGCGACTAAGTTTTTTTCTCGCAGAAAAATCTGCGTTTACCCCACGCCCTGTTCAAAAAGGGAAATTAGAGCGGCCCACCCGAGATATTCGTCTTGTCGCGGGTGGCTCTGGCGACGCCAGAACGCGACACCTGATTGGACAGGAACCAACAAAAAACCCGCAAGGAGAAAGAACAAATGGACCTACAGAAAACTTCCGAGCAACAAACATGGCGATCCCGCTGGCGCGGGATAGCGTCCGCCGCTGCGATTTTCACAGCTGGCATCGGCCTCGGTTGGTCGGCGCCGACACTGGCTGCCAACGCCGTCGTGCAAATTGCCAATGGCGCGAACTGCGTCGCCAATTGGGGCTGGTCGACCTCCGCCGGCAATCTTCTCGGCCTTGCCCCATGCAAGAACCAGGGCGATATGACCTTTGACGCGACGGTGAATGCCGACAACACCATCACCTTCGCCAATTCCTATTCGAAGCTTTGCGTTGATGTCGCGGGTAACTCACAATCCGCCGGGGCCAAGATCCAGCAGGACAATTGCACCGCCGGCAACCCGCGTATTTCGGCCATCGCCATGGGCAGCGACATGGTCAAGCTGGTGTTCCAGAACAGCAACTTATGTTTGCAGCAGAACTTCGCCGGCCAGGCTGGACTTTCGCAGGAAAACTGCAGCGGCGCTGCCAACCAGAGCTTCAAGCTGAACGTCGTCTCGGGCAAGCTTCCGGCGCCAGTTGCCAACGCTTCGCCCAATGGCACGCTGGTTCCGCCGGCTTCGCAGATCATTGATGCCAAGGGCAACAAGTGGACCATCATCGGTGACAAAGTCGGCCTCAATGGCGTGGCCGATCCGGTGACCGGTTGGGTGACGACGCTGCTGTACTACGGCGGCATGCTTTACCAGAAAAACTCCGGCAACAACTGGTACGCCTGGACGGGCAGCGGCTGGTCCGGCGCAATGGCCGACCCGCGCACCACGGCGACGCCGCAGCCTTCCGCCAATGGCACATTGGTTCCGCCGGCTTCGCAGATCATCGATTCCAAGGGCAATAAGTGGACCATTATCGGCGACAAGGTCGGGCTCAACGGCGTGGCCGATCCGGTAACCGGCTGGGTGACGACGCTGCTGTATTACGGCGGTACGCTCTACCAGAAGAATTCGGGCAACAACTGGTACGCCTGGACCGGCAGCGGCTGGTCGGCGCCGATGAACGATCCGCGCGGCACCACTGCTCCGCCGCCCAGCAGCGGTGCGCTCGAGATCGGCATCCAGAACATGGGCATCACCTGGTCCAATTTCTCCACCATCAACGCCATCTACGACGGCATGGCGCGGGACCTACCGGGGCTTGACTGGATTCGCGCCGATATCCAGGACGACGATCCGAACGTGATTTCGAACTACGTGCAGATCGTCCGCAAGGCCAAGGAAAAGGGTTTCAAGGTCCTGGCGCTCTTCGGTCCGACCGCCCTCGATGTCGGCGGCGGCACCTTCCCCTATCGCCTGAGTGCGGTGAATCAGACGCGGCTGCGCACCCGTCTGCTCAACTACATCAACGCCATCAAGGCGGCGGGGCTTTCGGTCGATGCCTTCGAGGTCGGGAACGAACTCGACAGCACCGGTTTCAATGCCGACAACCCGAAGGATATCAACCTCTTCCGCAGTGCTTATGGCGCCTTCCTCAAGACTTCGCTCGACGTCATCAAGTCTTCGCAAGGCTTCCCTAACGCCAAGGTCATTACCGTCGGCTTTGCCAACATGATGGACTACTGCCCGGAATGCCACCTCGACAACCCGCCGGCGGCGCTCGCAGGGCTTCGCAACTACAACGGCGAAAACCTTCTGGCGCGGGTTGACGGTTACGGCTTCCATGTCTATCCGCTGCCATCGACCATCCAGTCGCAGACCGGGCGCATCTTGCAGCAGTACAAGGATGCCGGCCTTGGAGACAAGCCGGTCTGGATCACCGAGTGGGGATTCTGGCGCGTTCATTTCCCCTACAACGGCCACCCGCGTTCATGGGCGATGGACCAATTCCTGCAGTACGTGAGTACCCAGACCATCACGCCGCGCGGTCCGGTGTTCCTCTTCAACTACCGTGGCGATGCCGCCGAGAACTACGTTTTCGACATCTATGATGGCAACACCATCCGTCAGGACGAGGCGAACGTCATCATCAACTGGAGCAACAAGTAAGCGGCTGGGCGACCTTTAGTCCCGGCTTTGCCGATTTCGATTCGCCCTGAGGCAACGCTGAAAAGCGTTGCCTTTTTTATTCTTCAGGTCGCCATGACCAGATGCTCGATCACCAATTGCGGGCTCTGCACGCCCATGTATTCGTTGATTTCCAGCCGGTAGGCGAAGCGCGCGCGGCCGGCGGGCTGCTCGGTGAAGTTGAACTGGATCGCCTCGTAGCGGGCGCCGCCTTTCTTCAGTCGCAGCTTCAGGTGTTTTTCCTTGATCAGGCGCTGCTGCTCGATTTCGAATTCGTCTTCGAATATTGGGGGCGGAAATCCCTGACCCCAAATCTCGCCTTGCAGCAACCGTGCGACTTCGAGCGAGAGATAACCCGATTCGAGGCTGCCGTCGGTGGGCAGGGTGCGGGCGAGGTCGCTCGGGGCGATGAGCTCGGCGGCGATTTCCGTGAACAGCGTGCGGAAACGCGGAAAGTCGGCTTCGCGCAAGGTGAGGCCGGCGGCCATGGCGTGACCGCCGAAGCGCAAGAGCAGCCCGGGCGCGCGCTTGGCGACGAGATCGAGCGCATCGCGCAGGTGCAGGCCGGGAATGGAGCGGCCGGAACCCTTGAGATCGCCCGATTCTCCCTTCGCGAAGGCGAATACCGGCCGATGGACCTTATCCTTGATGCGCGAGGCGAGAATGCCGACCACGCCTTCATGCCAACTCGGATCGTAGAGCGCCAGGCAACTGGCATCGCCCAGATCGTCCATGGCTTCGAGCAGCAGTAGCGCCTGCTCCTGCATGCCGGCCTCGATGTCGCGGCGCTCGCGGTTGAAGGCGTCGAGTTGCTGGGCGATGTTGAGGGCGCGGGCGCGATCGTCGGTGATCAGGCATTCGATGCCGAGCGCCATGTCGGCGAGACGGCCGGCGGCGTTGAGGCGTGGCCCGAGCAGAAAGCCGAGGTCGTAGGCGGAGGCGCGCGCCGGGTCGCGGCCGGCGGCGCTGAAGAGGGCGGCGATTCCCGGCTGGACGCGGCCTTTTTTCATGCGTTGCAAGCCCTGGCTGACCAGGATGCGGTTGTTGCGATCGAGCTTGACCACATCGGCGACTGTGCCCAGGGCGACCAGATCGAGAAGGTCGGCGAGATTGGGCTCGGGACGTTCCGCGAAGTGGCCGCGAGTGCGCAGTTCGGCGCGCAGCGCCAGCATCACGTAGAACATGACGCCGACCCCGGCGATATGCTTGGAAGGGAATTCGCAGCCCGGCTGGTTGGGGTTGACGATGCAGTCCGCCTCCGGCAGCGCCGGGCCCGGCAGGTGATGGTCGGTGATGAGGGTGGCAATGCCGTGCTCGCGGGCGCGGGCCACGCCCTCGATGCTGGCGATGCCGTTATCGACGGTGATGATGAGGTCGGGTTGGCGCGCAGCGGCGAGATCGACGATTTCTGGCGACAGCCCATAGCCAAGCTTGAAGCGATCCGGCACCAGATAGGTGACTTTGGCGCCGAAGGCGCGCAAGGCGCGGATGCCGACGGCGCAGGCGGTGGCGCCGTCGCAATCGTAATCGGCGACGATGAGCAGATGGGCGTCGGCTTCGATGGCATCCGCCAGCAACTGGGCGGCGTGCGTCGCGCAGGTGAGGCTTTGCGGCGGCAGCAGGTTGGCGAGACCGTAGTCCAGTTCCTTGGCGTCCACGATGCCCCGTGCGGCGTAGAGCCGGGCGAGCAGGGGATGCAATCCCTGTTGCTCCAGTTGCCAGACCTGGCGCGGCGAAGCCGTGCGGCGAACGAGGCTGGTCATGTCGCCAATTCCCGGGCGAGCGTGGCCAGCGGTTTTGCTTTGCGCCAGAATTTCCAGCGGTCGCCGGGACGGCGATCCCAGCGCAGCAGGCCGTAGATGGTGGGCGCAAGGATAGCGACATGAAGGCTCGCGGACGCGAACGCCAGCGGGGCGAACCAGCGCGCTTCCAGATGCGCCAAGGCTTGACGCCACACCGCCTGGTCCTGATACAGGGCGGGCCTGAGCGCGTCGTCGAGCACGACCAGGTAATGGTTGCCTGGGCCAGCCAGGGCCAACAGCTTTTCGAGATCGGGCGGCGTCGGATGTGTCGGAATGCCGCCGGCCAGGGCGAGGCCGCTTGCCAGCGGATCGGAGCACCAGATGCCGGAGAAATGCGGCGCGAAATCCGCGAAATCCGGGGTGGCGCGGGCATGCTCGGCCGCCGCGTCGGCGTTTTCGGGGCGGTCATCATGGCCGCCGCCCCAGAGCCAGAGGCCGTTGATGGTCGGCAAGCCGGCAGCGGCGCGGGCTTCGTTCGCCGGCTGGTGATGCAGGAACATCTGGATTTCGTTGAGCCAGCGCTTCAAGCGGGCGCTTTCCGCCCCTTGCGGCAGCTGCCCGTCGAGCGTGCGGCCCGCCACCGACGACAAGGGCGGCAGATGGCACGGGACGGGGTCGTTCAGGCGCAGATACCAGCGATGCGGATGAGCGGCGTAAAAAGTGCCGATGTCGGCGAATTCACGGTTCAGCGCCGCGACGAATTGCTGGCTTTCCGCCTCGGAGAGCGGGAAGCCGGCCGTATCGGCGAGCACGACGCGTTCATGATGGAACTTGAGGTGAACCGGATCGGCGCACAGCCATTCGCCTTTGCCCGCCGGGGGCGCCTTCGGCTCGCCGCGCATGCGCAAGGCGCCGAATGGCGCGTGGTCATCGAGCCCGAAGCAGAGCGCCAGCGCTGCTTCCCAGGGCCGAGCGGGCAGGCGGGTGAAGCTCGATCGCGCCAGCAGTCTTTCCAGCCCCGGCAGCGGCTGCGCTTCCCAAGCGACGGCGTCCCCCGGTTCGGGCCAGAGCATTTGGGGGACCAACAAGGTAAGCCGGGGAGGGGACATGGGCGATTCGGTCAGGCTGCTAAGCGTGTACTATAGCGCCTTTGCCACCTCAGACCCCCGCATGGCCCTGCCTTACGAACTCCTCATCGGTTTGCGCTACACCCGCGCCAAGCGGCGCAATCACTTCATTTCCTTCATTTCCGCCTTCTCCATGCTCGGCATCGCGCTCGGCGTGGCGGCGCTTATCGTCGTGCTTTCGGTGATGAACGGTTTTCAGAAGGAATTGCGCACCCGCATCCTCAGCGTTGCCTCGCACATCCAGATCACCGGGATGGACAGCGACCTCTCCAACTGGCAGGAAATCGCCGCCCAGGCCAGCCGCCACAAGGCGGTGCAGGCGGCGGCGCCCTTCGTCCAGTCGCAAGGGATGTTCTCGGTCGACAATGGCGTGCGCGGGGTGATGGTGCGCGGCATCGTTCCCGAACTCGAGGATAAGGTCGCTGATTTCCGCTCGCATATGAAGAGCGGCAGCCTGGACGATCTCAAGCCCGGCAGTTTCGGCGTGGTTTTAGGGTCGGAACTGGCGCGCGCCTTGCGTGTTGCCACCGGCGACAAGGTGACGCTGATCGCGCCGCAGGGCACGGTGACGCCGGCGGGCGTGGTGCCGCGCTTGAAATCCTTCAACGTTGTCGGCATCTTCGAGGTCGGCATGTTCGAATACGACAGCGGCATGGCTTTGATCAACATGGAAGACGCTCAGCGCCTCTACCGCATGGACGATCGCGTGACCGGCGTGCGCCTGAAGCTCGACGACCTCTTCCAGGCGCCGCGCGTGGCGCGCGAGATGGCCGGGATGATCACCGCCTACGCCTACATCTACGACTGGACGAAGAGCCACGCCAATTTCTTCCGCGCCGTGCAGATCGAAAAGAACATGATGTTCATCATCCTTTCCCTCATCGTCGCCGTCGCCGCCTTCAATTTGGTGACGACGCTGGTCATGGCGGTCACCGACAAGCAGGCAGATATCGCCATTCTGCGCACCTTGGGCGCGCGTCCGGGGTCGATCATGGCGGTCTTTGTCGTCCAGGGCGCGATCATCGGCCTCTTCGGCCTCGGGCTGGGCATCGCCGGCGGGGTGGCGCTGGCCCTCAACATCGACGTCGTCGTGCCGTTCATCGAACGCCTGCTGGGAACGCAATTCCTCGACAAGCAGGTGTATTACATCTCGCAACTGCCTTCCGACCTGCAGTGGGGCGACATCTGGCTGGTGACGGGCATTTCCTTCGTCCTGGCGCTGGCGGCGACGCTCTATCCGAGCTGGCGCGCGGCGCGGGTCAATCCGGCGGAGGCACTGCGCTATGAGTGATCCGATGGATACCAAGACATTGATCCTTGCTTGCCAAGGCTTGAGCAAGACTTTTACCGGCGACGGCCTCAACGTCCAGGTATTGAAGGATGTTGACCTGACCGTGCAGGCGGGCGAGACGCTGGCCATCGTCGGCGCCTCGGGTTCCGGCAAGAGCACGCTGCTGCACCTGCTCGGCGGCCTGGATGCGCCGACCGCCGGGGCGGTGCAGCTAATGGGCCAGGCCTTTTCCAGCCTCAATGAAAGCGAGCGCGGCGACTGGCGCAACCGGCATCTCGGCTTCGTATACCAGTTCCACCACCTGCTGCCCGAATTCTCGGCGGTGGAAAACGTCGCCATGCCCTTGCTCATTCGTCGCCTTCCCCGGCCAGAGGCGGAAGCCGCCGCCCGCGAAATGCTGACGGCCGTGGGCCTCGGTCACCGGTTTGAGCATCGTCCCGGCGAACTTTCCGGCGGCGAACGCCAACGCGCCGCCATCGCCCGTGCCCTCGTCGCGAAGCCGGCCTGCCTGCTGGCCGACGAGCCGACCGGCAACCTCGACCGCCAAACGGCGCAGACGGTATTCGATCTGCTGATTGAAAGCGTGGCCGGCCGCGGCGCCAGCCTGGTGGTGGTCACCCACGATCCGCACCTGGCTGAGCGCGCCGACCGCGTTTTGCAGATCGTCGACGGGTCCATCGTTTCCGGGCAGTAAAAGCGCTCGAGAACATCAGAATTCAAACTTTGTATTGGGGGCGGTATGAACGGCTTTTTTGGCCCAGCGACAGCGCTGATGAATCGTATGCGTTATGGGACCAAGTTCGGCAGCATGGGCATCATTGTGCTGCTTGTCATGGGCGCGTTGTTTTACGGACTCTATAGCCACGTTCACGAAGGTATTGTAGCTGCGGAGCAGGAAATCGAAGGCTTGCGCATGGTCAAGGCCGTTTCGCGCCTGACCCAGGTCATGCAGCAACACCGGGGGTTGTCCACCAGCGTCCTGAGTGGAAATTCCGCCCTTGAGGCCAAGCGTGCCGACAAGGAAAAGGAAGTCGGCGAAGCCTTGGCGGCCACTCAACAGAGCTTGTCCGCGAAGTTGCGGGAAAATTCCGAATGGAAGACGGTGGTGGGGGATTGGGAAAAAATCCGCAGCGATGGCTTGCGTGCGCCGGTGGCGGACAATTTCAAACGCCATACCGAGACGATCGATCGCTTGCAGGTTTTCCGGGTTTTAGTGGCGGATGAGACGACGCTGACACTCGATCCCGCCATGGATACTTACTATCTGATGGATACCATCGTCGTCAAAATGCCCGCCTTGCTGGAACGGCTGGGTCAGGTGCGAGGAATGGTAACCGGCATCCTCATGAAAAAGCAGTTGCCGGAGGCGCAAAAGGCCGCGCTGGGGCAGTTGCTCGGCGAAATCGAAGTGGCGTTGAGACAGCAGAATGGGAATGTCACCAAGGTCATCTCTTATGCGCCGAACGCCGCAAAGCGGCTGGAGGGTACGAATCGGGAAATTTCCGATGAGGTGCAAAAGCTCATGCGCCTGGTCCGCGAGGATGTCCTGGGCGATAAATTCCAGACGCCGTCGGTTGATTTCTTCAATCTCGCGACGACCTTGATTGACAAAGGCTACCGCTTCGACGCCGACAACCTGACACCGATTCTTGGCGAGCAACTCGACGAACGGATCAAGGGTGAGCGGCGCACCCTGACCATTTACATCGTTCTGGCACTGGCTGTGCTGCTCGTCCTCGGCTACTTGATGGCTGGTACTTATTATTCGGTGATTGGGAGCGTCAATGCCTATGTCGAAGGCGCCCAGCGCCTTTCCAGCGGCGATTTGACCGCCCGCTTCCCGGCGGCCGGCAACGACGAGCTCCATGGCGCTGCCGAGCATTTCAACGCCATGGCGGCTTCGTTTCAAAAACTGATTCGCGGCTTGCAGGACAACGTGCGGAGTCTCAATGACGCGTCGGCGCAGCTTGCAAGCGCCAGCACGCAGATCGCTCGAAGCGCCGAAAGCCAGAGCGGATCAGCCTCGACCATGGCGGCGGCGGTAGAAGAAATGACCGTCGGCGTCGATCATGTCGCCCAAAATGCCCACGAGGCGCAGGATCTGGCGCGCCAGTCCGATGCGGTCGCAGGCGAGGGCAATGCGACGGTGATTGCATTGATCCGGGACATCCAGACCATTGCCGAAACGGTGACTCATGCAGCGGCAACGGTGGAAGCGCTGGGGCAGCAATCCGAACAAATTTCGACCATTGTCGGCACCATCAAGGAGATTGCCGACCAGACCAATCTCCTGGCGCTCAACGCCGCCATTGAAGCCGCCCGCGCTGGAGAGGCCGGCCGGGGTTTTGCCGTCGTCGCCGACGAAGTGCGCAAATTGGCGGAACGCACGACGCACTCTACTGCGGAGATCGCCAGCACCATTTCCGCCATTCAATCCAGCACGCAGCAGGCGGTGGCAGGAATCACGACGGGAGTGGAGCGTGTCGAACGCGGCGTCGAGCAGGCGCGGCGAGCCGGAGCGACAATCGAACGGGTTCAGGCGCAGTCGCGGCAGGTGGTCAACGTGGTCGAGGAAATCTCGATTTCCTTGAGAGAGCAGGCGACGGCGAGCACCGAAATCGCGAGAAACGTCGAATCCATCGCCCAGATGGCTGAGCAAAATAATGCGGCCGCGTCCAGCAATCGTTCGACAGCCAGCGAATTGCAGCGTCTCGCTTCGGCATTGACATCCGAAGTGTCGCGCTTTAAGGCCTGATCGCACTCGTTTTGGTAGAGCAATGGAATGCGGGTTCGCCGGCAACTGCCGTCGAACCCGTGACATTCCAACGTCAAATAAACAGGGTCATGGCCGACTCGTGCGCTTCGCCAAGGAAGGCGGCGACGCCGCCTAGTTCGACGCCGTCGATCAATTCCTCGTGGCGCAATCCCATGACATCCATCGACATCTGGCAGGCGATCAACTGCGCCCCGCCGGCCACCAAGTTATTGAGCAGCGCGCCGGCTTCATCGACGTGCTTGTCGCGCATCACCTTGCGGATCAGTTTGGCGCCGAAGCCGGCGTAATTCATCTTCGAAATCGAATTCAGCTTCGCCACGCCGGCCGGCATCATGGCGCCGAACATGCGGTCCATGAAGGACTTCGTCACCGCCGGCGGTTGGGGCCGGCGCAGGACGTTGAGGCCCCAGAAAGTGAAGAAGAGGCTCACGGGTTTGCCCATGGCGAGCGCGCCGTTGGCGAGGATCAGGCTGGCCATGACCTTGTCGAGGTCGCTCGAAAAAACGACCAGCGTCGTCTTGTCGCGCGCGCCGCCCGCCGGGTTGGCGGGGGCGGTTGGCTGTTCTTTGCGCAGGGTGGCGGTGACCAGCCCCTTTGCGCTTTCGACCGACAGCAGGCTGTTGCCGGTTTTTTTCGTCCAGGCGGCAAGGTCGCGGCCAAACGCAGGGTCGGAAGCGGTGACCCGCAGCACTTCGCCCGGCGTCATCGCTTCCATGGCTTGGTAGGTCTTCATGATCGGGCCGGGACATTGCAGACCGACGGTGTCGAGGACATGATGACCGGCCGTCCCTGAGATGGCGCAGCCCCCGCTTTGGGTTTGGATTTCCGCCGGGTCGCGGCGCTTGATGTCCTCGTAGTCGAAAATGTCCGGATGCGATTGCCGGTCGGTCGCCGCCGCATAAGTCTTGTAGCCGCCGCTGAGATTGCGCACGTCCTTGAAGCCGGCTTGGTGGAGGATGCGTGAGGCGAGATAGCCACGCAGGCCGATCTGACAAAAGATCACCGTCGGTTTGGCCGGATCGAGCTCGCCCAGATGGGCGCGCAACTGGTTGAGGTCGATGTTGCGGGCACCGCGAATGCTGCCCAGTTCGAATTCCATGGCCGTGCGCGCATCGATCAACTGGATCGCCGCCGGGTCGAGCGCTTGCAGTTCGCGCCAGTCGATGAGCTTTTGCGATCCGTTGAGGACGTTGGCGGCGACGTAGCCGGCGATATTCACCGGGTCCTTGGCCGAGCCGAAGGGCGGCGCGTAGGCGAGTTCGAGGTCGCTCAAATCATTCACCGTCATTCCGGCGTGGATGGCGGTGGCGATGACGTCGATGCGCTTGTCGGCACCGTCCGCCCCCACGGCCTGAGCGCCGAGGATGCGGCCTTCGGGGGTGTAGAGGAGCTTGAGGCTGATCGGCTTGGCGCCGGGGTAATAGGACGCATGCGAGCCGCCATGGGTGATGCTGGCGCGATAGTCGATGCCGGCTGCCTTGAGCTGTTTTTCGTTGAGGCCGGTGCTGGCGGCGGCGAGATCGAAAACCTTGAGGATGGCGGTGCCCAGCGTTCCGCGATAGGGGGCGCGCTGGCCGAAGACGATGTTGTCGGCAGCGTGCCGCGCCTGGCGGTTGGCCGGGCCGGCGAGCGGAATCAGGGCCGGCTTGCCGGAAATGGTCTGCGTCACCTCGATGGCGTCGCCGACGGCGTAGATGTCGGGATCGGAGGTCTGCAAAAATTCATTCACCCGGATGCCGCCGGTTTCGCCCAACTCCAGGCCGGCGCCGCGCGCCAGGGTGGTTTCGGGACGGACGCCGATCGCCATGATCACCAGGTCGGCCTGGAGGCGCTTGCCGCTCGCCACGAAAACGACGGTGTGATCCGCCGTGTCCTCGAAGCGCTCGATCTTGTCGCCGAGATACAACTCGACGTTCTTGTCGCGCATGTGGCCATGGACGATGGCGGCCATTTCGGCATCGAGCGGCGCCAGAATCTGCTCGGCGCCTTCCACCAATGTGGTCGAGATGCCGCATTCATGCAGGTTCTCGGCGACTTCGACGCCGATGAATCCGCCGCCGATGACCACGGCGCGGCGCGGCGTGGCCGCCTTGATGTGACTCATGATGCTGTCGAGATCGGGGATATTGCGCAGGCTGACAAGGCTCGGCTATTCTATGCCGGGCATTTTCGGGCGGATGGGTTCGGCACCTGGGGATAGCAGAAGGCGATCATAGGATTCGTCCATTTCCTGCCCGCTGGCGAGGTGGCGCAGACGCACCGTTTTGGCGGCGCGGTCGATGGCGATGGCCTCCGTGCCGGCACGCACGTCTACCTTGTAGCGTTCGCGGAACATGTCGGCGGTGGTCACCAGCAACTGCTGGCGATCGGCGATGGCGCCGGAGATATGGTAGGGCAGGCCGCAATTGGCGAAGCTGATGTAGGGGCCGCGCTCGATCAGGATGATTTCCGCGCTTTCGTCGTTGCGGCGCAACCGCGCCGCAGCCGTGGCGCCGCCAGCGACGCCGCCGATGATCAAGATTTTCATGTCCGCTCCAGGATAGTAAAATGGCTTAAATATTAGTGGCAGATTATATAAGAAAATGCTTATATGTCAAGCGGGAAGGAAAGGAAGCCCATGAAAGACGAAGCCTTTTGGAGCGAGCGTTACAAGAGCGCCGGCGACGACTATCTCTTCGGCGTTGCGCCGAACCGCTTTCTGGCCGGGCATGCCGGGATCTTCAAGGCTGGGCAATCGGTGCTCTCGGTTGCCGACGGCGAAGGGCGCAATTCAGTCTGGCTGGCAGAACAGGGATTGGCGGTGACGGCGGCTGAAATTTCGCCGGTGGCGGTGGAAAAAGCCCGCCGGCTGGCAGAGAAGCGCGGGGTCTCGGCGCATTTCGAGACTGCCGACCTCCTGGCGCCGGTTTGGCCGCCCGCGATCGCGGAAGGAGCGTTCGACTGGGTCATCGGCATTTTCATCCAGTTCGTCGGAACCGACGATCGCCGCCAGTTGTTCGCGGGCATGCAAGGCGCCACGCGGCCGGGCGGGCGCATCCTGCTGCTCGGATACACGCCGGCTCAGTTGCAATACAAGACGGGCGGCCCGGCTATCCTGGAGAACCTCTATACGCCGGAACTTCTGCGTGCCGAATTTCCCGGTTGGGTGATGGAGGAATTGGTCGAATACGAAGAGGAGATGGCCGAAGGTAGCGCACATGCCGGGCGCTCGGCGCTAATCGGGATGGTGGCCCGGAAAGCGTTCTGAGAAAGGTCGTTGGCTTTCCAGCCAGGGCTTCAAGCAGCGCCGCCGAGAATCAGACCGGCACCGCGCCGGGGTTCAGGCCGGTTGCTGGCTCCGGCGCTTTCTTTTGCGCAGGGCGTTCAGAAGGTAAAGGCGCCAGGCTCCCTTCATCAATACGTAGCCGATCAGAGCGAGCCCGAGCGCGAGCAGCACAAGGCCGACGCCGAGCGGCTTGCCCATGCCCAACATCCAGTCGATGATGGCGCTCGTCCAGGTCGGAATCTCGGTCCATTCGAACTCCGGCGGCGCGACGAAGCTGGCGTCGCTGCCCACCGTTACGCGTCCGATGTGGTACGCCACGACATAGAGCGGCACGATGGTCAAAGGGTTGGTGTAGAGCGTCGTCGCCAGCGCCAGGGGCAGGTTAACGCGGAACAGTATCGCGCCGATGGCGGCGCCCAGCATCTGAAAGGGGCCGGGAATGAGGCCGCAAAAGAGCCCCAGCGCAAACGCGCCGGCGGCCGAATGGCGATTGAGGTGCCAGAGCCGGGGGTGAAGAAGCGAAGTTTCGAATAGCTTGAGCCAGCGGTTGCCGCGCACCGCATCGTGGCCGGGAAGGAACTTGCGCAAATATCGCCGCATGAATCATTATCCTGTTTGAATAGCGCATTCCGTCGCTTTAGCCGATTTTAAATCCTCTCCATCCGGATTCTCCGCGTGCGCTTGAACATTCTAGCCTTTGCGACCGGCATTACCTGCTTGCAGTTCCAGGCGGAGTTGCCCGGCGCGGCCGCCTGGTTCGCCTTGGCCGGATGCGTTATCGCCGCAGCTTCAATGCTGGCGCGGCGTTCAGCGCCATTTCGCCTGCTCGCGGTGCTCGGCTGCTTTCTTTTGGGTTTCGGATTCGCCGCATGGCGGGCCGAGATTCGCCTCGCCGAAGAACTTCCGACCGCGTGGGAAGGCCGCGATATCGAACTCGTCGGCGTCGTTGCGGAACTGCCTCAGGCCTTCAGCCAGGGCAGCCGGTTCCGCTTTGCCGTCGAGCAGGTGCTGACCCCGGCGGCGGTCGTGCCTTCCAGCGTCATGCTTTCCTGGTATAGCGGCAACCGCGACGGCGAAACATTCGAAGGACGCACGGTTCGGCCCGGGGAGCGCTGGCGTTTGACCGTGCGCCTCAAGCGCCCGCATGGCAATGCCAATCCTCATGGCTTCGACTATGAAGCCTGGCTGCTCGAAAACGGTATTCGCGCCACCGGCTATGTCCGGCCGGGAGAAGCGGCGGAGCGGTTGAGCCCGATGGTATGGTCTACAGGGAACGCCTTGCATCGTCTCCGCGCGGCGGTGCGCGATTCCTTCGAGCGCATGCTGCCCGAAGCGACGCATCCCTACGCCGGCGTACTTCTCGCGCTGGCGATCGGCGACCAGCGTGCCATCCACGGCGATTTGTGGAATACCTTCAATCGCACCGGCGTGACCCATCTCATGTCCATTTCAGGGCTGCATGTGACCATGATCGGCGCGCTGGCGGCGACGCTGACGGGCTGGGGCTGGCGCCGCGTTCCCGCGCTGGCGCTACGGCTGCCGACGCGGCGGGCGGCGATCGTCGTCGGCATCGCGGCGGCGCTGTTCTACGCCTTTATCGCCGGCTTCGGCGTTCCGGCGCAGCGCACCGTCTATATGCTGGCGGTCGCGGCGCTGGCGCTCTATTCCGGCCGCTCGATCGCCGCCAGCCGCGTGCTTTGCCTCGCATTGCTGGTTGTCCTGCTCGTCGACCCCTGGGCGGTGATGGCGGCCGGATTCTGGCTTTCTTTCGGCGCCGTCGGCGCGCTGCTCCTGATCGGTTCGGCACGGGTGGGCGACCAGGGCGGCTGGCGTGAACGGGTGCGCGAGTGGGGCGCCGTGCAGTGGGCGGCGACATTGGCCTCGCTACCGGTGCTCCTGCTCGTCTTCCAGCAATTCTCGCTCGTCTCGCCGCTGGCCAATGCGGTGGCGATTCCGGTCGTGAGTTTCATCGTCACCCCGCTGGCACTGGCGGCGGCGGTGATTCCCTGGTGGCCCCTACTGGAAGTGGCGTATGGCGTGCTGAGCCTGCTCATGCGTTTCCTCGAATGGTGCGCCACCTGGCCGGTTTGGCAGGCGCCGGCGCCGCCGCTCTGGGCTGCGGCAGCCGGCGCGGTCGGCGTCGCGCTCATGTGGTTGCCGCGCGGAGTTGCCGGGCGCTGGGCGGGCGCCGCCCTGCTGTTGCCGGTGGTGGTTTGGCCAGTGGCGCACCCGCCATTGGGCGAGGCCTGGATCGACGTCCTCGACGTCGGCCAAGGATTGGCGGTGGTGGTGCGAACGCGGGAACACACCTTGCTCTACGACACCGGGCCGCTCTACAGCGCCGAATCGGACGCCGGGCAGCGGGTGATCGTCCCTTACCTGCGTGCCCTGGGCGTCGATCGCATCGATTTGCTGATGGTGACGCATCGCGACACTGACCACTCGGGCGGCCTCGCCTCGGTGCGGGCGGCGATGCCAGTGGGAAAGATGCTTTCTTCGCTTCCCGAGATCGGCGGGGAAAAATGCGTCGCCGGCCAAGCCTGGACTTGGGAGGGCGTGCGCTTCGAGGTGCTGCATCCGGTCGATGGCGACTATGTTCCCGGTGCCAAGACCAATCACCTTTCCTGCGTTTTGCGGGTGGCGGTGGGTGCGCGGGCGGTGCTGCTGACTTCCGATATCGAGGCGCGTGACGAAGCGGCGATGCTGGCGAGAAACACGGGCGCGTTGGTGGCTGACGTGGCGCTGGTGCCGCACCACGGCAGCCGGACCTCCTCGACGCCGTCTTTTCTGGCGGCTTGGAAGTCCAAGGAAGCCATCGTTCCCGCGGGTTACCGCAATCGCTTCGGGCATCCCAAGGAAGATGTTCTGGCCCGTTATGCCGCGCTCGGCATGGCGATCCGGCGGACAGATCGGGACGGCGCCGTGCTGTTGCGGCTGGCGCCCGAAGGCGTGCTCAGCGAGGTGTGGCGGCAAAAAAACCGACGTTACTGGCAGGACCGCTAATTGCTGTAAGAGGCTTGCGCACGCAGCAGAGCGGGCGGCGTTACACAAAGGTACAATTTCTATTACTTTTGCGCTATTTGCAAAAATCTATCGGCGATTCAATGGATTAGCCATCGATGGCACCTCCATTGGGAACGCCGCGAGTACAAAGCGTACCAACAGAATAATTGTGCACTGCAACAATTTCGGTTAAGCTCGATCTTATCTAAAAGGTTTAGGGGATTTGCTCATGTCATGGTTTGGTCACTTACGTGAAGGTCTTCTGCATCCGGTGCCTGAATTCGTTCAGCGCAAGGTTCTATGCTCCAGCCCCAGCGGCTTGCATAACATGGCCTATACGGAATGGGGCGAGCGCGACAATCCTCACGTCGTCCTGTGCGTTCACGGCTACACCCGCACCGGGCGGGATTTCGACTATCTCGCCATGGCGCTCGCCAACCGTTGCCGGGTGATCTGCCCCGACATCGTCGGACGGGGCAAGAGCGATTGGCTGCAGGACAAGATGGGCTACGGCCTGCCCCAGTTCGTTGCCGACATGGTGACGCTGATCGCGCGACTCGATGTCGAGAAGGTCGATTGGGTCGGCACTTCGCTCGGTGGCATTATCGGCATGATCCTCGCTAGCCAGGAAACCAGCGTCGTCAATCGCCTTGTGCTCAACGACGTCGGGCCGCGCGTTGCGGGCGAAGCCATCCGCCGCATGCGTGAATTCGTCGGCAAGGCGCCGGTCTTCGAGAGCTACGCCGAAGTCGAGGAGTATGCGCGACGTCTGAGCAAGGGTCTCGGGCCCCATACCGACGAGCAATGGCGCTTCCTGACCGAACACCTGGTGCGTCAGCGCGAGGAAGACGGGCGCTGGGAGTTTGTTTACGACCCGGGCGTGGGTGATGCCTTCCGCCTGACCCTGCTTTTCCCCAGCATCGATCTCTGGTCGGTCTACGACCAGGTGAAGTGCCCGACGCTGGCGATACGCGGCGCCGAATCGGAATTCCTGCGCCGCGACGACTGGCGGATGATGGCGGCGCGCGGACCCAAGGCGCGCCTGGTCGAAATCCCGGGCGTCGGCCATGCACCGACGCTGCTCTCCAATTATCAGATTGGATTGGTCAAGAACTTCCTGCTGGATACCTAACGGGAGTTTTCAATCGGCCGGCGGATCGCACTCTCGCGCTCGTCCGCGCGATAGCCGCGTGCTGCGGTAAATGGTCATTTCCATGGCAAAGACGGCACATTCCGGCACGCCGCCTGGCGAAATGCCCGAGCCCCGGCCGGACGCTCTCCCGCACCCCTCTACGGCTGGGAGATAGCAGCCGCAGCCATGTTGGCGCGCGCAAATGCCCGGAACTCGCTGGCCGGCATGGGCCGGGCGAAGTAGTAGCCCTGCGCCGACGGGCAGCCTTGCGTCATCAACAAGCTCGCCTGCTCGGCGTTTTCGACCCCTTCGGCAACGACCGCGAGATTCAAGGCCTCCGCCAGCCGGATGACAGCGATGGCGATGGCCGTGTCGTTGGCGTCGGTCGGGATGTCGGTAATGAAGGCCCGGTCGATTTTAAGGCGGTCGATCGGCAAGTGCTTGAGATAGGCCATCGAAGAATAGCCGGTGCCGAAATCGTCGATGGCGACCTGGATGCCGAGGTCGCGCAGCGCCTGTAGGCATTCCGAGGCCTGATGAACGTCGTTCATGATGACCGACTCGGTGATTTCGACCTCCAGTTGCCGTCCTTCCAGCCCCGTTTCCTCGAGCGCCTCGCGGATGGTCGCCATGAGTCCCGCGTGGCGAAGCTGCACCGAAGAGAGATTCACCGACAGGGTCAGGTCGATGAGGCCTTCATCCTGCCAGGCCCGGGCTTCGCGGCAGGCGGTGCGCAACACCCAGGCACCGATGGCGATGATCTGACCGCTATCTTCGGCCACGGGAATGAAGCGGTCCGGGCCGATGTTGCCGTGCTCGCCGTGACGCCAGCGCAACAGGGCTTCGGCGCCAGTCAGACGGCCGCTGCGAAGCTCGATTTGCGGCTGGTAATGGATTTCGAATTCGTTGCGGTCGAGGGCGCCGCGCAAGAGCGCTTCCAATTGCACCCGTTCGTTCAGACTGGCGAGCAGCGCCGGACTGAAGAAGCAGGTATTGCCGCGGCCTTGCCGTTTGGCCGCCTGCAGGGCGATATCGGCGTGCCGTAACAACAGCGATTGGTCGCTACCGTGTTCCGGCGCAATCGCGGCGCCGATGCTGACGGTGATGGGAATTTCATGGCGCTCGACCTCGAAGCTGACCGCCATGATCGCCTGGATTTCGTCGGCGATCTGGCCAACCGTCGGCTCGGCGTCGGGTTCGGGAATGAGGAGCAGGAATTCGTCGCTTCCCGGCCGGAAAAGCTCCACCCGCTCGGGCAGCGCTGCCTCCATCCGCCGCGCCATGGCGCGCAGCAGATGGTCGCCGACCATGTGTCCCATGGTGTCGTTGATCAGCTTCAGCCGATCGATATCGATGAAGGCAAAGGCAAGGCCGCGGCTGGGCGAGTCGGAGAGCAGGGCGGTCGCACGCAGGGAAAGATGAGCGCGGTTACCGAGGCCGGTTAGTGGGTCGTGCAGGGCACGGCGCACCAATTCGTCCTGCAGGGTGCGCGAAGCCTGCGTATCGGCCAGGATGCGCTGACGCATGCGTTCCAGCGTCTCGGCGAGATCGTCGATTTCGTCGCGCCGGATTTCTTCCGGTATCGGCATGGCGAGATGCGCCGATTCCTCGAGCGTATCGAGATTGAGACTGTGCGCGAACTGCGAGAGGATCGCCAGGCGGTGCACAACGAGGCGCTGGATGAACAGCGTCAAGGCCATGACGAACAGCGCGATGAAAACGAGCTGCATCACGAGGTCGTTCTCGACCGCCTCGCGCACGCGCTCCTGCATGCCCAGCGAATCGATCCCGATGGTGAGCGTTCCCAGCGGGTTCGCGGCACCTGGATGAACGAGTGGGATGCGATGAATGGTCATCGTCCCGTTTTCGGCAATTGGGTGTCCGGCGGCAAAGCGCCGTCCCTCGCTGGTGTCGAGGCGAACGCCCGAGCCCGGAAGCATGTGGCCGATCATTTCGAGCTGGAGGGTGATGCGTGCATCGTCGAATTGCCACAGATCGGCGACGAGCGGTGGAACGATGCTTTGCCGGATTTCCTCGAGCCGGGTCTCCTGCAAGTTTTCCTGCTCACGCCACGCCATGACGCCGTAAAGCGTGGAAAGCAGCAGGCCCGATACGGCTGAGATAATCAGCAAACGCACCAGCAGACGCAAGCCCAGTCGGGTCAAGGGAAGGCGGGAAAACATGCGCTCGGATCCAGAAACCTAGTCGAAGAGCTGCGGAAAATTCGAATCTAGCATACTCCCCGCCGATCCTGTGCATTGCTTACGCCATAAGTAATGCCTATGGCGTGCCGGCCGCATTCCGGGTTGATGGCGAACGCCAAATGGTGGGAGGATGGCGCTATGAACAGGTCGCTCGCCTTTCTCGCCCGCGCGCTGGGCAAGGTCGTATTCCCCGCCTGCCTGACGTTGGGCGGCGTTTTGGCTTACGGTGGGGAGCCGCTGCTCGTGACCTATCCTGAAAAGCCGCCCTACTATTACACCGAGGCCGGCGTCGCCAAAGGCGGCTTGCTCGAGTTGGCGCAAAAGATTTTCGCATCGGCAGAGGTGCCGGTCCGGTTCGCTTCGAGGCCCGCGCCCCGGGCGCTCGGCGAAGTGGCCGAAAGCGGAGCACCGGTGTGTTCGCTGGGCTGGTTCAAGAACCCGGAACGCGAGCGTTTCGCCCGCTTCAGCCGGCCGTTCTTCCGCGATTATCCGAGCCGTGTCCTGGTGCGCGCCGACCGTGCCGCCCAATTCGAACGGTTTTCCCGTCTGGAAGACCTGCTTGCCGCGCCGGAGGTGAGGATCGGCGTGGTGGCGGGATTTTCCTACGGTGTTCGGCAGGACGATCTGCTTCGGCGCGCCGGTGACCGG
>JAPUEC010000063.1 GCA_027492775.1 Rhodocyclaceae bacterium
CGCGCGGTCCTCGAACCGGCGGGCGCGCTGGCGGTGGCCGGCGCCAAGGAATACCTGCGCCAGCACAAACTCAAGGACAAGAACGTGGTGGCGGTGACTTCCGGCGCCAATATGAACTTCGACCGCCTGCGCTTCGTCGCGGAACGTGCCGAACTGGGCGAGCAGCGCGAAGCGGTGTTCGCCGTCACCCTGCCGGAAAAACCGGGTTCCTACAAAAAGTTCGTCGCCCTCATCGGCAAGCGCAGCATCACCGAATTCAACTACCGCTATCACGATGCCGGTGCGGCGCACGTCTTCGTCGGCGTGCAGGTTGGCAGCCGGGCGGAATCGCACAAGCTGGTCGAGCAACTCAACCGCCATGGCTACGCCACCCTCGACCTGACCGAGGACGAAATGGCCAAGCTGCACATCCGCCATATGGTCGGCGGCCACGCGCCGCAGGTGGAAAACGAGTTGCTTTACCGGTTTGAATTCCCCGAGCGGCCGGGCGCCCTGATGAACTTCCTGGCCCACATGAGCGCCGGCTGGAACATCAGCCTCTTCCATTACCGCAATCACGGCGCCGATACCGGGCGGGTGCTGGTCGGCATGCAGGTCCCGCCCGAAGATCAGGCCAAATTCCGGGCCTTCCTCAAAAATTTGGGCTACGGCTATCGGAATGAAACGGGTAACCCTGCCTATCGCCTGTTCCTGGCCTGAGCGCCCCTATTTATCCTTGCATTTCTGGAATATAACTCCATAATTGCAAGGATGATTCAACGTGACCTAGCCCCCCGCTTACTCGAAACGCTTGCCCGTTCCCCAGCGACGGCGCTGATCGGTCCACGTCAGGTCGGCAAGACCACGCTCGCGCTGGCGGCGGCCCAGGCGCGGGGGCAGCCGAGCCTGTATCTCGACCTTGAATCGGAGGTGGATCGTGCCAAGCTCGATCAGCCGGAGCTCTATCTCGCCGATCATCTCGACAAGCTCGTCATTCTGGACGAAGTGCATCGCGCCCCTGGCTTGTTTCCTGTGCTGCGTGGCCTCATTGACTGCAGCCGCCGCGCCGGGCGCCGCGCCGGACAATACCTCTTGCTCGGCTCCGCCTCGCTTGATCTCTTGAAGCATTCCGGCGAAACCCTCGCCGGACGCATCGCCTACCTCGAATTGCCGCCTTTCCACGTCGGCGAACTCGGCGAAGGACGGCTGGAGGCGCTCTGGGTACGCGGCGGCTTCCCGGAAAGCGTCCTCGCCGACAGCGACCAATGGAGCCTGCGCTGGCGCCGGGATTTCATCCGCACTTACCTTGAACGCGACATTCCGTTATTCGGGCCGCGCATCGCCGCCGAAACGCTGCGGCGCTTCTGGAGCATGCTCGCCTACCAGCAGGGCGGGCTGCTCAATGCCGCCCGGCTGGCGGCGAATTTGGGCGTCGATGGCAAGACCGTGGCAGCCTATCTCGACCTGCTGGTCGATCTGCTGCTGGTGCGCCGTCTGACGCCGTGGCACGGCAACCTCGGCAAGCGCCTGGTCCGCTCGCCCAAAGTCTATGTCCGCGATTCCGGCCTCGTCCACGCCCTGCTCGGCATTGCTGATAAGGAAAGTCTCCTGGGCCACCCGGTCGTCGGCGCCAGTTGGGAAGGATTTGTCGTCGAAACGCTGCTCGCCAACGCGCCGGAAGGCGTTCAGGGCCACTTCTACCGCACCGGCGGGGGCGCCGAGATCGACTTGCTCCTGGCTTTTCCCGACCGCGCGCTCTGGGCCGTCGAAATCAAGCGAAGTCTCACGCCCAAGGTCGAGCGGGGCTTTCACAGCGCCTGCGCTGATCTCACTCCCTCCCGAAAGCTGGTCGTCTACCCCGGCACCGAGCGCTACCGCATCGCCGAAGACATTTTCGCCCTTTCATTGCCGGACGCCTGCCGGCAACTCAAATCCCATCCTCTGCCATCATGACCCCCGAACAATTCATCGCGACCTGGAAAGACAACAAACTCTCGGAGCGCGGGGGCGCACAGGGGCATTTCGACGATCTTTGCGAACTGCTCGGCGTCGCCAAGCCGCGCGACCCGGAAAACTACTGCTTCGAACGTGGCGCCAAAAAAGCCGGCGGCGGCGATGGCTGGGCCGATGTCTGGAAGCGCGGTCACTTCGGCTGGGAAAACAAGAAGCCGGGCCGGGACTTGAACGCCGCCCTCAAGCAGCTCACCGACTACGCCCTGCAACTCGAAAACCCGCCGCTGCTCGTCGTCTGCGACCGCGAGCGCATCGTCATCCACACCGCCTTCACCGGCTACCCGGACGAACCGCGGGAAATCCGCATCGAGCAGCTGGTCGAGCCGGAAGCGCGGCAAACGCTCAAGTGGGTGTTCACCGACCCCGCCAAGCTGCGCCCGGAAAAATCCACCGCCGCCATCACCGCCCAGGCCGCCGGCCAGTTCGCCCAACTCGCCGCCGCCATGCGCGCCCGTGGGGAGGAAGGGCAAAAGGTTGCCCACTTTCTCGTCCAGTGCTTGTTCTGCATGTTCGCCGAGGATGAAGCCCTGCTGCCCTTCGGCATCTTCACCGATCTGCTCAAGCACGCCGGCAGCGACACCGACAAAGCGGCGCGGCGCATCGAAAAACTGTTCACCGCCATGCAAATGCGCGGCGGCGACTATGGCGATCACGACATCGCCTGGTTC
>JAPUEC010000064.1 GCA_027492775.1 Rhodocyclaceae bacterium
GCCCGCTGGTGGGTCGCCCCCCCCCCCCGCGCGCCGGGGGGCCCCCGCCCCGCCCCCCCCCCCCCCCCCCCCGCAACCGTCGCCTGATTGTGAACACGCCCTAGGAATGCTCCGGCTTATTCCGGCAGGAAGCGCTGGAGCATTTGATTGAGAAAACGCCGGCCGATGTCGGTCGGCGCGATGCATTGCGGGCTCAAACTGAGCAGGCCGTCGCCGGCGGCGCGGCGCAGTTCGGGCAGGATGACGGAAAGCGGTAAAGCGGTCCGGCTGGAGAACAAACTGGGTTCGAACCCTTGGTTGAGCCTGAGGGCGTTCATCAGGAACTCGAAGGGCAGCGCAGTGGCCTCGACGATGCTTTCTTCCTGCACCGATCGGCCATGGCCCACATTTTCGAGATACGCATTGGGATGCTTCCAACGCATTTGGCGAAGCACACGGTCATGCAATGTCAGCTTGGAATGCGCTCCCGCGCCAATGCCCAGATAGTCGCCAAAATGCCAGTAATTCAGGTTATGCCGGCATTGGTGCCCCGGCCGCGCGAAGGCCGACGTTTCGTAATGGATGTAGCCGGCGCCGGCGAGGAGCAGTTCGATGGCGTCCTGCATGTCCGCGCAATGGTCGGGTTCCGGGAGGTTTTGCGGCGGGTGGGCGGCGAAGGGCGTATTCGGTTCCAGCGTCAGCTGGTAGCAGGAAAGATGCGACGGCGAGAACGAGAGCGCTGTCTGCACGTCGGTAAGCGCTTGCTCTTCGGTTTGGCCTGGCAAACCGTACATGAGGTCGAGATTGAAGGTCTCGAAAAGACGCGCGACCGCTTCCGCCGCTTGCCGCCCCTCCTCCGCGCTATGGATACGCCCCAAAGCCCGGAGCTGGTCTGAATTGAAACTCTGGATACCGAGGGAGATGCGGTTGATTCCGGCAGCGCGGAAATCCGCCAGTTTTGCCGCCTCGACAGCGCCCGGGTTGGCTTCCAGCGTGATCTCAGCCCCCGGTTGCCAGGGCAGGCGCGCACGTACCTCCGCCAGCAGCCGGTCGACGCCCGTCGCCGACAACAGGCTTGGCGTACCGCCACCGAAGAAGATGCTGACGACCTGACGCCCCCATACCAGCGGTAACGCGGATTCAAGGTCGGCGATCAACGCCGCGATGTAGTCGGCTTCTGGCAACTCGCCTTTGGCTTCATGCGAATTGAAATCGCAATAAGGGCATTTGCGGACGCACCAAGGGACGTGGATATAAAGCGCCAGCGGGGGCGAAACCTTGAATTCGAGGGGTTTTACCAGTGACGGCGCCGCGCCGGCCGGAATGATGGGGATGGTGCGCATGACGCCCATTGTAACCAGGGCGGCAGAATTTGCGCTTCCATGGTTCGCCGAGCCATTTACGGCAAAGGCCCTGGACCAAGGCCGATGTCCGCCGTCCGCTATTCGTCCTGTTCTGCCAGCATGCCGACGATATGGCGGGCAGTGCTGATGAATTCGCGCATGAATTCCACGGTGTAATCGGGCCCGAAATGCGCTTCGCACTTCTCGGTCGAGATGAGCTCGCCGTCACTACCGCGCTTGACCCAGCCCAGCTCGACGAGCTTGAATACCTTGCGCCGGACGGTCTCGCTGGGAACGCCCAGGACTTGGCTGATCGAATAGGCATTGCAGGGCGGAAGTACCACCTGGCGGATCTCGGGGTTGTTCAAGATCCTGGTCGCGCCTTCCGCGCCGGAACGATCGAAGTAGCGTCCAAGGTTGTATTGCCAGATTTCGGACATGACCATCGCCATGACGAGATCACCGGCGAAGGTGCGATAGAACGACTTCATTTGCCGTCCCAGGAAGGAATAGGCAATGAACAATGAGGGGTGCCAGTTCTCGAGAAATTTTTCTTTATTGAATTCCGCGCAACTTTGGCAGTAGCCGTCAAAAAGAAAGCTTCTGATTTCTTTGGGCTGGTTGCATTTCGTCATTGTTTTAGATGACTTTTGCATTTTACAACCTTCTTATATTGGCATATACGACTAAGGTGATATGTGGTCGTACGGGTCTGCCCGAACGTCAAGTCAGTCAAGCCATTCTATCCAACAAAACGAACCGCCTTTTCAGGTGGCTTCCCATTTTGAGGAGTTGATAAACCCTTTCGGACCCCCGCCATTCATCAGTTTGGGCATTGCCGAGAGCGATTTTTGTTTTTGCTCCCAGCATAATCCTATTTTCACCATAGCCTAAACGTGAAAATTCGATAGCCCGGAAAATCATTCCGGAATGAAACGGAGGACGACGTGCGTTCAGACGGTAACGGTGGGTCGCGGAATATCATGGCCGCATTGCGCGAGTTGCACGCCGTGAATTCGTCCTCCGAACTGATCTCCAGGTTGCAGACGCTGTTTTCCGCCTTCGGCGGCGTGCGCGGGATATCGAACTTGGCCAATGGCGGCCTGGATCAGGTCTTTCTTGTCGATTTCGACCGCGAAGTGCACGCCATGCGTGCCGCGAATGCGACCGGATTCAAACTCTTCGGATTTACAACGCTGATCGTGAATCTGGAGAAGGTATCTTCGGCGGCATAGCCGGGAGTTAGGGCGGCTCGCCCGCTAGGGCCTGTTCACAATCAGGCGACGGTTGCGCGAGGGGTAGGCAGGCTGCAGGGCAAGGCG
>JAPUEC010000065.1 GCA_027492775.1 Rhodocyclaceae bacterium
TGCGATTTGGAGAGCGTGCGGATCACCAGCAGGTTGGGGTAACGATTGACCAGTGCGATGGCCGTGGGAATGACCAGGCCGGCGAAGTCGATGTAGGCCTCGTCGATGACGACAATGGAATACGGGTGGGCGGCGAGCAGGCGCTCGATTTCGGCCAGCGGCAGCAGGTGGCCGGTCGGCGCGTTGGGGTTGGCAATGATGATGCCGCCGTTCTCTCTGTTGTAGTCATCGACGCGGACCTCGAAGTGCTCACCGAGCGGGATGCTGATGTGCTGTACGCCATAGAGCCCGCAGTACACCGGATAGAAGCTGTAGGTGATGTCCGGCAACAGAATCGGCTTTTCGTGCTTGAGCAAAGCCATGAAGGTGTGCGCCAGCACTTCGTCGGAACCGTTGCCGACGAAGACCTGTGCCGACTCGATGGCCAACCCTGCACAGTGGGCAGCGATCGCTTCCTTGAAGCGCTCGGCGCTGGGGTCGGGATAGAGGCGCAGGCTCGCGCCATCGGCGCCCAGTTCCTCCCGTATTGCGGCAACGGCATGCGGCGACGGCGGGTAGGGGTTTTCGTTGGTGTTCAGCTTGACGAGATTGGGCAACCTGGGTTGCTCGCCCGGAACATACGGGGTCAGCTTATGGACGAGGGCACTCCAGAATTGGCTCATGAACGGCTCGCAAGGTCGAATGCAGCGGAAGCCTTAAATGGTATCATGCACGACTATTGGTTTGAGCCGCACGGAGAGGGATCCGGAGGTTCGCTCCAGAGATTTTTGAATTCGATTTTTGCCTCTTTGCGACGGGGTCTTCATGCGGCAAGCCGAAATTACCAGAAACACCCTCGAAACCCGGATCAAGGTTCGTCTTGATCTTGACGGTAGCGGTCAGGGCACGTTTGCCAGCGGCGTTCCCTTTCTCGATCACATGCTCGATCAGATAGCCCGTCACGGGATGATCGATCTTGAGGTCGAGGCGCAGGGGGATCTGCACATTGACGCGCACCACACGGTAGAGGACATCGGCATCAGCATCGGGCAGGCGCTGGCCAGGGCGCTGGGCGACAAGCAGGGCTTGCGTCGCTATGGGCACGCCTATGTGCCGCTCGACGAGGCGCTGTCGCGCGTGGTGGTCGATCTCTCGGGTCGCCCCGGCCTGGTGTTCAACGTCGAATTCAAGCGCGCCATGATCGGCGCTTTTGACGTTGACCTGACCCATGAATTTTTCCAGGGTCTGGTCAATCACGCCCTGATCACCGTGCAGGTCGACAACCTGCGCGGCGAAAATGCGCACCATCAGGCCGAGACGGTCTTCAAGGCCTTCGGCCGCGCCCTGCGTATGGCGGCAGAAGCCGATCCGCGTGCGGCGGGCTGCATCCCCTCAACCAAGGGATCGCTCTGATGGCATCAGCATCTGGCCGGATTGTCGTTGTCGACTATGGCATGGGCAATCTGCGCTCCGTCTGGCAGGCGCTGGTGCATGTCGCCGAGGGCCGCGAAGTGCTCGTCACGGCCGATCCGGCGCTGGTGGCTGCGGCCGAACGCGTGGTGTTCCCCGGTCAGGGCGCGATGCCCGATTGCATGCGGGAGCTCGAGGCGCGAGGCTTGCGGGCGGTCGTTCTCGAAGCGGCGAAGAGCAAACCCTTTCTCGGGATCTGCATCGGCCTGCAAATGCTCTTTGAGCACAGCGATGAGGGCGATGTTCCGGGTCTGGGCGTCTTCTCCGGGGGTGTTCGCCGTTTTCCGGCTGAAAAGATGATCGCACCGCAGGGCGACAAGCTGAAGGTGCCGCACATGGGGTGGAACGAGGTGAAGCACACCCGGTCCCACCCGCTGTGGAACGGCATCGCCGACGGTGCGCGCTTTTATTTCGTGCATAGCTATTGCGTTGAACCGCTCGATCGCGAGTGCATCGTTGGCATGACGGACTACGGTATCCCCTTTACCAGTGCCGTGGCGCGGGATAATATCTTCGCTATCCAGTGCCATCCGGAGAAGAGTGCCGAGGCCGGGCTTGCCTTGTTGTCCAGTTTCACGCGCTGGAAGCCCTGAACAGACCTTGTTCTTTTCGATTCTTTTCGATCATTTTCGAACCTTTTTCCTTCCACTACTTTTCGCTTTCCAAAATGCTGATCATTCCCGCGATTGACCTGAAGGACGGGCAGTGCGTTCGTCTCAAACAGGGGCTGATGAACGATGCCACGGTTTTTTCAACCTCTCCTGGCGAGCAGGCGACTCACTGGCTTGAGCAGGGCGCACGCCGCCTGCATGTCGTCGATCTCAACGGCGCCTTCGCCGGCAAACCAAAGAACGAACATGCAATCAAGGAGATCGTCGACGCGCTTGGCGATGAAATTCCGATTCAACTCGGTGGCGGCATCCGCGACCTCGATACCATCGAGCGTTGCCTGGACGATGGCGTCAGCTACGTCATCATCGGGACCGCCGCCGTAAAAAACCCCGGCTTTCTGCACGATGCCTGCAGCGCCTTTCCGGGGCAGATCATTGTGGGCCTGGACGCCAGGGACGGCAAGGTGGCGGTCGATGGCTGGTCGAAGCTGACCGGTCACGATGTCATCGATCTGGCCAGGAAATGCCAGGACTATGGTGTCGAAGGAATTATCTACACCGATATCGGTCGCGACGGCATGCT
>JAPUEC010000066.1 GCA_027492775.1 Rhodocyclaceae bacterium
AACAGCTCCAGCGGGCGGGTGGTGCCGCGGCCTTCGGACAAGGTGGTGCCCTCCAGCATCACGGTGCCGGCGTAGGCGCGCGCCATCCACAGGTTGGCGGCGTTGGGGCTGGGGTTGACCCAGGTGCGCTCACCGAGCGGCCAGCCGAAACACGGCGCCGCTTCGGGCTGCCAGCCCTGCATGGTGATGACCTGGCAATCGACATCGAGTTTCAGGCTGGCGACGAACCAGCGCGCCAGTTCACCCATGGTGAGGCCGTGTCGCATCGGCAGCGGGCCGGCGCCGACGAAGCTTTCCCAGCCGGGCCGCAGGGTCAGGCCCTCGACCGGGCGGCCGGCGGGATTGGGGCGGTCGAGAATCCACACCGACTTGCCGTGCGCTGCGGCGGCTTCAAGAACGTAACGCAGGGTGGTGATGAAGGTGTAGATGCGGCAGCCGAGGTCCTGCAAATCGACCAGCAAAACGTCGAACGAATCCATCATCGCCGGCGTCGGCCGGCGCACCTCGCCGTAAAGGCTGAAGACCGGGATGTGATGCAGCGGGTCGCGGAAATCGGGCGACTCGACCATATTGTCCTGCTTGTCGCCGCGCAAGCCGTGCTGCGGGCCGAAGGCAGCGGAAAGTGTGATGTCCGGCAGGGCGGCCAGCGCATCGAGGCTGTGGGTGAGATCGCGGGTGACCGAGGCGGGGTGGGCGAGCAGGGCGACCCGGTGTCCCGCCAGCGAGCGGCGCAGGACGGGGTCGGCGAGCAGGCGGTCGATGCCGAATTGGACAGTGGTCATATGGCGTTGGGGTAGTCCGACAGTTCGAGGATGAAGGCGTCGCGATGATGGAAGTCGGGTCGCTCCGCAGGATGCGCCAACGCCCAATAGCTGCGTTGGCCGTCGATACCCTCGATCACGGCCGACAATCCAAGGCGCCATGTGGCGTTGGTGGCGGGAGGAAGCGCGGCTGTGGCGAGAATGGCAACCAGCTCCAGCCGATCCTGGAAGCGGCTGAAGGCGATGCGCGGAGTGGGCGCGTTGCTCGGCTTGCCCCCTTCGCGATAGCCGGAGAAGCTGTAACTTGCCCATAGACCGGAAGGCGAGAAATTAAACTCGCGGTAGTCGGGCGATGCGGCATCGGCAACAAAAGCCTCGAAGCAGGTATGTTGCCAGAGGTTATCCGCGAATCCCGGCGCTCGCGGCGGTGGCAGGGCAATGGCGTCGAGCTCGCCTTCGAGCCGGTAGGTCAGTGAAAGCTCCTGCTCCGCCGTCCAGCCGAGTTCCACGGTCAGGCTGCGCACGAGGGCAGCGCTGCTGTCGGGAAAGGCTTGTAGGCGGACGGTTTGCGGCGCAGGCGTGGTCGTTGCCATGGTTGCGGCAGGCTCGGGATCGATCACCGATTATCCTTGATCCGGAGCCTTGCCGGTATCGCTTGCTCGAACGTCGTGTCCACTCGGGAAAAACAAGCCTCCATCGCCGCAGGTGCAAACGATGAAGGCCTCGCCGCTTACTGCTGCTGGACCGGCTGCTGGATTTGCGGCGGGTTGCCTTGCCGCATCTGGGCGGCTTTGGCGCGCTTGGTGTAATCGTTGTAGGCGGGGATGGCGACCGCCGCCAGGATGCCGATTCCCGCAATGAAGATGAAGGGCAGAAGGAAGGCGGCGATGTAGGAAAGCGTGGTGTTGGGCGGGTTGGGCGCGCCGAAGCGGTTTTCGCCGACGGTCCCCGGGACGAACCAGAAAACGAAGACGCCAAAGGGCACAAAGATCAGCAACGACAGCCAGCCGCTGACATTGAAGTCGTGACAGCGCTGAATGGTGAGCATGAATTGCAGGACGATGATGAACAGGTAGCCCAGGCCAACCAGCATCATGCCGACGGCCGGGACAGTGGGTATGGTGACGGCGGCCACGATTCCGATGACGACCATCGCCAGCAAGGTAATGGCGATGGTGTAGGCGAGGTAGCGGATGCGATTGACCCGCCCGGCGATGGTGAAGATGCGCGGCTGAACGGTGTTCTCGTTCTGGTCCCGGACCGGGGCTTGCGGTGCCTGGAAGGGATTTTCTGCGGTCGTGCTCATGAGTTATTCCTTTGGCGTGGGGAAGACGCCACTTTAGCGGTATTGCCGGCGATCACCAAACCGCCGGCATGGCCGAATTTCGGAAGGGTTCAAGCCTCGTCGAAGAGCTTCATGGTCATGCCGCCGTGGGCCCCGGCGCCGCCGGCGCGGAGCGCGGCCGCGAGCAGCACCGCTTCGGCGACTTCCGCCTTGCTGGCGCCCGCCTTCTTGGCGTTGCGCACGTGCGTTTCGATGCAATAAGGGCACTGGGTGGAATGGGCGACGGCGAGGGCGATCAGCTCGCGATACTTGCGCGGAATGGCGCCGTCTTCACGGGCGACGATGCGGTCCAGATTGATCCAGGCCTCGAAGTCCGCCGGGGCGGCGGCCTTCATGTCGCGCAGGTGCTTGAGGTCGTCGCTGTCGTAGTAGTTGTGGCTCATGTCGGGTTCCCTGTTGAGAGATGGAAGGGGCGCGGCACCAGGCCGCACTGACGATTATCCTGCCGATTCCTCGGCGGCCGCCAGGCGCTTGCGCAACCTGTGGGTGCCGAAGGCGACGACCAGCGCAATGAAGGGGATGGCGGCGGCGGTAACGATTTCGGGCGAGATGCCGCTGCCGAACGCTTCCTTGGCGCCCTTGGCGAGGTAATGCACCAGTTGCGAGGCGTAGTAAGTGATGGCGGCGATGGAAAGCCCTTCCACCGTTTCCTGCAGCCGCAGCTGCAGCCGGGCGCGGCGGTTCATTTGCGCCAGCAGGTCCTGATTCTGCTGTTCCAGTTCGATATCGACGCGGGTGCGCAGCAACTGGCTGGTCCGGGTGATACGGGCCGAGAGCTCTTCCTGCTGGTGGGCGATGGCGGCCACCGTGCCGAGCGCGGGCGCGAGACGGCGCTCCATGAAGCTCTTGAGCGAGGGGTTGTTCTGGACCTTGGTTTCGCCCAGTTCGGCGATGCGCTGCTGCACCAGCCGGTAGTACGCGGCGGCGGCGGAAAAGCGGCGATTGGAATTGGCGACGGAATGCTCCACCTCGGCGGCGAGGCGGGTCAGATCCTTGAGCACGGCGCGATCATCCGCGGCCGAGTCGGCGCTGCCCATGCGGTCGATCAAGGCGGCCAGTTCGCGATCGGCGCGCTCGACCAGACGCCCGACTTCACGCGCCACCGGAAAGGCGAGCAGCGAGACGGTGCGATAAGTCTCGATTTCCAGCAAGCGCTGCACCGTGCGCCCGGCGCGATGGCGGCCGCAGCCGTCGTCGATGACGATGAAACGTGAAACATCGTCGGGCAGGCGGAAATCCGAAAAGACCCCGGCGCCGTTGTTGGCGACCCGCGTGGCGACGACCGCGTCACCCGAATCGGCGAGGTGGGCGAGCACGTTCTGTGGATCGAGCCGGTCGGCCGGGAAGAGGTCGACGTGCGCGGCGACGACGAGTTCGCCCGGAATGCCCTCGACCCATTCGGCCGGCACCCGCGAAAGCGCGGTTTCGCCGCTGCCGTAAGGTTGCTGCGGCGGAGTGAAAAAAGCATAGGAGGAAAACTCCATGTGCTTTTCCCACTTGAGCCGGAAACCGCCGCCGTCGATAAGCAAGTGCAGGTCCTCCGGGTCGAATTCGACCGGTTGCCCGATGTATTCGCCGAGCCGGGCGAGATGCGGCCGATCCGCGTCGCCGTTGGTGCCGTCGTGCATGAAGACGAGAAAACTGACCAGCGTCGGGCTCTCGAGCGGCACCGGCGGCCGGGCGTGGATTTCCTGGGTGAGACGCGGACGAAGCGGATGAGTGCGCATTAGGTTGGGTCCAAAAGACCGGCGGGTCGATTCGGCTCGCCGGAGATCACTGGAGCGAAAGCCCGATTTTAATTCAGCTTACCCTTGGCATAACGATCGGCTTGTTGCGGGGCAACGGATCAGATCTGCCGGCGCCGACGGGTGTTGCCGAGGGAACGTGCCTCTGCCGCAATGCACGCAAAACTCAGGGATGGAAGTCGACCCGGGCAGCAGGCGCCGCGCACCGCACCGAACCGACCGTCAGTTCCTCGCCGGCGCGCAGCAGCGCGCGTTGGGAACGCAGCCAGAGCGTCGTTGCGGGGAGCGCTTCGGCAACATAAAAGCTGTGGGGGCTTGCGCCGGACGCGGTGCGGCAGGCGGCGTCGATGCGCAATTCGGTTGGCATTTCGGCGTCGATGGTGCCGACATTGCGCAGCACGACCTGCTGCCAGCCGGGTTTCGGCCCCGCACGCAGTTCAGCCGTCAAATGGACGGCAAGCGCTTGTCCGGCCATCACCGCATGCCAAGTCGAGCGGCTCCAGCTACGCTTGTCCCCCGCCGTCGGCAGGCGGAACCAGATTATTCCGCGCAGTTTCGCCGGCCGTTGCCGTTCGATGCGGGCGAGGAAGGACGCGACTGCGGCGGGAGCGGCATACCGCTCCCTGAGTTCCAACGCGTCGGGTACGCTACCCGGGCTTTCGCTTTCCACCCCGCCGATGCGCCCATGCGGCGTGATGGCGACACGGCTGCCGTAGATTGGCAGGGCGATGCGGAACGGATGGCGAGTCAGCCGGGCGAAGGCGGCGATCTGCCCATGTGCACTTTCCGCGTCGAACAGCGGCCCGTCGGCGCGAACCGCATGCAGTTGCAGCACCGTCTCGTCCACGGCGGCGGTGATGTCGGCAAGCACTTCGGGCGCTTCCAGCCAGGCAGGCAGCAGCGTTGCCGAGAGGCGCAGGTCGGGATCGAGTGCGGCGCGCAGGGTGCGCAGAAAGTGGAGATAGTCCGGCAGGCCGCGCAGGCTGGCGTCATGGTCGATCTCGATGCCAGCGAGGGTGATGGGCGACTGCTTCCAGGCACGGGCGACGGCCAGTGCCTCAGCCACCAGCGCGGCTTCATTGCCGGCCTGGACTTGCGGCTGGATGCGGAGGACGGCGACGACCGGTCGTCCGACGGCGGCGATGGCGACGAAATCGGCGGCCGGGCGGAAAGCCTTGCCCTCCGCATCGACTTCGGCGACGAGGATGCGCCAGCCGTTCACCCGGGGGGCGGAGGCGTTCAGCGCTTCGATCAACCCCGGATGCCAGCGCCGCTGCCAGATGTAGGCTTCGTGTTCGAGCGGCTCGGGTGGGCGCGCGCACGCGCCCGGCAGCAGAAGGGAGATCAGCGCCAGGGCGGCGAGACGCATGGGCCGCGCCGCTCTGGATCAGGGGTAGATGAAGGATTTGACCAGCGTGACTTCGCCGGGCCGGCGCATGGGAACGCGGAACATCTGGCGCTTCTCATCCACCGTGCCTTCATGGGTGACGATGGTCACCTGGGCCATGGTCAGGTCGTCCTTTTGTTCGCCGCTGCCGTAGTAGTTGACGAAGACGTGGTACAGGCCTTTCGGGGGCGAGGGAATGGCGTAGATTTCGGGCCCGTAGCCGTCGGTGACGTCCACATCAAGCGCACCGCCGTTCGGGGTGACCCGATTGCCATAAAAAACGTGTTGGCCATCCGGCGAAACGACGTGCAGGTCGAGATCGGTCATATCGCTGTCCCAACTCAGCACGACGCGCAGGCCGACGCGTTGCCGCGTCGCGTTGGCGTCGTAGAAGCTGACGCGGCGGACATGCTGACGGTCGGCGCTGCGCACTTCAACGCTATTGGCGCCCGGAGGGAAGGAATAAGGGCGCGCGAAACTGCCGTCCTCTCCGGCACTGAGCGGCATGGGAACGCCATTGACCACCAGCAGATGCGGTTCGCGCCGAGCCCGCCGCCCGCTTCCCGCAGCGGCCGTGTCTTTGGCGGTGCCGAGGATGCGGCCGCGGATGGCGGCGCCCAGGGCCTCGCCATCAGGGTTGGTCCGACCCGACCCCGCATTGACCCGGCTGGCGGGATAGTGGACATCCTGCATGTGCTGGGCGGATGCGCCGCCGGAGTGCTTCCAGCCGCCCAAGGGGGCGTCGAGGGCGATTTGGGCCTGCGCCGAGGTGGCGGCGAGCAGGAAAAGGGCCAAAGTGCGGGTCATTTCTTTTCTCCGTAGCGCAGGGCGCGGACGAAAGTCAGGTCGCCGATCCTGCGCAGCGGCACGACCAGCGTTTCCATGCGTTCGTCGGGGGTGTTTTCGTTGGTGACGATGGTGATGCGGGTGGTGATCAAGGGTTTTTCGTGGGCAGAGGCGTCGAAGTTGTAGCCGGCCGCGTCGAAGTTGCCCCAGTAATTCACGTAAATCAGATAGTTGCCGGGCGTCGGCGTGGCGGTCGAGAAAATTTCGGGGCCGCCGCCGTCGACGCTATCGACATCGAGCCCGCCGCCGTGCTGGAGGAGTGGGTTGGCGAAAAAGGCGTGCTCGCCGTCAGGCGTGATGACGTGCATATCAACCTCCGCCTTGGCGTCGTCCCAGCCCAGCGCGATGCGGATCTTGGCGCGGGCCTTGCCCGCCTGTCCTTCGTGGAACTGGATGCGCCGCCGGGCGCCGCCCGGGGAGACGATCTCCACGCTGTTGCTACCCGGACCGAAGGCCCAGGGTTTGACGAAGCGCCCTTGCTCGTCGGTGTAGAGTGGCATGTCGATACCATTGACGATGAAGCGCCCCGGCTTGCGATCCTTGCCCACGGCCCGCAGTTGTCCCTCGATGAGCGCCCGGCCGCGTTGGCCGCCGCGGTCCACCGGCGGCTTGGGGTAGGCTGCCACGACCTCCTGTTCGCGGTCTTCCAGCAAGGCGCCGTGGCGCCAGCCGCCGCGCGGACTGGTGATTTCGATTTCGCCGTCGGCGGCGGCGGAGACGAAGGGCAGGGCCAGCAGCAAGGCGAAAAGCAGGGGGCGGAAAGTCATGGTAGCGAGAGGAGGGAACGGGCGGTGCGCTCGACAAAATCTTCGTCGCGACCAAGCGGGTGATTGGCCAGGGCGAAGTGCAGGAATTCATGGGTCAGGGTCAGGCGTTCGTTGGCGCTGGCGACACCGGTGGCGTAGATGCGGTTGCGGGCGATATCGGCGTAAGGGTTGCCATGATCGAGACGGCAGACGCGCGGTAGCGGCTGCGGCGTCTCGAAGCCGGGCTGGCCCGCCAGATTTCGTTTCCAGGGGCCAAGACGGCCGGCCAGCCAGCGCTCGGCCGCCATCAACGGTTGGCATTCGCCGGCGTCGCCGTCCCCGAGCAGGGCGAAGCCGCCGCCATAGGCCTGTTCCAGGATTTCGTCCCAGGCGGCGCCTTCATGCGCCTGGCGTACCGCCGTCGTCCATGCGAGCTGTCGCGGCGCCGTCCGGTTTTGATGGTAGCGGCCGTCGGCGCCGGCGAGCACCAGTCCGTCGCTCCACTCCGCCGCCGCAAGGGCAGCACGGCCGGGGGGCGCGGGTGAGACGCGTTGGGTGCGCGAATCGTCGGCGATTTCATAGCAGCCCCCAGCAAAACCGGCATGGCGGACAAGATAGGTGCGCGCCGCGACGGCCAGTGCCCGCGCCGCTGCGGGCGGTTCCGCCGCAGCTTCGCGCTGGAGGACGCGGGCGACATATTCATTGACCCCGAAGCGGCCTTCAATGAGCGGTTGGCCGCCGCTCTGGCGGAGGCTCATGCCGGGAGAACCGGCGAAATCCATGCGAGAGCCATTGACGAAGCGAACGCTCACCTTTCCCGAAAGCGTTCCCGCTTCAACCGGCACCCCATCCTGCAGAATTGCGGCCAAGGGATAGCGGGTAAAGAAGCGCACCCGGACGCAGGCCTCCTCTGCAGGCGATGCGACCGGCAGTTGCTCGGCAAGCCAGGGCGTTGCCTCTTCGATGACTGATGCGCTGGTGCCGGGTCCCCGCATCCAAAGCGGGCGGCCGTCCGCCAGCCAGCCGGCGAAGCCGCCGACGCGCCGGCCTTTGCCGTCGTGCCAGCTCCAGGTCTTGATGCGCAGCCGGCTGCCGAAACGCGAGAGAAGCGGGCGCGCCCGGGGTTCCAGCGAGACCTTCTGCAAGGCTCGCATGGTCTTCGCCCGGGCAGGACCTTCGATGGCGCTCAGGGCGGCGAGCAGCGAAGCGACGTCCACTTCGTTGTCGGGTTGCATGGATTCGAGGCGGACCAGCCAGGGCGGCGCGGCGATCGCGTTCCGGCGCCAATAACGGCTCCAGTCGGCTTCGCGGATGCCGAGGCGTTGCGGCGAGAAATAGAGTCCGCAGGATTTGGCCAGCGCCTCGTCGCGGCCGATGCTGCCGCCCGGCGCGCAGCAGTAGCTTTCCTCGGAGGGATTTTTGCCGGTACAGCGGTAGTCGGCCGGCCGCAGCTCGTTATCGACGAGATAGGCGTAGACGAACAGCTTCCACAGGCTGCCCAGTGGCGCGGTGCCGGGCATCGGCATCGCTTCCGCGCCGGTCGAGCCGACGCGCAGGGCGGTTGGCGCATCCGCCGGACCGAGCACCAGCTCGACGCTTCCGGCGGCGGCCGCGGGAGCGGCGGCGATCACGGACAATGCCGCGACCGTTGCCAGCGTGCCGCAATACCGCCGAAGCGCCTGCCGAAACCTCATCACTTCACCTTGACCCGCCGTTCCGCGAGTGCTTCGAAGGCCTTTTCCTCCGGCTGGTACATGCGGTGGAAGCGTGCCGGCGGCAGCGCGAAGCTGCCGCGATTGCCGAAACGCAGCAGGTGGCGGATCACCTTGGGCTCGGCCAGGCTATCCACCGGCACTGCGTAAGAGAGGTCGCCCGACTGGCTGCGGGCGCGCTCCATCGGCACCACTTCCTCGCCGCCAACGCCGCGCAGCAGTATGCCCCAGGTGCCGCGCTCGACATCGGCGCCCGGAGGTAGCGGCACTTCCAGCAGGCCGAAGCGCGGCGGCGTTCCGGTGGCAGTGAGGCGGATTTCCTCGAGATAGAGTTCGTTGCTGCGGATGGCATCGTCGGCGACCGGCTCGAGCTTGAATTCGACGGCCTGCCCGGCCAGCGGCGCCACTGCGGCTTGGCGTCCCGGCTTGGCGGATTCCGCCTTGGCGGCTGACGGTTGCGCCACCATGCGATAGAGCTGGCGCTCGATCTTGACCGGCAGCTGACTCTTTTCCGGGGCGGCGGAGCGATAGCGGACGAAGGCGGTGATCGGCGATGCCGGCTTCGCGTTCAGCTGGATCGTCGCCGGCAGGCCCTTGCCGGTCCAACGCCAGGTGGGAGAACCGAGTTTGCCGCTTGCCGCCGTCCACTCACCCTTTACTTCCGGCAATTTCTCGGCGTCGATGCCGGCGCCACCGAGGGCCTTGTTCCACCAGGCAAGCGCCAGGGCGCGGTCGAAAGTGGCATGGCTGGGGCCGAGCACGGCGAGCCAGCGCGCGGCCTCGCTCTTCGCCACCTTGCCTTCCATGGCGAGGAGGGCTTGCCCGACCGGTTCGGGTTGGGCGCGCAACTGCTCGCGCGCTTCCTCGATGCGCTTCGCCAACTCGGCGGGTACGGGCACCTGCTGCTGGCGGGCGAGCTGATCGATGAGTACCAGGGTATGCGGTCCGGTGGCATCGCCGTCGCCCAGCCAGACACTGCCGCGGCTGGCCGGCGCGGCGGTTGCCGCCTTGCCGGCTTCCTGCACCAGGCCCTCGACCAGGGTCTTGGTCGGCTGGTTCATTTCCTGGATGAACCACACCGCCAGGGTGCGCAGGGGCAGCGGCTCCTTGGCGGCGTATTTGCCGTAGGCTTGCACGCTCTGCGCCCAGTGGCTTTCCGGCAGCTTGATGCCGAGCGCCCGCGAAGCATGCCAGTCGGCGTAATAAGCGTAGGCGGTGAGCCAGGCGCTCTCGTTGGTGCCCAGGCCCCACCAGCCGAAGATGGCATTGGGGCCGGCCATCTGGATGAGGCGCAGGCGCTGGTAACCGATCGTTTGCGACAGTTCGCGGATGCGCGGCGCATCCGAGGGCAGGCCGCGATAGGCCAGCGCCAGGGGCAACAGGCGGCTGGCGGTCTGTTCGACGCAGCCCCAGGGGTAGTCGATGAGATCGTCGGTGATACGGGCGAACTGGGCAGAGGTGCCCTGCGCCAGGTTGAGGCGCACATCGCGGGCATCGGCGGGCAGGCCGAGGCGGGTGTCGGCCTCGCGCAATTCCAGCAGGTTGGCGCGTTCGGAAAGCCAGGCCTGCGGGATCAGGTTGAGGCGCTGTTGCAGGCGATCCACGACCTGGCCGTTCTGCTTGATGGCAATGTCCACCACGCCGTCTGCTGGCTTCTCGATGGGTAGCGGCAGGCTGTTGGCGCCGGGCTGGAGCGAGATGGTGCGCTGCACATTGACGCCGCCGCCGGTGGCGGCCAACTCGACTTTGGCTTCGCTGCCGCTCTGGTTGAAAAGCACCAGGGTCGGCGTCGGCTGGTCGCCCATGCGGAATCGCGAGGGGCCGGTCCATTTGACATAGAAGGGCTTGTGCGACTCGACATGGCCGGTCTGCTGCCCGACCACGCCTTGGGCGGTCATCGCCCGGGCGGTGATGCGCCAGCGGCTGAGGGCGTCCGGCATGCGGAAGCTCACCCGCGCCTTGCCATCGGCGCCGGTGGTCAGGCTCGGCCACCAACCGGCGGTGTCGGTATCGTCGCGGCGCGGGCGTTCCAGTACCTTGACGCCGCGCTCGGGCGGTGTTTGCCGGATGGGCGCCGCGCCCTTGCCTGGTGCCCGCGCCAGATCGTAGCCGATGAAGGACAGGCTGACGGCGGTGCGCACGTTGTTGCGGCGGGGATGGTAGAAGAACTCGCCGATGCTCGGAGCGATTTCCGGTTGCAGCACGTAAATCATCTCGTCGACTACGCCGAGCGCCACTTGCGCCGGCACTGGCCGGCCGTTGAGGCGGGTTTCGACTTCCAGTTCGACGACTTCGCCCGGCGCGTAGCGCGACTTGGCCGGCTTCAGCGCGACGTCGACGAACTGCGTCGCCACGCGCAGGCCCTTGTTCTGGAAGACGTAGTCGCCGTTGGCGAGATAAAGGACGGAGAAGGTGACGTTCGGGGCATGTTCGTCCTTGACCCGGATTTCGGCGCGCCACTGTGCGGGGGCGACCTTGGTCAGGCTGACCCAGTCGGATTTGCCGCTGAGCAGCGCATGGGCCTCGACCTGGTCCCGCTCCAGGGTCAGCAGGGCGTCGGCGACCGGCTGCGGGAAGGTGATCAGCGCCCGGGCGACCTCGCCCGGCTGGTAACGCTCCTTGTCGAAGACGATCTCGACGCTGCCGGGAATGGCCTTCATGCCTTCGCCGGCGACCCAGTGGCTGGTGGCGGCAAGCAGGTTGCCGGCCGCGTCGCGCAACTGGACGGTGTAGGAACCGGCATCCGGGAAAGGCAACTTTGCCGTCGCGGCGTTGGCGGCGACGGTACCCTCCCGCCGCTGCCGGTCCTCTAGGCGCAGGATTTCCCATTTGGCCGGACGATTGCCGACGGTGCCGCCTTGCGGCGAGAAGCGGAATTCGACCTCCTCGCCAGGCTTGGAGAAGTTCGCCGGCGCCGCGATCTGCCAGAGGGTGGCGCCGCGTTCGACGAGGATTTCCTTGTTGGCCCGCACGCGATAGGCGGCGCCATCCTGGGCAAGGAGGCTGACGATGTAGCGCGATGGATCGGTGGCCGGCGGTAGGCTGAAATTGGCAACGCCGTCGCTGCCCGTCTTCAGTTCGTCGGCTTTGATCGCCAGCGGGAATTGGCCGCCATAACGCAATTCGCCTTCGACCATGGTAAGGGGCTGGGCGCGCGCGGTGAGCCGCACGGTGGCGTTGGCCACCGGGCTGCCGTCGGGATAGGCGAGGCGGACGCGTCCGGTGACCGCTTCCTTGGTCTTGAATTCCGCCTTGTCGAGGACGATGTCGATCTCGAAATGCGGCTTGACGTATTCGGCGACGCGGAAGGCGGCGCCGTAACGGTCCTCGCCCTTGGCAAAGACGATCTCCCAGCCGCCGGCGGTGGCATTCTCGGGCAGGCGGAAATCGAAGTCGGCGCCGCGGGCCGGGTCGAAGCGGAGCTTGCGGGTGAGGATTTCGGTGCCGGCCGGGTCGGCGATGGTCACGTCCAATTCGCCGGCAGCCACCGGTTTGGACTGACGCGCACTGACGAATTCGCGGCCGAGGAATTTAACCTGGACCAGGTCGCCCGGCCGATAGAGCGGCCGGTCGGTGAAGGCGTAGAGCTTGGCGTTGTAAATTTCGCTGTCGTGGTAGAAATTCTCCGAGATGAAGACGCCGCCCTTGGCGTCCACGCCGTAGATGTAGTTGGTCTCGGGGCTCTTGGCGGCGAGGCGGACGACGCCGTCGTCGCCGGTCTTGCCGCTCTTGAGCACGCCGACGCCGTCGGTCCAAACCACTTCGCTGCCGGCCACCGGCGTCCCGGATTTGCGGTCGGCGGTCCACACCAGCATTTCATTGGCCGAATTCTTGGTGACGGCGATGCTGTCGGAAACGAAAATGAGCGTCGTCGCCCGATGCTTGCCGATATACGCCTCGACCAGATAGAGGCCGGGAGCGCGTTTCCCCAATGGAATGCGGATGTTGCCTTCGTTGTTGGGCAGGAACTCGTGGCTGCTGCCCTCGAGCTTCGTCATCTTCGGCGGCTCGATGGGCTTGGCGACTTGCACCGGGTAACGGAAGCGGTCGACCAGGTCGAGCCCGGGCAGACGGGCGTATTGCGGGGAGTGGGTGAGGCGGGTGCGGTCGGCAATGTCCGGCGCGGTCTTGAGTTCGGGCGCGGCGGCGGTGGCGGCGAGCCGGGCCTCGGGCGAGAACAGGCGTTTCCAGGCGAAGCGGGTGTTGGCCCAGAGTTTGTCCCAACTGACCAGCAGCATGTTTTTCATGCCTTCCGGCTGGGTCTTCCCGGGCACCTTGACGCGATGCAGGTTGGTCTGCGCCTTGAGGAAGCCGAGCGGATCGGGAATGCGATACACCGCTACGTCGAGACCGCCGTACTCGGCGAGTTCGCCGGAATTGCGCTGGACTTCAACGCGCACCGTCGCCACCTCGCCCGAACCGTAGCTGGTTTCGGAGAGAAGGAAGAACTCCTCGCCGCTGATGGGCCGATAGTTCGAGGGCGGCGCCACCTGCTCGGCGGCGGCCGTGGGGCCGATGAGGCCCAACGCCAGGATCAGCGGGACAAGAAGGCTAAGCGAAAAAAGCCTGCGAAATTGGGATTGTCGTCTCGTGGTCGCCACCGTGTGTCCTTCCATTGCAGCAATTCGGCCGGCGTTACCGCACGCAGGCCGTTGTCTTTGGGAAATCGATTGGAGTCCCGGCCGGATTGGCCCCGGGGAATTGGAGCGGGCGCCTGCCCGGTGTGATAGGTGATCCAGCCGCCCATCCAGATCATCAGGTGCTGGTCGTCGCCCTGGTCAAAGAACATCAGGTCGCCTGGCCGGGCCATGGAAAATTCGCGCCCGAGCAGGCGGGTATTGTTCTGGATCAGGACCTGGGCGGTGACGAAGGCCTGCCGACGCCCTTCGAGATCGGCCCAGCCCTCGCGCACGGCGGCTTGTTCGGGGCGCAATTCCACTTCCGGAGGCAAGCGCCGCCCCAGCATTCCGTTCGCCTTGAGCCAGCGCTGATCGTGCGCCCTGAGCGCTTCGCCGACGGCGAAACGGGCGAGACCGGCGCAGTCGCGGTGATACCAGCGCGGCGTCGGGCCGTTGCGAATCTGCTCGGCGACGATGAGCGTCATCCAGGCGCGGAAGCGGTCCGACTGCTCCGGCTCCAGCAGGATGTGCGGGGCGGGCGTCAGCGCCGAGGCGGTGAGCGCCCCGGCGGGTAACGCAACGCTCCCGGCCATCAGGCCGAGGCAGGCGAGCAGGCGGCGGCGGGAGATCAAGGCTTGGCGCTGCGCAGCGGGGTCAGTTCGAGCGGAACGAAGCCATCGCCGCCCGCCGCGGCGGGCACGAGCGCACCGGCTTGCTGCCGCTGGCCCCAGTCGTCGAGGCGAGGCCAAAGGGCGCTGCGGGCGACGCCCCGGAAGAAGGCCTCGTCGTCCTGCGGCAGCACGTCCTGAATGTCGGTCCGGAGCAAGGTTCCCAGTCGGGCGGGGTCGAAGGCCAGCCAGGCGCCGCGGGCGACGCCGGCTTCGTCACCCAAAGCCGGCGCATGCTTGGCGGCGACCTTGAGGGCGGCGTCGACATTGCGCTCGTCGGGCGAAAAAAAGATCAGGTTGCCCCGGCGTGCGAGGGCGGCCTTGAAGACCTTGGTGTTGCCTTCCCGGCTGCTGCCGTGCACCGAAGGCACGGTGCTGACCAGACGCTGGCTCTCACCCTTGTCGCCGCCGTCGTGCAGCTTTCCATCCTTGGCCCACGCCTTCTGCGCCAGGTTGGCGAGAAGCGGCGCGCTCTCCGGCGGTAACTGCCCCTGGGCGCGCGCCACGAATAACGGCGAGGAAAGACGGGAATTGGGATACCAGCAGATCGCCCCGACCGGGTCGAGCGCGGCCAGCAGGGCCGGCAGGGCGGACGCATCGCCGACGAGCGCCTGCAGCGGCTTCTGGGCGGCGGGCCAATGCACGGGCAGCGCGGCGCAGAGGGCCGCATCGCCCGGAACGGCGCGCCAAATGGAGGTGACGTCCTTGATCTCGGGGTGCGCCTTCTGGTCGAGCCGGATGGCGGCGCGCCATTGTTTGCCGTCATGGTCAAACCGGAAGGCGGTGAGCGCCGGCAGGAAGTGGGCGTAGTCCATGGTCAGCGCCTTGGCGCCGACGACGACCGAGTGTTCCGCGTTGGCGGCGTGGGGCAGGCGGTCCGCCCAGGGATGGCGTCCGCGCAGCAGGTCGCCCAGAATAGTGGCCGCCGCATCCGAGAATTCGCCTTGCTCGTCGATCGCCAGGCGCGGGTCGGAAAGCACGACCCAGCGGTCGCCGACGCCGGCGAAGGCGAGATTGCGGCCGCCGCCCTGCGATAGGGTGTAGAAAGGCACGCTGTCGCCATTCACCGAGAGCTTGGCGGCGAGCTTCAATTGGCGGTCGCTGCTGACGATTTTGGCGATGGCTTGCGATAGTTTTCCAAGTGTGCCGCGCTCGACCGAGGCGATGAAATATTCGGGCCTTCCCTTGGCGCCGCGCCAGAAGACGACTTCGGCCGGAGCGGCGAGCAAGGTGGCGAGAAAACGGTCGTTGAGATCGAGATCGTGCTCGTATGCCAGCCGGCGGATGGTGCCTTCCATCGACAGGCGCGCCTCGTCTTCCTCGTAGTGGAAGACCAGTTGCTCGTCGACCAGGCCGGCGAGCGCCGGAGCGTCGGCAACATCCTTGGGCAGGCGCGAGAGGTTGCGCGTGACGAGCAGGAATTCGGGATTGCGCAGGTCTACATCCAGGCGGGCGGCGCCTTTGTGACGGGGCGGCTGGTGGATGAGGCGGTAGCCAGCATAGACAGCCGAAGCCGCGAGCACGGCGCCAATGATGATGGCGACGGTTTTTCCGGAGCGTTTTCCGAGGAATTCCTTGATGCGCGAGGTCATGATCTGGGCCTATGCATTTCGAATTTGGAATTCTAATTCGGAAGCGCCCTGCGGCGACGTTTTTTCGGATTTTTTATGCGCCGGTTGCGCCATTCTTTTTTGTGGCCGGAATTCAGTGCTTCAGCGCCGGTAGGCGCTTGGGAGTCGACTCATGCTGGATGGCATGAGGATGTTTTTGACCTGTATTGATGGCTATGCCTATTGAATAGCTCGGACAGCGCCAAATTATTATATGGATGTCTGTCATGTCTGCCGTCGGTCATACCGGCGTGTTGTGTTTATAGATTGAAGAACGGAACAGGGTTATTGACTCTAATGACATAATCCATATGTGGGATCAACGCATGTAGAACCTTACGGAACCATTTATCGATCATGGGCCGCTTAGCTGTGCGTACCTTCACTGCCATCGTTTTCTGGCTTGCTGGATGAAGCCGGCGGCGAATCCAAGTATCGATATGTCCACCCGAAGAGACATGATGATCAACCCTTTTTTGCCTCCCCGCAGTAATGTGGAATTACAAGAACATTTTCCAAGCGCTCAAAAAGCAAGGCCAGTTCTGGCGCTTGTTGTTCTTGCTTGTTACCTTCTTTCGATCTTCGGAATTGTTGGTTCCTTCGGGAGTCTGTTTTCGGGGCGCTTGTGGGATACGGTATTCGGCCTCCTGCTAAGCTACGCTTGGATTTGCCACTTTGTGATGAGTGGGGGGTGGATTAAAAACAAGAGGGTTAATAAATTCTGGCCCGTTACAGGAACGATCTCGGCCTTGTCTGGATTGCTTTTATTTCCTGTGCGTCACTACTTTATGCACAGCCATGGCCCAGAAGTTTTTGGTTTTTCGCTACTGCTTTCCATCTTTGCTTTACCTTCGATTTTGTTGGCGTTGTTTCTCGTCTGTTTCCATTTGAGCGAAAACGAATCAGCGCCTCCAATCGCCTAAGTCACAGCAAGGCCGCAAATAAATAGGGCTTTCTCGGCTTCTTGATTTCCTTGGTTCCTGTTATGGCCGAATGAAAAAGGGTCCTTGCGGACCCTTTTCTATTGCCGATGCGGCCGGAACTTATTTCACGATCTGGTTCAACTCACCTTTGGCGTAACGCTCGGCCATTTTCTCCAGCGGAATGACCTTGATCTTGCTGGCCTGTCCGGCGCTACCGAAAGCTTCGAAGCGTGCAACGCAAATCTTCTTGGCGGCTTCACGGGCGGGCTTGAGGTAATCGCGCGGGTCGAACTTGGTGGGGTTCTCGGCGAAGTAGCGGCGGATGGCGCCGGTCATGGCGAGGCGGATGTCAGTGTCGATATTGATCTTGCGCACGCCGTGCTTGATGCCCTTGACGATTTCCTCAACCGGCACGCCATAGGTTTCCTTCATGTCACCGCCGAACTGGCGGATTTCCTCGAGCAGGTCCTGCGGCACCGAGGACGAGCCGTGCATCACCAGGTGGGTGTTGGGGATGCGGGCGTGGATTTCGGCGATGCGGTCGATGGCGAGGATGTCGCCGGTCGGCTTCTTGGTGAATTTGTAGGCGCCGTGGCTGGTGCCGATGGCGATGGCGAGCGCGTCGCACTGCGTCTTCTTGACGAAGTCGGCGGCCTGCTCGACGTCGGTCAAGAGCTGCTCGCGGGTCATGGTGCCTTCCGCGCCATGGCCGTCTTCCTTGTCGCCCTTCATGGTTTCGAGCGAACCGAGCACGCCGAGTTCGGCTTCGACTGAGACGCCGATGGAATGGGCGAACTTGACCACTTCCTTGGAGACATCGACGTTGTATTCATAGGAAGCAACGGTCTTGCCGTCGGCCTGGAGCGAGCCGTCCATCATCACCGAGGTGAAGCCGGAGCGGATGGCGGTCATGCAGACGGCCGGGCTTTGGCCGTGGTCCTGGTGCATGACGATGGGGATGTGCGGATAAGCTTCAAGCGCGGCCAGAATCTGGTGCCGCAGGAAAGGTTCGCCGGCGTATTTGCGGGCGCCGGCCGAAGCTTGCATGATCACGGGGGCGTCGACCTGATTGGCCGCTTCCATGATCGCCCAGACCTGCTCCATGTTGTTCACGTTGAAGGCGGGCAGGCCGTAGCCGTTTTCGGCGGCGTGGTCGAGCAATTGACGCATGGAAACGAGGGGCATGGTGGTCTCCTGATTGTTGGCTAGTGGTTGATGTTGGAATGTTGCCGGACTTGCACGATTTTAAGCGTATTGGTGCCGCCAGCGGTGCCGATCGGTTCGCCGACCGTAAACACGACGAGATCGCCGGGGTTGACGACACCTTGCTCGATGAGGAGTGTTTCCGCCTCTTCGAGCAGGCGATCGCGATCGTCCATCGGCATCTGCTTCATCAAGAGCGGGCAGACGTCGCGGTACATGGTCATCTTGTAACGCGAGGCGACTTCCGGCGTCAGCGCGTAGATGGGCACGCCGGAATTGACGCGGCTCATCCAGAGCGCGGTCGAGCCGGATGAGGTGAGGGCGGCGATGGCCTTGGCTTTAAGGTGGTGCGCGGTCCAGATGGCGGCGAGTGCGATGGATTGATCGATACGGGTGAAGACGCGGTCGAGGAATTCGCGGTCGAGCGTCACCTCGGCCGATTTTTCGGCCTCGACGCAGACGCGCGACATCGCCTCCACCGTCTCCACCGGATATTTGCCGGCGGCGGTTTCGGCCGAGAGCATGACGGCGTCGGTGCCGTCGAGCACGGCATTGGCGACGTCGGAAACCTCGGCACGGGTCGGCACCGGGCTGTTGATCATCGACTCCATCATCTGGGTGGCGGTGATGGTGACGCGGTTCCGCTCGCGGGCCAGGCGCAGCATTTTCTTCTGCAACGCCGGCACGGCGGCATCGCCGACTTCCACCGCCAGATCGCCGCGGGCGACCATGATGCCGTCCGAGGCCTCGATGATGTCCTCGAGCGCGCCGATGGCCTCGGCACGCTCGATCTTGGCGATCAGTAAGGCGTTGGCGCCGGCGCGGACGAGGAGCTTCCTGGCCTGGCGCATGTCGTCCCCGTTCTTGGGGAAAGAGACGGCGATGAAATCGACCAGCAATTCGGCAGCGGTGCGGATGTCCTGGCGGTCCTTGGCGGTGAGCGCCGGCGCGGTGAGGCCGCCACCCTGGCGGTTGATGCCCTTCTTGTCGGAGAGGATGCCGCCGACCCGCACCTTGGTCACCACCTGCTGGTGCCGGACTTCGACCACGTCGAGCACGAGGCGGCCGTCGTCGAGCAGGAGCACGGCGCCGGGCTCGACGTCGTCGATCAACTCGGGATAATCGAGACCGACGCGATCGATATTACCCGGCGAGATGTCGGTATCGAGAATGAAGGTGGCGCCGCGCACGAGTTCAACCTTGCCCTGCTCGAACTTGCAGACGCGGATTTTCGGCCCTTGGAGGTCGGCCATGACGCCGACGGTGCGGTTGCATTCGACCGCCACCCGGCGCAGCGTTTCGACCGCCATGCGGTGATCGTCCGCCGTGCCGTGCGAGAAGTTGAGGCGGACGATGTCGACGCCCGCCTGGACCAGGCGCCGCAACACGGCTTCGTCGCGGGAGGCGGGTCCCAGGGTGGCGACGATTTTGGTGCTGCGTTGCATAGGATTCCCTCGATTAATTGTTGGCCCGCTGTTCGAGGATTTCGACCGCGGGAAGTTTCTTGCCTTCGAGGAACTCGAGGAAAGCGCCACCGGCGGTGGAGATGTAGTCGACCTTGTCTTCGATGCCGAAAGCGTTGATGGCGGCCACGGTGTCGCCGCCGCCGGCGAGCGAGAAACCCTTGGCGTTGGCAATGGCGGCGCCGAGCACCTTGGTGCCGTTGGCGAAGGCCTCCATCTCGAAAACGCCGACGGGGCCGTTCCAGACGATGGTGCCGGCGTTGGCGACGATGTCGGCCAGTGCCTTGGCGGAATCGGGGCCGATGTCGAGGATCATGTCGTCGTCGGCGACCTCGTCGATCTGCTTCACCGTCGCCTTAGCGGTGGCCGAGAATTCCTTGGCGACGACCACGTCGGTGGGCAGCGGCACCTTGACCTTGGCCATGACCGTCTTGGCCTGATCGACCAGGTCGTGTTCGGCGAGCGATTTGCCAATTTTCTTGCCCGCAGCGAGCAGGAAGGTGTTGGCGATGCCGCCGCCGACCACCAGTTGATCGACCTTAGCCGCCAGGCTTTCCAGCACCGTCAGCTTGGTCGAAACCTTGGAGCCGCCGACGATGGCGACTAGCGGCCGGGCCGGGTGGGCCAAGGCCTTGGTCAACGCTTCCAATTCGGAGGCGACACAGGGGCCGGCGCAGGCGATCTTGGCGAACTTGCCGGCGCCGTAGGTGGTGGCTTCGGCGCGGTGGGCGGTGCCGAAGGCGTCATGCACCCAGACGTCGCACAGCGCGGCGATTTTTTGCGAGAGTTCGTCGGAGGATTTCTTTTCGCCCTTGTTGCAGCGGGCGTTTTCCAGCAGCACCACTTCGCCGGGCTTCACCTCGAAGCCGCCGTCCACCCAGTTCTGCACCAAGCGCACCGGCTTGCCGAGCAGTTGCGACATGCGCTCGGCGACCGGCTTCAGCGAATCCTCGGGCTTGAACTCGCCTTCGGTCGGGCGGCCCAGGTGCGAAGTGACCATGACCGCAGCGCCCTTGTCGAGGGCGTATTGGATGCCGGGAAGGGCGGCCTTGATGCGGGTGTCGTCGGTGACGTTGAGCTGATCGTCCTGCGGCACATTGAGGTCGGCGCGAATGAAGACGCGCTTGCCGGCGACGTCGAGATCGGTGAGGCGCTTGATGTTCATGATTGTTTTCGGCGGGAAGTTGGAGGGGCGAAACAGGAAAAGGGAACGGGCGCGGCCCGTTCCCTCGGTGCGGCTTACTTGCCGGCGACGACGCGGGCCATTTCCAGCGTCTTGCAGGAATAGCCCCACTCGTTGTCGTACCAGGAGACGACCTTGACGAAGGTCGAATCGAGCGCGATGCCGGCTTCGGCGTCGAAGATCGAAGTGCAGGATTCGCCGCGGAAGTCGGTGGCGACGACCTTGTCGGTGGTGTAGCCGAGAACGCCCTTCATCGGGCCTTCGGAAGCGGCCTTCATGGCGGCGCATATGTCGGCGTAGGTGGCTTCCTTGTTGAGCTCGACGGTCAGGTCGACGACGGAAACATCGGAAGTCGGCACGCGGAAGGCCATGCCGGTCAGCTTCTTGTTCAACGCAGGAATCACCACGCCCACGGCCTTGGC
>JAPUEC010000067.1 GCA_027492775.1 Rhodocyclaceae bacterium
CGCGGGTCGAACTTTTCTAGGAGGCAAGCAAGATGGCATCGCGACATCGATTGGCGATCATGGAAGACCTGACCATTTACGGCGCGCTCGAACTCAAGCAGCGTCTCGCCGGCGCCATCGGGCAGCACCGGGTCATCGACCTCGACCTCTCGCAGGTCGCCCAGATCGACACCGCCGGTTTGCAGCTTTTGATCTTCGCCAAGCGCGAAGCGGCGCTGGCCGGCAAGACCCTCAACATCGTCGCCCACAGCCAGGTGGTGCAGGAAACCATCGATTTCTGCAACCTCGGCAGCTTCTTCGGCGACCCGGTGGTCATTACCGCCCAGGCGCAACGGTGATCGCATGAACCCCTGCCTCCCGCAACCCACTCCCGCATAAAGGCCCGCCATGGACGAAATCACCAGCGTATTCCTCCAGGAAAGCCGGGAACAACTCGCCGAAATGGAACGAGGGCTCCTGGAACTGGAACAGTCCCCGCACGCCTCGGAAACCATCAACGCCGTCTTCCGCGCCGCGCACACCATCAAGGGCGGCTCCGGCGTCATCGAATGCCACTACATCGTCGCCTTCATGCACCTGGTCGAGAACGTCCTCGACCGCCTGAGGAACGACGAAATCCCCATGACCAGCGATCTCGCCGGGCTGCTGCTGCGCTGCTGCGACCACGTCGGCCGCTTGATCGGCGTGCTGGAAAGCGGCGCCGCCGAGCCCGAGGCTGCACTGGAACAGGCGGGCAACGCCCTCCTGGAAGAGCTCTCGGCGCACGGCGCGGCAGAATCTGGGGGCAGCGTCGTCCCGCATGAAGGCGAAGTCGAAGTCTCCGGCGGCATCGTCGTCACCACCGACAGCTGGCACATCTCCATCCGCTTCGGCCAGAACGTGCTGCGGGGCGGCATGGACCCGCTCTCCTTCCTGCGCTACCTCGCGGGCCTTGGCGAAATCCTCACCCTCGAGACGCTCGCCGACGCCATGCCAAGCGGTGCCGAGATGGACCCGGAATCCTGCTACCTCGGCTTCGAAATCCGCTTCCAAACGCGGGCCTCCAAGGCCGACATCGAACGCGTCTTCGACTTCGTCCGCGACGATTGCGAACTGCGCATCCTGCCGCCTTCGAGCAAGGTCGGCGAATACCTGCAATTGATCTCGGAATTGCCGGAAGACAACATGCGCCTCGGAGAAATCCTGGTGCGTTGCGGCGCCATCACCCAGGCCGAACTCGACGACGGCCTGCAGGACCAAATGGCGCCGATGAAAGCCGCCGAGGGCGAAGAAGCGCCATTGCCGCCGCCGCAACTAGGCGAAATCCTGGTTGAGCACAAGGTGGTGCAAAAGGAACTGGTCGAAGCCGCCGTCTCGCGCCAAGCCCAGGTGAGCGAGAAGAAGGCGGCCGAATCCCGCTTGATCCGCGTCCAGGCCGACAAGCTCGACCAACTCATCGACCTGGTCGGCGAACTCGTCATCGCCGGCGCCTCGGCCAATCTCCTGGCGCAAAAGAGCGGCCTCACCGATTTGACTGAATCAACCTCGGTGCTCTCGCGCCTGGTCGAGAACATCCGCGATTCCGCCCTGCAACTGCGCATGGTCCAGATCGGCGAGACCTTCAACCGCTTCAACCGCGTCGTGCGGGACGTCTCCAAGGAAATGGGCAAGGAAATCGAACTCGTCATCACCGGCGCCGAGACCGAACTCGACAAGACCGTGGTGGAGAAAATCGGCGATCCGCTCATGCACCTCGTGCGTAACGCCATGGACCATGGCATCGAGCCGGCGTCCGTGCGCGAAGCCCAGGGCAAGCCAGCCTGCGGGCGGCTGGAGTTCAACGCCTATCACGACTCCGGCAGCATCGTCATCGAAGTGAAGGATGACGGCGGCGGCCTGCCGCGCGACAAGATCCTCAAGAAGGCCATCGAGCGCGGTCTGGTGCAACCGACCCAGACGCTCTCCGATCAGGAAATCGCCAATCTCATCTTCGAGCCGGGGTTCTCGACGGCGGATCAGGTCACCAACCTCTCCGGGCGGGGCGTCGGCATGGATGTCGTCCGGCGCAATATCCAGGGCTTGCGCGGCAGCGTCGATGTCGCCTCGCAGGAGGGCGTCGGTTCCACCTTCACCATTCGCCTGCCCTTGACGCTCGCCATCATTGATGGATTCCTCGTCGGGGTCGGCAAGGCGGCTTACGTCATCCCGCTCGATACCGTCATCGAGTGCATCGAACTCAAGAACACCACCGCCGAGCGCGATTTCCTCAACCTGCGGGGCGAGGTGCTGCCCTTCGTGCGGCTCAGGGAGATGTTCGAGTTCGAAGGCGAGCTGCCCCAGCGGGAGAACATCGTCGTCGTCCAATACGCCGGGCAGAAGGCCGGGATCGTCGTCGATCAACTCCTGGGCGAGTTCCAGACGGTGATCAAACCGCTCTCGACCATCTTCCGGCATCTGCGCGGCATCGGCGGCTCAACCATCCTGGGCAGCGGCGAAGTCGCCCTGATCCTGGATGTGCAAACGCTCGTGCAACGCAATGCCCGGGCGGAGGAGAAGGAAATGACGAACAACGCGGCGCTACGCACGGCGCATCAGAACTGACCAATCTCGCAAAAATGGAGCCATTCATGCGAACGCAATTCATCACCGGCAT
>JAPUEC010000068.1 GCA_027492775.1 Rhodocyclaceae bacterium
TTGCCCGAGTTGATGTTGGTCAGAAGCCGCAGCTCCTCCAGCCCCTCGATCGACAGATTCTGCGCCTCGTCGAAGATCAGGATGACCTTTCGACCAGCCGCATATTCGCCGATAATGAACTCCTGCAACTTCTGGAACAGTTGCACATAGGTTTCGCCCGGGGTGATATCGACATCCAGCGCGTTTAGAACCCACTGGATCAACTCGCCCCGCCCGCCTTGCGCGTTCGAGATCAGGCCAACGATCACATGGTCATCCAGCCGGTCGAGCAACGCGCGCAGAAGCGTGGTCTTGCCCGCCCCGATCTCGCCCGTGATCAGCGTGATGGGCGCGCTGGACATGATGCCGAATTCCAGCACCGAAAAGGCACGCCGGTGCTGACCCGACCAGTAAATAAAACTGGGGTCGGGTTGCAGCGCGAAGGGGCGTTCGCTCAGTCCGAAGTAATCTGCATAAAGAATGGGGCGGGCCATCATGCTGTTCAGTTAATCCAAAACTTCAGAACGGGAAACAGCCTGCCGGACAATACACAAGCCCGTGCAGCCCCGACCCGTCCTGCCCCTGGGAGGCCCTGCATCCAATCGCACCCCGCACCACACATTCTTGCCAGGCCTGACGGGGGCCGGACATGCCAACCCTCCCGCCCGGCTTTCCAGTCGGACCGGCAGGCTGACGGCAGAATCTTAACAAGCGGTTTAGGACAATTATATAGCCGAATTGCGGCAGGTGCAGCATCGCCCCCGGCCCCAACCGCGAAGGTCCGCCGGAACGACAAGAGGAATCGGTGGTTTCCTGCCGATGTGATTCTACAAAATCGGGCCGAAAAAAGGACCACTGGTTCTCAAATACATCCAAAAACCCAATAAATACTGGTTTGTATCCAATGTGGAAACGAGCGTTCATGCTGCGCCCGCATAATGATTGTGCAATGCCCGAAATTAGTCGCAAATAACAGAGAAGACAGTTAAAAATCGCCGGGTAAATTTTACCGAAGGTTCACCATGACACGATAGCTGGTAGAGTGGTTGACAGGGGGTTCACGTTGTTCCCCGTGTCCAGAAAGACCCGCCGCAAGACTGATCCTGTTCCCATAGTTCTGCCCTTCCCAGAGCTGCCCACTGGTGCAAGCAGAGGTTGATAATGGTTGTTCATTTCCAGAATTTCAGCACCCCGAAAGCCGTCGTATCGGCAGCCGCCGAGGCGCGCCACGCCCTTCCCAAGGTTCAGACCGGCCCGCTTTACCGCAATGTTTTCAAACGCGGTCTCGACACCCTTCTTGTCCTGATAGCCCTGCCCGTGACCCTGCCGGTCGTGCTGGTCATGGCGCTGCTGGTGGCCCGCGACGGGGCCTCACCCTTCTTCCTGCAAAAACGTGTCACGAAAAACGGCCGCATCTTTCACATGGTCAAGATCCGCACCATGGTGCCCGATGCCGAAGCCTATCTGGCCAGCTATCTGGCCAAGAATCCGGCCGCCCGCCGCGAATGGGACGAGACCCAGAAGCTGAAAGACGATCCGCGCATCACCCGCGTCGGCCGCCTTCTGCGCAAGACCTCGCTGGATGAACTGCCGCAACTGTGGAACGTGCTGAAGGGCGACATGAGCCTGGTCGGCCCGCGCCCGATGATGGTGGACCAACAAGACCTGTACCCCGGCCGCGCCTATTATGCGCTGCGCCCCGGCATCACCGGCTCGTGGCAGGTGTCGGACCGCAACAACGGCACCTTTGCCGGCCGGGCGAAATTCGACGCCGAGTATTATGCGAACCTTTCGCTCGCCACGGATTTGTCGATTTTGCTGCGTACCGTCTCGGTCGTTGTGCGCGGGACCGGTTACTGAGATACTTCCCGCAATTGCTGGGGTTGACCCCGCAGCCCGCAAGGGCGGCGGGGTCTTGGTGTGGAAAACTATCTTGACGATCAGACGTATTGCCTTGGGAACGACGATGGCCTTGGCCATCAGCCTGCTTTCGGCCTGCCAATCTTCCGAAGAGAAGGCCGAGGCCCATTATCAGGCCGCGCAGGAGCTTTTGCAGAAGGGCGACACCGACCGCGCCCTGGTCGAGTTGCGCAACGTATTCCAGTTGAACGGCCAGCACCGCGCCGCCCGGCAGGAATATGCCCGCATCCAGCGCGAAAAGGGCAACCTGCGCGAGGCTTACGGCCAGTATCTGCGCCTGGTCGAGCAATATCCCGATGATTTCGACGGCAACGTGGCGCTGGCTGAAATGGCCATGGCCAACGGCGCCTGGGACGATGCCGAAAAATACGCCGCCGCCGCCGCCAAGGCCAAACCCGAGGATGCGGGCGCAAAGGCGCTGGTGCTGATCGGCAATTACCGCACCGCGATGCTGGCCAAGGACGATGCCACCATGGCCGGGCTGGTGGCCGAGGGCGAAGGACTGCTCAAGGCCAACCCCAAGCTTTCGTTGCTGCGCAAGTTCCTGGCCGATGAGAAAAGCCGCGCCAATGACTATGCCGGGGCGCTGGCGCTGATCGACGAGGGGATCAAGGTCGATCCCGGTTACGACGATTTCTACACCCTGCGCCTGGCGATGCTCTATCAGCTGGGCGAGACCGACAAGATCACCGAACATCTCAAGGCGATGATCGCGCGCAAGCCCGATGACG
>JAPUEC010000069.1 GCA_027492775.1 Rhodocyclaceae bacterium
ACCGAGGAAGAGGTGGCGGCGCTGGTGCGCGGCTGCATCGAGCTCGGCCTCACCATCATTCCACGCGGCGGCGGCACCGGCTATACCGGCGGTGCCATCCCGTTGACCCCCTATTCCGCCGTGATCAACACCGAAAAACTGGTCGCGCTCGGCGAGGTCGAGGACATGGTCCTGCCGGGGCACACCACGCCCTACGCCACCATCCGCAGCGGCGCCGGCGTCGTCACCCGTCGCGTGGCGGATGCCGCCGAGCAGGCGGGGCGCGTCTTCGCGGTCGACCCGACCTCGATCGACGCCTCGTGCATCGGCGGCAACATCGCCATGAACGCCGGTGGCAAGAAGGCGGTCCTCTGGGGCACCGCGCTCGATAATCTGGCGTGGTGGAAGATGGTCACGCCGGACGGCAACTGGCTTGAGGTGGAACGCCTCAACCACAATTTCGGCAAGATCCACGATCAGGAACGCGTGGAATTCCGCTTGAAGCGTTTCGATCCCAGCGGCAAGAAGCTTCTCGGCCAGGAAACGCTCGAAATCCCCGGCCAGAAATTCCGCAAAGTGGGCCTCGGCAAGGACGTCACCGACAAGTTCTATGGCGGCCTGCCGGGCGTGCAGAAGGAAGGCACCGACGGCCTCATCGTCGCCGCGCGCTGGGTGCTGCACAAGATGCCGCCGGTCACCCGCACCGTCTGCCTGGAGTTCTTCGGCCAGGTGCGCGAAGCGGTGCCCTCCATCGTCGAGATCACCGACTATTTCAAGGCGGGCGGCGCCGGGTTCGATGCGGGCGTGCTGCTCGCCGGCCTGGAACACATGGACGAGCGCTACCTCAAGGCGGTCGGCTATTCGACCAAGGCCAAGCGCCACGGCCGTCCGAAGATGGTGCTGATCGGCGACATCGTCGGCCACGACGAGAACGCGGTGATGACCGCCGCCTCGGAAGTGGTGCGCATGACCAATTCGCGCGGCGCCGAGGGCTTCATCGCCGTCACCGGCGAGACGCGCAAGAAGTTCTGGCTCGACCGCTCGCGGACTGCCGCCATCTCGCGCCACACCAACGCCTTCAAGATCAACGAAGACGTGGTGATCCCGCTGCCGCGCATGGGCGACTACTGCGACGGCATCGACCGCATCAACATCGAGCTTTCCATCACCAACAAGCTCGCGCTTTGCGATGCGCTGGCGGAATTCTTCGCCAGTGAAATCCCGCTCAATGTCGGCGACGCCAACATCGACCGCGAGGTGCTGATCGGCGACCGCCGCCAGCAGGCGCTGGAGCATGTCGCCGCCGTGCGCGGACGCTGGCAGTGGCTGCTCGAAAGCCTCGACCTGCCGCTGGCCGAGGCCGAGGCACGCTTTGAGGAATTCGGCATCGAGGCCGCTCCGCTCTCCAACAAGGCGGCCAATCCGCGTCTCTTCCATCGCCTGCAGGATTACTCGGTGCGGGTTTCCTGGAAGAGCGAACTACGGCCGCAAGTCGAAGCCATTTTCGACGGCGCCGTCTTTCGTCCGGTGATCGAGCGCATTGAAGCGCTGCACAAGCAAGTGCTGCGCGGCCGCGTTTTTGTGGCGCTGCACATGCACGCCGGCGACGGCAACGTGCATACCAACATCCCGGTCAATTCCGACGACTACGACATGCTGCAAGCGGGCAATCGGGCTGTGGAACGCATCATGGCGCTCGCCCGCGACCTCGACGGCGTCATATCCGGCGAGCACGGCATCGGCATCACCAAGCTCGAGTTCCTGCGCGAGGAGGAAATCCAGCCCTTCTGGGACTACAAGCAGCGCATCGACCCGGAAGGCCGCTTCAACAAGGGCAAGCTCATGCCCGGCGGCAACCTGGAAAACGCCTACACGCCCTCCTTCAGCCTGCTCGGCGCCGAATCGCTGATCATGGAGCAATCCGAAGTCGGCCGCATTTCCGGCATGATCAAGGACTGCCTGCGCTGCGGCAAATGCAAGCCGGTGTGCTCGACCCACGTCCCGCGCGCCAACCTGCTCTATAGCCCGCGCAACAAGATTCTCGGCACCTCGCTCGTGATCGAAGCCTTCCTTTATGAGGAACAGACCCGGCGCGGCATTTCCTTGCAGCATTTCGAGGAATTCAACGACATCGCCGACCACTGCACCATCTGCCACAAGTGCCTGAATCCGTGCCCGGTGGACATCGACTTCGGCGACGTCACGGTGGCCATGCGCAACTTCCTGCGCCAGCAGGGCAAGAAGAAATTCGTCCCGGCCAAGGCGGCGACCATGTTCTTCCTGACCATGAAGGACCCGGCCACCATCAAGCTGATGCGCATGGGCATGATCGAGTGGGGCTTCAAGGCGCAGCGCCTGGGGCACAAGCTCGCCAAGTCCTTCGGCCTCATCCAGGACCAGGTCAAGCGCCCGCCGTCCACCGTCGGCCCGCCGACGATGAAGGCGCAGGTCATTCACTTCATCAACAAGCCAATGCCTGGCAAGCTGCCCAAACGCACCTCGCGCGCGCTGCTCGATATCGAGGACGATACCGTCATCCCGGTCATCCGCAATCCGCAGACGACGACGGACGAATCGGATGCCGTCTTCTACTTCCCGGGCTGCGGTTCGGAGCGGCTGTTCTCGCAGGTGGGACTCGCCA
>JAPUEC010000070.1 GCA_027492775.1 Rhodocyclaceae bacterium
GGCCCACGCACACCGGCCCAACGCAATTCGCCGGCTGATTGTGAACACGCCCTAGCGCAGGCGCCACTCAGCGCGGATGAATTTCCCCGTCCACGTAGTACCAAACCTCCTGCATACGTAAGAATCGGCTGGTTTCATGCAGGCGCTCCGCGTGGCCACCCACGCGGTAACGGGCGATGAACTCCACCGTCGCGCTTTCCGCTGTCACCTGAATGTGACGCCGCACCTCGAGGCCCAGCCATTTCGGTGGGGGCTCGCGCGCTGAATCAAGCGCCTGAGGACGTGTTTCAGGATGCCAAGTGGCGAGCAGATAATCTTCGAGGCCGAGGATATAAGCAACGTAACGTGACCGCATCAAGGCTTCCGCGGTGGTCGGCTTGGCGCCGTCGTGAAAGGGCTGGCAGCAAATCGAGTAGGGCCGGCCGCCGCCGCACGGGCAAGGAGCCGGCGCCTCGGCCAGACGCTTCCCCGCCATTACTGCCCCACCGGGACCTCGCCACCCAGCGCCTCGAGCAAATCGGGTATAAGGCGAGAAAATTCTCCGCTCATGAGCGCAAAATCGGCGTCGAATTGTTCATCGGCATGCTCGGCGTTCTTTTCCGCTTCTTGCTTGATCAAATCGAGAAACGCCAGGCGCTTGATTTCCATTTTCTCGGTGAGAATGAAGGAAAGGCGATCGTTCCAGGTCAAGGCCAGCCGCGTCGGCAACTTTCCGGCCGTCAGGTGCGCCTTGATTTCATCGCCTTCGAGGGGATGGCGGACATAGCGCACCGCCGCCTTGTCTTCGCCCACCGCCTTGAGTTCGCAATCGCGGTCGATGGAAAAACCTGCCGGTGCCTCGCCCGCCGCGAGCCAGTCCGCCATCGCCGAAATCGGTGAACGTTGGGTGTTGACGATCTTCAAGGGCAGGTCTTCGAGCGACCAGCGCAGATGTTCGATCACTTCTTCCGCCTTGGCGGGGCTGGAGGCATCGACGCCGAACCAGCCGGCCCTGGGGTCGATCCAGGCGAAGGTATTTCGCTTTCGGGTAAAAGCGCGCGGCATCAACTCGTCGGTGATTTGTTCCCGCAATTCTCGAAGCTGCTTACGCCCCGGCTTGTAGCCGTTTTGCGCTTCCATCGCTTCCGAGCGTTCGCGCACGACGTCGTTCACCACCGCGGCCGGGAGCAAGCGTTGTTCGACGCCGAGGGCGATCAGCCACTGGCGATCGAGCGCATGCACGAGCGCGTCATCGCCGCGTGGCGATACCCAGCCGCGGCTCATCGGCTCATTGCTGGCGCAACGTCGAAAGAGGCCGCGCTGAAGTTGTTCTTCGAAGCGACCGAGGTCAAGTTCCCAGGGCGCAGGCAGACGGTATAACTGCAGGTTTCTGAACCACATATTCTTATCGGAAAAAGAAGCGTTAAAAGAGCGGACGAATGACCGGAAGGTCGCGCACCGCGAGAGTTTGAAGGCCCTTGAGCACTTCTGACGTCGCTCCCTGCTGCTCGGCATGTTCGAGGAACGTCGCAACCGCCTGTCCCAGCGGGCAGGCATAAGGCTGCCACTCGGTTTCGAATTTCGCCCGGGTGCAACGGTTGACGACAAGACGGCCCGGGCGCATCGGCACAAGTCGCACATTTTTACCGTCATGACGGATGACGATGGCGGCGGTTCGCTTGGCATTCCAGACAACCATGACGTTCCTCTCGGGGCAACGCTGATCACCGGCAAGTTTAGCGCGAGCGGTCGCAATGTCGGCCGCCGTTGCGGCATAATCGGAAAAATATTTTGGGGGGAAATGATGCAGATGATTCTGAAGTGGCTGTGGCCGACCATTGGCGACCATGTTAGCGCGCAACGGATGACCAAGCGCTCCTACTATGTCGCCACCGTGCTGTCGTCGGTTTTATTCTTTTCCGCCTTCTTGGCCATCTACGGTGGCGAGGCTGCCAACGATCATCGACTCGATTTCATTGACGGCTTGTTTTTGATGGTGTTCGGCTTTCTCGTTAAAAGCAATGACCCTTTTTTCGCCGGAATGATCTTTCTTTCCTGCGTTTTCGAGGTCGTCGTACGCTTCCAGCCGATTCTGCTTCCCGTCTGGCTGGTGCTGCTGGTCGTCACCGCGCATGGCGTCAAGGGCGCGTTTTGGCTGGTTCGCGCTTCCCCTTTAGCCGCCCCAAACACCCCTGAAACAGCCGAGGGCGCCGAGTCCACGCGGGCGGTGACCGAAAACGTCGGGGCGTTGGAGCCCGTCTTGGAAACTCCGCGTTTTTTCAGCCTTTCCGGCCGTTTGGATCGGCAGCGCTACCTGATTTATTCGCTACTGGTGGGTGTGGTTTCCTATGCGCTGTTTAGGATTCTTGTCGGCGCCACCATGGATATCGGCATGGACCCGCTGAGGCGGTTGCTAATGTTGATTCTCGCGGCATTCGTACCCATCGCCTTGTTGCTCATGCTCACGGTGCAGCGTTGTCACGATTTCGATCGTTCGGGCTGGCGCGCGATTTTTCTTTTCCTTCCGTTTTCCTATTTGGCGTTTCTCGCCGTCCCGAGCCAGCCTTACCGCAACACTTATGGGCTCCCCAATCCGCCCAAATTCAAGCGAAGCTGATCAAACAAAAACGCCCGGAAAACCCGGGCGTGGGTGTGGTTAATTGGCGGAGGTTGCTTGGTCGAGCCCCGCCCCACCCGAGTTGGGCCCCCCAGGCAACGATAGTGGCACCCCAAACGTAGCCAATACCGGCAGCGGTGATGACCATCAGCGTCCCGTCCTTAAGCTTGCCCTGCTTGACGCCTTCGTGGATGGAAATCATCTGGTCGACCTGCCCGACGTGGCCGTACTGATCGAGATAAACCGACTGTTCCTCGGTCATGCCCAGGTCGGTCAGCATCTGCACGTACATCGACTTCTTGAAGTGCAGGATGTTGAAGAAGCCGAGATCCTTGCGGGTCTTGCCCGACTTGGCCAGCGCCTTGTCGATGCAGGTGTACCAGTTCGGGACCGAAACTTCGTTCAGGCGGTTCTTCATGTGCTCGCCGTCGAATACCTTGAGCGACAGGTTGCCACGCTTGCGCCAGTCGGCGGCTTCCGCTTCGGAAACCTTCTCGATCGGGAACTCGGTCCCGCCCAGCTTGACACCGGCGTCACGCGACAAGGAACCGTCGGTCATGATGTGCGAGCCGAGGACGACGTTCTTGTTGTAGCCGCGCTGGAGAATCAGCGCGCCGGCACCGGCGCCGAGATTGAACATGAAGGAAACGCCAGGATCCATATAGTCGATGAAGTCGCCGTTGCGATAACCGCCGACGATCATCACCGTCTTGATCTCGGGATCGGCGATCATCATGTCCTTGGCAATCTTGATCGCGGCAACGGTGGTGTTGCAGCGCTGCTGGACGTCGATCGACCAGGCGTTGCTGGCACCGATCTTTTCCTGGATGTAGATGGCGGAGGTGGTGAGGGGATATTCCTTCCATTCTTCGCCCATGCATAGGATGAGGTCGATTTCCCTGGCGTCGATGCCGGTGCGCTTGAGTGCATCCAGGCCGGCGCGCACACCCATTTCCTGAGTGCCGTCGTTCGGGCCGGGAACCGGCTTCTTGTAGAAACCAAGCTTGTCGATGACGGCCTGTTCGGTCCATTTGCCGCCGGTCGCCTTGGCGATGTCCGCCGCCGTCATCACCGTTTCCGGGATATAGAGGCCATAGCCGACGATACCAATTGGTTCGTTCATAAAAAACTCCTTTCAATTACTGATTCAAGGTTGGCGTCGACACCGGCCAAAAAATGCTGGTGCCGACAGGTTATCGTTACGCCCCTGCGGCGAAGGTGGTCATTCACGGAAGCGCATTCTCAACGGTTCATAACGTTCCGCCGGGGTAGTTCTTGAACGTTTCCAGGAAGCGGGCGACCCCATCCCTGGCGGTATCCGTGCCGACAAGTTCCAGAAAACCGCGCCGCTCGGCTTCGAGGCGGGCTGCCAGCGACGCGCTGTCATGGGCAAGAAGGCGCTTGGCATAGCGCATCGTTCCCGGCGCATAGCCGGCGATTTTCGAAGCTAAAGCCAAGGCGCGGGCCAACACCTGGTCGGCGGGCGCGAGGTCGGTTGCGAGCCCCCAATCCAGGGCATCTTTTGCCGTAATGCTGCGATTGAGCAAGAGCGCCGCCGCGGTGCGGCGGGAACCCAACAGATCGGCCATGGACGCCGTCCATCCGCCATCCGGGCAAAAACCGGCGTTGGCGTAATGCGCCTTGAATACGGCGTCATCGGCCATCACGACGAGGTCGGCGCCGGCAATGAATCCGATCGAGCCGCCGGTAACCGTCCCATGCACCGCCGCGATCACCGGCTGTGGCAAATTGACCATGGCCAGGATCGTTCGATTAAGCAGGCCAACCAAGCGCGCGGAGTACGCGATTAAATTCTCGGCGCCCAATGCGCTCTCGGCGTGAAAGCGGCGCATGTCGCCGCCGATGGAGAACGCCGGTCCCTCCGCAGCCAGGACCACGGCGCGGATTGCCGCGTCGGTATGCAATGCTTCGAGCGATGCCAGCACTGGTTCGAGCAACTCGGGAACCAGCGCGTTGTGCATGTTCGCGCGCACCAGCGTCAGGACAGCGACGCCGCCTTCGCGCCGCAGTTTGACCAGGGTTCCGGTTTCGACAATCGGGGTCATGTCGTCACGCCTCTTGCGAAAACGGCAGGAACATGATTCTGGACGGTTGGCGATGATTGCGCGAGAGCATTTTGAAATCAGCGTCCGTGAGGACAAATTCTCCGCTGATCGAACTCGCCAGAAACCGGCGTCTGGTCGTCAAGCGGAGCGGTGAAACAAGGGCAAATCAATAATGGAAACTCGAGGGCATTCGGCAAAACGGGGCGACAGATGTCGCCCCGTTTTTTTATCGATTATTCGATGCGCGGCGCTTATTTGATACCCATCGCCCGCATGCGCAACTTGCCGACGATACCCCACGGGAAGTTGTATACGCAGATGATGAACAGGATGCCCATCCACAGCAGCCAACGATCCGGATGCAACAGACCGGAAACGATGGGAATGCCGGCGACTTCGCTTTGACCCAGCTTCATCAGGTCTTGCAGGTAGTTCTGCGCCAGGAGCATCAGCGTGGCGCCAACCACCGCACCATACGTGGTCGCCATGCCGCCGATCACCACCATGAACAGAATGTCCATCATGATGCCGAAGCCCATGGTGGTTTCCGGCCCCTGATAACGCAGCCAGAGCGCGTAGACGCAACCGGCAAGCGCGGCGATCACCGAACCCAGGATGGCGGAACTGGCACGATAGAAGACGACACGGTAGCCGATGGCGGCGGCGCGGAATTCATTGTCGCGAATACACTGCAACACGCGGCCGAACGGGGAGTTGACCACGCGCAGCACCAGGAGGAACAGTATCAGCGCGATGAGAAACACCCCGTAATAGGCTACCAACATGCCGTTGATTTCGACGGTCTGGCCGAAGATGTTGATGGCGTCGGCAAACTCGGTCCCTGGGGCGATCAGATCCGGCACAGTGAAGTTGATGCCGTCGTCGCCGCCGGTGATTTCCGTAGAGCGCTGGGCCAGGGTCTGCACCGCTGCCGAAACCGACAAGGTGATCATGGCGAAATACATGGCGCGAACCCGCAAACTGAACAGGCTGATGAAAAGCGCCAACAATGCCGAGACGACCACCGCCGCCAGGACCCCCGTTCCAACCGACGCCCAACCCGGCCCCATGGCCCACCAGTGACCCTCTTCAGGGTTTGAACTGACCATGGCGACACCGTAGGCGCCGATACCAAAGAACATGGTGTGGGCAAACGACAGAATCCCCGTGTAACCCAGCAGCAAGTCGAAACTCGCGACAAGGATGATGAAGACGCAAATCTTTGCGCCCGCACCCATTGCCTTGTCACCCGCCAGCGGGGTCAGAAGCAGGCCCGCCACGATAACCAGAAGAATCGCCGCAAGCAGTTTGCTGCGGGGAAAATCTCCCGAAAAAAGTGCTCTAAACATGAATCAGCTCCTTAGCGCTTGGCAACGGGATAGAGGCCTTGCGGTCTCCACAGGATGATCACACACATCAGGAAGATGCTTGAGAAGGCCGCCAAATTGGGGAACAACGATCCCGCAAAATTGCTGACGATGCCGACCATGATTGCAGCGATCAGCGCGCCCCCGACTGAGCCCATACCCGCAATGATGATGACGATGAAGATATTGATCATCATCGCCGGTCCAAGACCGATGCTGGCGCCATTGACGAAGGTGCCGTAGAAGGTGCCGCCCAGGGAAGCGAGGGCCGCGCCTGCAGCAAAAACGCCGATGAACAGGAACTTGACTTTGTAGCCCAGCGCTTCAACCATCTCCCGGTCCTGCACGCCGGCACGAATCAGCAAGCCGAGCTTGGTGCGATTCAACAACAACGTCATTATCAGAAAGAGAATGATGCCGACAATCAACGTCATCAGGCGGAATTTCTCCATGGCGACATCGCCGACGGTAAACGCGCCCGTCAAACCCGGTGGCGGCAACATAGGAAGCGTATCCGGTCCCCAGAAGACGATGCACAATTCGCCGGCGACGATCATACCGCCAGAGGTCACCAGGATTTGGGTCAGGTGAGCGCCATAAACCGGGCGCACGATAACGCGCTCGAAGATGATGCCGATCACCGCCGTTATCAACATGCCTAATCCGGCGGCAATTGCCATGGCCAACAGGTTAAGGAGGAGACTGTCTGGATCGTTGTACCACTCGGTCATCGGCGCCAGGAAGGTGACCCCGAAATAGGCACCCAAGGTCACGAAAATGCCGTGACCGAAGTTGAGCACGTCCATGAGGCCGAACACCAACGAGAAGCCGGAAGCCACCAGGAAGATGATCAGCCCCATGCCGATGCCGGCGATGGTTGCCGTTGCCCAGTCGGAAGCCGAACCGGCCCCCATGTAGGAATAGAGCGGCAGCGCCAACAGCGCCACCACCGGAATCAAGAAGACCGGGATGAGGTCGAGTTTTTTCTTGGGCAGCGATTCGTCTGCGGCAAGAGATTGCTTTTTAGACATGTCGCCTCCTATTGATGCGAATCAAGGGAAAGCCCCAGCAGTTTCTGCTGAAGTTTTTCGTCGGCGGCAAGTGCGGCCATGGTGCCACGATGCACCACCTTGCCGTTATCCATGACCGCCACGGTATCTCCAAGACTCTTGGCAAAATTGAAGTTCTGCTCAACAACCAGAATGGTCGTGCCCGATTCCTTCATGGCCTTGAAAGCACTCACCAGATTCTGGACGATCGCGGGCGCGAGGCCCTTGGACGGCTCGTCGATCAGCAGCAGGCGCCTCGGCTCGACCATGGCTCGGGCGATCGACAGCATCTGCTTCTGGCCACCGGAGAGCAGGCCCGCAGGGTGCTCCCAGAATTTCTTCAGGGCCGCCATATAGGTGAAGATCCAGTCGAGACGCGCGCTATCCAGCGGACCGTTACGTGCGGCCAGCACCATGTTCTCGCGCACCGTCAGGTCGGTGAAGATGCCCATGTTCTCGGGAACGTAGGCGATGCCTTCGCCACTGATCTGTGGCGTGGTCAAGTCGGCGATGTTGTGACCGTCAAAGATGACCTTGCCGGCGGAAGCCTGCCACAGGCCCATGATGGTCCGCAGGGTGGTGGTCTTGCCGGCGCCATTGCGGCCGAGCAGCATGGTGAGTTCGCCTTCGGGAACTTCGAAATCGACGCCATGCAAAATGTGATACGGCCCGATGTGGGTATTGACCCCTTCAAGCTTGAGGAGTGGCACTCTCATTTACGGGCCTCCTTGGATTTGTCCGGCGCTGCACCCAGGTAGGCTTCCTGGACGATGTCGGAAGCGATCACCGTTTCCGGGTCGCCATCGGCCACCAGGGTCCCGTTGTGCAGCACGATGATGCGGTCGGCGAGTTCACGAACCACATCCATCTTGTGTTCAACCAGAAGCAGGGTCTTGTTGCCCTGATCCTTGATTTGCTTGATGAGATCCAGAATGACCGGAACCTCGTCCACGCTCATGCCGGCCGTCGGTTCGTCAAACATGAAAACCTCTGGTTCCAACGCCAGCATCAGGCCGACTTCCAGCTTGCGCTGGTCGCCATGCGGCAATGCACGCGCCTGGACATAACGCTGTTTCGTCAAAGCCACCTGTTCCAGAATCTGGTCGGCTTTTTGAATAAGTTCGCGATTGCTGCTCCACAAGCTCAGCATGTCTGCCCCGATACCGGCGCGCGCTTGAACGGCAATCCGGACATTTTCCTGAACCGTCAGGAACGGGAAGAGATTGGTGAGCTGGAAGGCCCGGCCGATGCCACGGCGAGTGCGCTTCGGGATGGGGAGCTTGGAGATATTTTCGCCAAAGAGGAACACCTCACCGGCGGTAGAGGGAATCTGGCCTGATATCAGGTTGAAATACGTGGTTTTGCCAGCGCCGTTGGGACCAACGATGGCAGTCAGGCTGCCGGCGTTGAACGCGCAGCTCACCGAATTGACCGCCACATGGCCGCCGAAACGCACCGTCAGGCCGCGCGTTTCCAGCACTGGATGTTGCGACGCAGTGGGTTGTTTCATGAGGATGGACTCAAAAGAAGGAAACAAAAACGGGGCGGCGAGCTTGATTCAGGCTCACCGCCCCGACAGAACTACTTAGTCCTTGAGCACAACGGCGGGGATCTTCATCTCCTCGTCCTTGATCTCGCGGATGCAATCCAGATCCATACCCTTGGTCGGCGTGTTGTCGAGGGCCGGGTTCAGCTTGAACCGGTAGTGATACATCGACTGCATCAACTGGTTATTGTTCTTGCTGAAATAGACCTTGCCTTTAACCGTATCGAAGGCCATGCCGCGGAGGGTCTTGATCATCAACTCGGAATCGTCGGTCTTGCCGTTGGTCTTCTTCAGCATTTCGACAATGGCTTGCGCCGTCATGAACCCATTGGCAGTGAAGAAGTCCGGCGGCGTATTGAAGCGCTTCTGGTGCTCCTTGACCATCCAGTCGTTGATCGCATTCTTCGGGCAGGTGTAGTAGTAGGACGTTGCCGCCTCGGCACCGGCTAGCGGACGCGAAGCCGCCATGAACGCCCAAATGGTTCCACCAATGGTGGCCATTTCGATGCCATAACGCTTCGGCTCGAGGTCCATGACCTTGAGCGGGTTACCGGCACCAGCCCAGATGTAGACGATGATCTTGCGGCCCGGCTTATCCTTAAGATCGTTGATGAGCTTGGTCGCCTGCGGCGTGAAGTCGGCATTGCCGGCGGGAGCGTACACTTCCGATACGATCGTGCCCGGACGGCCCTTCATCGCTTCCTTGAAGGAGGCGATACCTTCGCGGCCGAAGGAATAATCCGGAGCCAGGGTGGAAATGAAGTTGCCGGGACGGCCGTATACAACGGCGTTGGCATAAGCGTCATGATCGGAGTTGCGGCCGGTACGGAAAACGTAACGGCTACCCTTGTTACCGGTCAGGTTTTCAGCAGCCGCCTGGTCGATCATGAGCAGCTTCTTGTTCTCGCGAGCGACCTGGATCATGGCCAGCGCAACCGCGGAACTGGTCGGGCCGACAGCAAGCTCAACGCCTTCGTCCTTATAGGCCGCCTGCAACAGGCTCTTGCCCAGGTCCGGCTTCATTTGATCGTCCTTGTCGAGAACGACGATCTTGCGGCCGGCAACTACCATAGTGCCGTTGGTCGCATATTCAAGACCCAGCTTGAGACCACGGCTGGCCTGAGTGGCAAAGGGCTCCAACGGGCCGGTACGGCTGATGATGTGAGCAATCTTGAAGTCTTTGGTCTGAGCGATGGCCAACGGTGCGGCCAAGCCAGAAACTCCTGCCGTGAGGGCCACGGCCAAAGCGATTTGGTGCAAACGCATTTTGTCTCCTTTACGGATGATAGGTTAACTTCGCAAAACAACTACGACGACCCCCTCGGGAATTTTTTCCGATATCCCCCGCTCCAATTGGGTCAACTGCTTATTCCGGCTTTACCGGTGCAGCGATTCTATTACGGATCGTATCCGCTGAGGTATATTTCATGACACTCGCGCTCCTAGCACCACCCGAACGGGGGGAAACACCATATGGCCCGTTGTCGAAATATTGCCCTGCCGATCACCAAGATCCAACCCCCTCCTGGCGAGGCGGGGGTTTTAGCACGCCCCCAACTGCTTGAACGGCTCTGCGCTGCCCGCTCGAATGGCATAGCTTGGGTCGTCGCCCCGACCGGCTCGGGGAAAACCGCGTTACTGGCTGAAGCCCACCGCCAATTCACAGCTGAGGGGCTGGTTGTCACCTGGCTGAGCCTTGATCGCAGCGAACGCGCCGCCCGCCAGTTTATCGATCATCTCGTTGGTATTTTGCAGCGGCCATTTCCCGGAGTCGGGCACAACGCGCTTGAATTTTTGCAGGACGAAACCGTTCCGCTTGAGACCATCATGGGCAGCCTGATCAATGATCTGGCCGCAACCGCCACTCCGATGGCAATCTTCCTGGATGGTTTTCAACACATCGATACATCCGAGATTTCAGGATTATTTCTTTATTTCCTGCAATATCTGCCAACAAATGTTCACATCGTGCTGGCCAGCCAGCGTCAATTTCCTCTGTCCCTGTCCCGGGTCCGCGCCCGGCGCCGGACCATCGAACTCGGGTGGAAGGACCTGCGATTCAGCCGCGAGGAAGCGCGGAGCTACCTGGTCGACATCCGAGGCTTGAAGGTTGTGGAGCCCCAACTGAGCGAATTGGTCACCCGAACCGAAGGCTGGATCGGCGCCCTGGAAATGGCCGCCGATACGCTTGGCCAGACGACTCAGCCGCCGCGCTTGAACGACGCCGATTTCGCCAGCCCGCTGCTGGAAGAGTTATTCGATCACCTGCCCGAAAGTCTCCAACGCTTCGTCATCGAAACTTCGGTTCTCAACCGGCTGACACCACCACTTTGCGACGCGGTGATCGCCGGCACGGAAAGCGCGCAGTATCTAGGGCAACTGGAGCGCGATCATTTTTTTGTCCAGCGCCTGGAAGCTGAAGGCGAGTGGCTGCGCTATCACTATCTTTTTGTCGCGTTCCTGCGCAAGCGGCTGCTCTCCACTGATCCCAAACGCGCGGCGCAACTTCATCGCCGAGCGGGCGACTGGCATGCCGCCTATGGCCAGATCAACGAAGCGCTGAATCATTGGTTCGCCGCCGGCGCTACCGAACCTGCTGCCGCTTCGTTGGCGGAGCATGGACAGAACTTGCTGCGCAACGCCGAGATTGGCGAATTGGAAGGCTGGTTGCGGCGCCTGCCGCAGGAAACCATTTCCGCTTCCGCAGAACTCGCGACGCTGTATGCTTGGTGCAGCTTCTACAGCGGCCGGCCCCTTGCCATCCGTATCGCGCTGGAGGATGCGCAGCGCGCCTGCGGGCGCCAGGCGCGGATGGCGACCAACCTGGAGGGCGAATGGATCCTGCTTCGCGCCTTGGCCGGGATTACCTGTTACGACTGGTTCGACAACGCCGAAATACAGCTTGGCTTGGTGCCTTCGTTCGGCGACGACCGCCCGCTGCAACGGGCTTTTTCCCACATCGTCTCGGCAAACAGCCGCCGCATCGCCGGCGATCTTGCCGCGGCGTGGAGTTCATTCCGCGAAGCCTGTGACTGCGCCGAAGCGGATGAGTTGTTCTCGATCTCGCACATTGCCCGCTATGGCCTGGCAACCATCGAACTTCTCGGCGCCCGTCCGGACACTGCCCTCGCCGACTTGCGTGCCTGGTTCGCCGACGAGCGTCGTCGCCCCTATTGGCGCACCGCCGGCGGCGCCTTTCTGCGCACTGCACAGTCCCGCGCCTTGATGGACCTGGGTCGTCGGGAGGAAGCGACCGTTGCCATCGATGAAGCCGTCGATCTTCTCGAACGGCTTGGAATCTACCGTTTTCTCGGTGTCGCGCTGGTTCAACGGGCGCGGCTTCATGCCGTCGCCAATCGTCTCGACGACGCTTTGGGAGATCTCGCCCGCGCCCGTGAAAGCGCCATGCCCAATCGCATCCGCTGCACCCTGTTTCAAGCCGATCTGTGCGAGGCCTGGATTCGGCTGCGGCGCGGCGAGGTCGGCAATTCCGAGCGCCTGTTGTCGCGTGCGCTGGAAGTGCTGGTGGAGTCAGGCCAGAGCCGGGGCGAGAACGTGGAAAGTTGGCAGTTGGCGCATTGCGACTGGTTGATCGCCGCCGGCCGGCCCAAGGAAGCCCAGACCTTGACCCGTGTCGCCGAAAAGACCGCGAGGTCCGCCGGCCGCATCCGCCAGGCCATCGATTTTCTCCTGTTGCGCGCGCTCGCCCTTCAGGCCCAGGCGGATGGCGCGGCGCAGAGTGGCGCATGCATCGCCGAAGCCCGCAAGCTGGCGAAACCCGGCGGCTTGGCGTTGCCCTTCCAATTGCTCGGTAGCGCGCTTGTGCCTTACCCCACCGAGTCCGAACGCGAACCCGAGCCCGAACCCCAGGCCCGAAGGGAACCCGAAGCCCGCATGCCCGAAGTCGCAACGCCACAACCCAGTGGCTTGCATCAGCGGGAAACGCAGATCCTTCGCCTGCTGGATCAGGGCCTGCGCAACAAGGACATCGCCGCCCGCCTTTTCCTCTCGGAAGAAACGGTCAAGTGGTATCTGAAGCGTCTTTACGACAATTTCGAGGTCGGGAATCGCGTCCAGTTACTTGCCTGCGTCCGTAAGCTTGGCTTCCTCTTGGACGTCGATTGACGGACACCGATTCCAGCGTCACAAAAACCGTATAATCCTCCGTTTTCAATCGCTTGGACTGTGGCGCCATGTTGATCTGGTTCGTCGCGCTGTATCTGGTCATCTCCGTTGGCATCGGTCTTTTCGCCGCCACTCGGGTTCATAACACCAAGGACTTCGCCGTCGCCGGCCGCCACCTGCCGCTACCAGTGGTGACCGCAACCGTCTTCGCCACCTGGTTCGGCGCAGAAGCGGTTTTCGGCGTATCGGCCACTTTTGTCAAGGATGGCTTGCGTGGCGTGGTGGCCGATCCTTTCGGTTCCTCGCTTTGCCTCGTCATCGCCGGTTTCTTCTTCACCGCCTTCCTCTACCGACTCAATATCATCACCCTCGGCGATTACTACCGGATGCGCTACAACCGCACGGTCGAGGTGCTGACGACGCTGTGCATCGTCGGTTCCTATCTGGGTTGGGTATCCGCGCAGATCAAGGCGCTCGGCCTGGTTTTCAGCGTCGTCACCAACGATGCCGTTTCGCAGACGGCCGGGATGATTCTCGGCGCGGTCATCGTCCTCACCTACACCACCTTCGGTGGGATGCTCTCGGTGGCCATCCTCGATTTCGTGCAAATGGGCGTCATCATGGGCGGCATGCTCTTCATCGGCTATGTGGCATCCGGCATGACGGGCGGCGTGGCGCCGGTGGTCGAACATGCCCGGCTTGCCGGCAAGCTCGATTTTTTCCCGCCGCCAAACCTCTTGGAATGGGTGAGTTTCCTCGGTGCCTGGGTGACGATGATGCTGGGTTCCATCCCTCAGCAGGACGTTTTCCAGCGCATCACCTCGGCGCGGACGGTGAAGATCGCGCTATGGGGTTCCATTCTTGGCGGGAGTATTTACTTCTGCTTCACATTCGTGCCCATGTTCATCGCCTATGCGGCGACCCTGATCGATCCGGTACGCTTCAACGCGCTTCTGCAAACCGATTCGCAACTCGTGCTGCCGACGCTGGTGCTCGAGCACATGCCGATCGCCGCCCAGATCATCTTCTTTGGTGCCGTGCTCTCGGCTATTATGAGCTGCTCTTCGGCGACCTTATTGGCGCCGTCCGTTGCTTTCTCGGAAAACATCGTTCGCGGCTTCTTCCCGCAAATGGGTGATCGCCGGTTCCTGTTGGTGATGCGCGCCTCGCTCGTGGTCTTCACCGGCATCGTGCTCTGCTTCGCGCTGCTCTCCAACGCCTCCATCTTCAAAATGGTGGAAAACGCCTACAAGATCACCCTCGCCGGCGCCTTCGTTCCGCTGTTCGCCGGGGCGATGTGGCGGCGGGCGACCAGTCAGGGTGCGCTGGCCTCGATCCTGGGCGGGCTGACTTCATGGATCCTGATCGAAGTGCTCATTGGCGAGGCAAGTCCGGTACCGCCTCAACTCATCGGCCTGGGCTTTTCCGTTGTCGGCATGATCGTCGGTTCCTTGTTGCCGCAATGGGTCGGCCATCCTTCGCCGCACCTGGATCCGCATGCGGCGCTGCACCACCGCGCCGCCGCCGAGACCCACCATCGCCCTTAGCGACCGGCCGCCGGGCGAGGGCACCGCTCGAAAACCGAGACCGCGGCGCCGGGCTCGCCTAGAATCATGGTCATGAAAGCCACGGGACCCCTGCTGCTTGCCCGTTACCTCGCGCTGGCTTGGCTTGGTGTCGTCATCTACGCCAGCCTGCACCCGTTCTCCGGCTGGCGCGACTTCGGCGTGTCGCCCTTGACCTATCTTTCGGCGAGCTGGCCGCGCTATTGGACCGCCTTCGACCTCGGCGTCAACATCATCGGCTATCTGCCCTTGGGCTTTTTGTTGACGCTGGCGTTGAGCGCCTTGCCCGGCCGCTTCACCGCCGCAGTACTGGCGATCCTCCTCGCCGCCATGGTCAGCTTCGGCATGGAAACCTTGCAAGTCTGGTTGCCGACGCGCGTGCCTTCCAACGTCGATCTCGCCTGCAACAGCCTGGGTGGCCTGCTCGGGGCCATCCTCGGTCAGATCGCCGGACCACGTTTTTTCGCCCGCATCGGGGCGTGGCAGCAACGGCTCATCGTCCCGCGGCGGCACGCTGAACTGGGCCTGACCTTGCTCGCGCTCTGGCTGTTCATTCCCGTATCGCCGGAAATACTGCTCTTCGGTGCCGGCGACTTTCGGCCCATACTCGATCTGCCGGTGGCCTTGCCTTTTACCGTCGGCAGCTTTCCCAAAGTTGAAACCGCCGTCGTCGCCTGCAACGCCATCGCCGTCGGCTTGTTTGTGCGTCTCCTCGCCGCCAACACCGGCCTCGCTTATTTGCTCGTTCCCTGTTTTCTGACGCTGGGGCTGTTGGTGCGCACGTTGTCCGCCGCGGTGCTGGTCGATGCCGGGCAAGCCTTTGCCTGGTGGACGCCCGGCGTCCAGACCGGGTTGCTGATCGGCTTCGTGGCGCTGCTGCCGCTCATCGCTCTACCGCGATGGATCGGCGTCATGGTTGCCGCCCTGGCGCTGATGAGCGGCACGGCGCTGGTCAATATCGCACCGGCCAATCCTTATTCATTGGTGGCGTTGGCGGTCTGGCGTCAAGGGCACTTTCTCAATTTCAACGGCCTGACCCGCGTCATTTCGATTCTGTGGCCGTTCATGACGCTCCCCTTCCTGATTTTCAGCAGCCGGTGGATGGGCAAGCGTTGAAAAGAGGCTGCCGGGGCTGCCCGCAGCGTGAGCGCGCTACAGCCGTTCGATCAGCGCCGCCATTGCGGCGGCGGCACCTAGCGGCAGTTTGTACGCTACATAGGGGCTGACGCGCGTCTCACCCGGGTTGATCTCGACCGTGGGTATGCCCGTTTGCGCCGCCCATAGGACCGGTTGGGCAATGTAGGGGAAGACGCTGGTGGTACCGATGGAAAACACGAGGTCGAAACCGCGCTCCATTTCGTCGTAGAAGCGCTCGAGTTCGGCGACCGGCAATTGTTCGCCGAAGAGCACGACTTCGGGCCGCATGATGGCGGCGCAGCGCGGGCAGACAGGCGGGATGTCCCGCCCTTCCAGACTCTCCACCTGCTCTCGCAGGCCACAAGCGGTGCAGCGCAAGCGATGCAGATCGCCGTGGATTTCGATGACATTGCGGCTACCGGCGGCGTGATGCAAGCCGTCGATGTTCTGGGTGAACACCAGCACCGAGGCGAACCTCTCCTCAAGTTGGGCGATGGCGCGATGAGCGCCGTTGGGGCCGGCACCGCGGCAATTGCGCTCGATCTGCGCCAGATACTTCCAGGTGATCTCCGGCCGTGCTTCCAACATCTCGCCCGAGAGCGCATCCTCGATGCGGAACCCTTCGTCGGTGAGGCTGTCCTCATACAAGCCGCCGATGCCGCGATAGGTGGGCAGGCCGGAATCGGCGGAAATGCCGGCTCCGGTGATGAACAGGATGCGGCGGGCGCCGGCCAGCCGTTCGGCGACGGCGTCGAGGGTGGAATCGGTGTCGTTTGCGCTCATAAGTGCCTATTTTGCCGGAAACCCCGATAATTTCCTTTTCTTCTTCTCCGCGAACTTCGGCATGAGCCACTACGAGCATCACCTCTTTTTTTGCTGCAACCAGCGCGAAGCGGGCGAGACATGCTGCAACACCCATGGCGCCAGCGAAATGCTGGCCTACGCCAAGGACCGGGCCAAGGCGCTCGGCGTCGGCAACGGCCGCATCCGGCTCAATCGCGCCGGCTGTCTGGGTCGTTGCGATGAGGGTCCGTTGATCGTCGTCTATCCGGAAGCGGTCTGGTACACCTACATAGACCGCAGCGATATCGACGAAATCATCGAGGAGCATCTGATGCACGGCCGTATCGTCGAGCGCTTGCTGGTATGACCTCCGAGCATTTATTCATCGACGGGCCGGCGGGCCGCATCGCGGTTATCGCCGACGCGCCGCTGACACCGCGCGGCATCGCTCTCGTCGCCCATCCGCATCCCAAGGGCGGCGGGACGAACACGAACAAGGTGACGCACACCCTGGCGCGAACGCTCGCGACGCTCGGCTACAGCGCCTGGCGGCCCAATTTTCGCGGTGTAGGGGAAAGCGAAGGTCAATACGACGAGGGTCGCGGCGAAGTCGATGACCTCATGGCGACGCTCAAGGCGGCGAAGCAACGCCATGGCGAGTTGCCGGTCGTCCTCGCCGGATTTTCCTTCGGCGCCTACTGCCAGACGCACGTGGCGCGGCGCCTCGCCGATGCCGGCACGCCGGCGAAACGGCTGGTGCTGGTGGGCACGGCGGCTGGCCATGTCGAAGGCCTGCGCCATTACGATACCGAAGCCGTTCCGTCCGACACCGTCGTCATTCATGGCGCGGAAGACACAACGGTGCCGCTGGCGAATGTCTTTGCCTGGGCCCTGCCGCTGGACCTGCCGGTGGTGGTTGTGCCCGGCGCCGACCATTTTTTCCATCGCCGCCTGCACTTGATCCGCGACATCGTCACCCGGTCCTGGCCGACTTGAGCCCAGGGAAGGCGGCGGCGATTTCTGGTATGTTTGAAGGCTGATCATTCTCACCTTCACCGGGATAACGGGTGAATCGACCCATGACCGCATTGCTCGTCATCACCAACTGTCGGGACACCGATAGCGCTACGACCATCGCCAACGCCGCGGTCGAGGCCGGCCTTGCTGCCTGCGCCAATATCCTGGCGCCCTGCCGATCCGTTTACCGCTGGCAGGGCGCGGTCGAGACCGCCGAGGAAACCCCGCTTCTGCTCAAGACCAGCGGCGAACGCTATAGCGCGTTGGAAGCGCTGATCCGCAAGCTGCATTCGTACGACGTGCCCGAAATCATTGCCCTGCCGGTCGAACACGGGTTGCCCGCCTACCTTGACTGGCTGGCAAGCGAAACCGGAGGAGCGAAGTGATGCGCGCGCTATTCGTCGTTTGCGCCCTGCTATGGACCCTGACCGCAAGCGCCGAGGAATTCCTCGACCCCGCCGCCGCCTTCAAGCCGACGGCGCGAGCGCTGGATGCGCAAACGCTCGAAGTCGACTTCGCCATCGCCAAGGGCTACTACCTCTACCGGGACAAATTCCGCTTTGCGGCCGATAACATCGCTTTCGGCACCGCTCAGTTGCCCAAGGGCAAGGAAAAGGAAGACGAGACCTACGGCAAGGTTGAGGTCTATTACAACCGCGCGCTCATCCGGTTGCCGGTCGAGCGCACGGCCTCCGGGCCGCTGCCGCTCGACCTCAAGATCACCTCGCAAGGGTGTGCCGAAGGCGGCATTTGCTATCCGCCGCAGACGCAGCGCGTTCGCGTCGAATTGCCGGCCGAGGGCAGCTTCGACGTGGCGCCGCCACCGGCTGCCAGCAACGACGAATCCGGCCGCATTGCGCAGACGCTGCGGGACGCCGGCTTCTGGGCCAATATCGCCTTCTTCTTCGTTGCCGGCCTGGGCTTATCGCTGACGCCTTGCGTCTTCCCGATGATTCCCATTCTTTCCGGCATCATCGCCGGGCAGGGACACCGCGTTTCGCGCGGTCGCGGGCTGGCCTTATCGTTGGCCTACGTTCTGGGCATGGCCATCACCTATGCCGCTGCCGGCGTCGCGGCGGGCTTGAGCGGCACCCTGATTTCAGGTCTGTTGCAGAACGTCTGGGTGCTGGGGGGTTTCGCGCTGGTGTTCGTAGTGCTGGCGCTCTCGATGTTCGGGTTGTTCTCGCTTCAACTGCCGAGCGCCCTGCAGAGCAAGCTCTCGGAGGAGGCGGGGCACTTTTCCGGCGGCCGCGGATTGGGCGTGCTGACCATGGGTGCATTGTCGGCGTTGATCGTCGGCCCTTGCGTCGCCGCGCCGCTGGCTGGCGCGCTGCTCTACATCGGCCAGACCGGCGATGCGTTGCTCGGCGGCTCCGCCCTGTTCGTGCTGGCCTTGGGGATGGGGGTGCCGCTGATCGTCGTCGGCGTCTCCGCCGGCACGCTGTTGCCGAAGGCGGGTGCGTGGATGGAAGCGGTGAAAAAGGCCTTCGGGGTCGTCCTGCTCGGCACCGCCCTTTGGCTCGTCTCGCCGTTATTGCCTCCAACATTGGTATTGGGCTTGTGGGCGCTGCTGCTGATCGTTCCTGCCGTTTTCCTGCGAGCCATCGATCCCTTGCCGCCGCACGCGCCGGCATGGCAGCGTTTTTGGAAGGGTATCGGCATCGCCCTGCTGCTCTGCGGATCGGCACTGCTGATCGGGGCGCTGGCCGGCGGACGCGATCCGCTCCAGCCGCTGGCGGGGCTACGCGGCGGACCGCCGGCCGAAGCTCAGGCGGTAGCCTTCAAGCGCATTACCTCCCTGGCTGAACTCGAGACGCAACTCAAGGCCGCCAGGCAACCGGTGATGCTCGATTTCTGGGCGTCATGGTGCGTGGAATGCAAGAAAATGGAGCGGGAAACCTTCGCCGACCCGGCCATTCGCCAGCGCCTGGCGGCTTTCACCCTGATCCAGGCCGATGTCACCGAAAGCAACGCCGAAAGCCAGGCCTTGCTCGCCCGCTTCAAGCTCTACGGACCGCCGGCGATCGTCTTCTTCGACGCCCAGGGCCGTGAAGCCGCCGGGCTGCGCGTCGTCGGCTTCCAAGATGCGGAAGCCTTCGCCAAATCGCTGGAAGCGGCGCCACGCACCGCTTCCAGTGCTACCCGATCCTGACCGGGTTATTTGTACTTCTTGTCGATCTCGTAAACGTTTTTCTGAACCAGGCGCTGCACCAGGGAATCGAGCGTCAGGCCGCCCGATGCGCCTGAGCTGATACCGAGAACGGATGTGCTCTTGGCGCCGAGCTCCATTTTTTCCTCGGTGTAGCCGGTGGCGACCTGCTCGGTGGTATTGGCGTTAATCAACTTCCAACGCATGCCGATGATCCAGACGCCCGTGGTTTCGCTCGTTTTCACCGAGCCCACCGCAACGCCGGCGGCAGCACCGCCGCGCGAACCCGAAGCAATGCCGATGATGTTTCCGATCGCCTGTCCGTCAAAACCCTGGCTGGCGGAAGCAACCGGCTCGGCCTTCAAGACGTCGAACTTGACCACCCACTTGGTCGTCTTGAACTTGCCTTTTTGCAGGACCTTGCGCGCCGCCTGCGGATTGCCCATGGTGTAGGCAAGAGTGAATTCGTTGAGCAGCGGCCCGAGATCGGCCCGTTCGAGAACGCGGAAATTGGCCTTGCCCAGTTCGAGTTCAGCATAGTCGGCAATGTTGTTGGCGCCGAATTTCTGGGTGAAGGTGGCGTTGTTGCTCTTGATTTCGCCTGGGATGACGACCAGCGCCGGACCGCGCTTTTTCGCGTTCACGTACTCGACGGGTTTGTACATGGCCTTGTCGGCCATCTCGTTGGCCTGCTGCGAAGTGCTGCTTCCGGCGGTTGGCGAGGGGTTGTCGCTGGCGCCACCGCCGGTGGTCTGGCAGGCGGAAAGCGCGGTGAGGGCGAACGCGGCCCCCATGAGACGAGCGACGGACGAACGCGTGAAGAACATTTTGAAACCCCCCGTTTATATTACGAAGGTATTATTTTGCTTGAGTCCTTGCTCCGGCCGCAAGGCAAAACTGACGCGTGCGCGTGATGTTTTTCTCCGCTCTTAATGTGGCATGCATGTTGCTGTGAGAATGGCGTCGCAATCTCAACCGCCAGGTGATCATCATGGACTCAGACGAACTTTTCCTGCTGGAAAGTAGGGAGGTGGGAGAAACCGGACAGGTGACCGGCGAGAAAATTGGCCTCAAAA
>JAPUEC010000071.1 GCA_027492775.1 Rhodocyclaceae bacterium
AGTGTCCCTTGAGATATTCGCGCTCGAACTGCTGGTCTAGCTGGCGTAGCGAGTCTTCCGTTGGTAGCGCAGCGTTCTCGGTTTTGCCGACAATTTGCGCCGTGACGGCTTCGCGCAGTTTGACGTCGTCGTCGAATACAGTCCAGGCGCTACCTTCATCGATGGGTGCGGCGATGTAACGGCGCTTGGCGTTCGCCTCGCGCTCGTGATTGAGGGGGTGGGTAAGCCACATTTGGGGTGGCTGCGCCAGTTCGGCCTTGAACAAGCGATGATTCTCGGGCGCTTCCGCCGGCAGCGGGGGCAGGCGGTTGTAGGTCGAGTCATTGAGCAGGTCGCCCATGCGCTCCATGAAGCGCGTTTGGATGGCGAAGGCATCGAGAACGGGACGGCCACAAGCCGTTTCGCTCTGCACGAAGCCGAAGGCGCGACCCCAGGAGTCGTCGGCGGCCTGCAGCCGATGCAGCGCATGGATCAAGGCATCGCTGCCGGTGAGTGCGACGGCAACCAGGTCCGCATTCATTTCCATCTCGCGCGATAGCGCGCGTTGCATGAGGAGCACTACGCTGAAGGCGGAATCTACCAGCGAACGGATGGACCAGACGATGAGACGCAGTATCCAACCGACCCAGGCCACTCGCAGATCGATGTTGGACAGGCCGCGCAGCAGATCGTCCAGCTTATCCCGGCGTGCGATCAAGTGGGCGGCGATCTGCTGGGCGATATACACCCAGCGCCCGACGGCCATCGCCTTCTGCGCGAAGTGCCCGAATTCGTGGGCAAGTACGGCGCGGAATTCGCCCAGTGAGAGGACGTTAACCAGGCCCAGCCCAATCTCCAGATTCTTGCGTGAAGGGAACAGCAAGTTGATTACCGAGAGGTCGTAGAACACGGCCGCGTTCACATGCGGAGAGACGAAGACTTTATGCGGCCGAGGTGCGCCGGCCTGATCGGCGAGGGCGTAGAGGAACTCGAACAGGCGGGGTTGATCGTCCCGCTTGATTTCGATGCTGCCCTCGGTGCTTTGTCGCTTCACAAAGAAAATGGCCTTGAGCATGAATACCGCCAGAAAAGCTGCGCAGGCGCCGACGATGTAGCCGATGAAGGCATCTTTGCCTCCGGCGGCGGCGCCAAATGTCAGGCGCCAAGCGGTGTATACGAACCACCCCGCCAGCAGCAGGTAGAAGGTGATGAAGGCAAACAGGCCGGCCATTGCCAGCCAGGCACGTCGGCGATAGGCGGATGTCGGTTTGGCCAGTTCGGCGAGCAGTTCGGCGCTGCTGGGGTTCGGCGTTCCAAAGGCCGGCGTCGACGAGGCGGACGAATTAGTCACGGAAAGCGCTCCTGATAGGGGAAATAAGGTGGCGCCGGAATATTTCCGGTGCCGACGCCTGTGTCCCTGGGGAACGCGGGCAGCCCGCAGCTATTTTATTCGAATGGAGTTACTTTCCGGCCAAAGAATCAGTGCCCATGTCATGGCGCAGATCGCCAGTGCCAGCAACACCGCGGCGCTGCCGGTGTCCTTGGCGCGTTTGGCGAGTTCATGGCGCTCAGGGGAGGCGCGGTCGACGATGGCTTCCAGGCCGGAGTTGAGCAGTTCGATGACCATGACCAGCAGCACGCTTCCGGCCAGGACGGCGCGTTCGACGCCGGTTTGGCCCAGCCACAGGCCAAGCGGAACCAAGATGATGGCGAGCAGCGCTTCCTGACGAAAAGCGGCCTCGTGTTTCCACGCCGCGCCTAGGCCATCGAAGGAATAGCCAAGGGCGCGCCAGACCCGTTTGAGATTGGCGACGCTGGCGCCGTTTGCGGATGGCTTGTGGCCGTTCAACGCTTCTTCTGGTCGCCTTGTAATTGCGCCAGGAACGGATTTTTTTCCAGCATGGCGCTGTAGGCGGCGAACCAGGGATTGCTTTGGGTCATCAGCGTCGTCCAGGCGGCCCAGCCTTCCATGTAGGCCTTCATCATCGGCGGCATGCCCGAATCCCCTTCCTTCGTCTCCATAGGAAACCAAGGGTTGTTGAGCGGCATCATGTTGAACGGGAAATTGCCAAAGGGTGACATCGTGACCTCCTCAAGGTGGATTCTTGCTGGTACTGGGGTTGATGGTTGTTTTTATGCCTTCACTTTAGCCGCTTTTCCCCCGGTTTTGGGGGTTTTCTCGACGTTTGCCGGGGCGTGGCGGGCGAGCAGGGGCTTCAGGAAGCGCGCCGTGTGGCTGACCGGGTCCGCTGCCACCGCTTCCGGGGCTCCGGTGGCGATGATCTGGCCGCCGCCGTCGCCACCTTCCGGGCCGAGATCGATAATCCAGTCGGCCGTCTTGATGACGTCGAGGTTGTGTTCGATGACTACCACCGTGTTGCCGTGGTCGGCGAGGCGGTGCAGCACCGAGAGCAGCAGTTCGATGTCCTTGAAATGCAGGCCGGTCGTGGGTTCGTCGAGGATGTAGAGGGTGCGGCCGGTGTCGCGCTTGGAAAGTTCGAGCGCCAGCTTGACCCGCTGCGCCTCGCCGCCGGAGAGGGTGGTCGCGCTCTGGCCGAGGGTGATGTAGGAGAGGCCGACGTCGACCAGCGTTTGCAGCT
>JAPUEC010000072.1 GCA_027492775.1 Rhodocyclaceae bacterium
TCGGCCGGCGTGGTGCCCTTGCCGATGTCATGCAGCAGCGCCGCCCAGCGCACCGGCAGGGAGAATTTCAGGCGGGCAGAGAAATCGAGGACCATCATGACGTGCACGCCGGTATCCACCTCGGGGTGGTAATCGGCGCGCTGGGGCACGCCGAAGAGCGCGTCGAGTTCCGGTAGCAGCCGGGCGAGCGCGCCGCATTCGCGCAGCACCGTGAACATGCGCGAGGGTTTGCCTTCCATTAACCCTTTTGCGAACTCTTGCCACACGCGTTCCGGCACGAGATGGTCGATTTCGCCGGCGGCGACCATGTCGCGCATCAACGCCTGCGTCTCCAATGCGACGGAGAAATCGGAATAGCGGGCGGCAAAGCGCGCCAGCCGCAGGACGCGCACCGGGTCTTCGGCGAATGCCGGGCCGACATGGCGCAACACCTTGTCCGCCAGATCGCGGGCGCCGCCGTAGGGGTCGACCAGTTCGCCATCGACGCCGCGGGCCATGGCGTTGATGGTCAGGTCGCGGCGGGCGAGATCCGCTTCAAGCGTGACATCGGGGGCGGCGTGGAAGGCAAAGCCATGGTAACCGGGCGCGGTCTTGCGCTCGGTGCGGGCGAGCGCGTATTCCTCATGCGTCTTGGGATGAAGAAAAACCGGAAAATCCTTGCCCACCGGCCGAAAGCCCTGGGCGACCATCTCTTCGGGGGTGGCGCCGACGACGACATAATCGTGGTCGACGACCGGAAGGCCGAGCATTTCGTCCCGCACTGCGCCGCCGACGACGTAAATTTCCATGCTAAGCGCTGACCAGGGAACAGATTTCAACCAGCGTCCCGTCCGGGCAGCGGACGTAGGACACCACCTGCCCCCAGGGCTTGGTCTCGGGCGGGCTGATCTCGTTGGCACCGGCCTCGACGGCGCGGACGTGGGCCAGCGTCACGTCCTGGGCGACGAGAGCGATTTCCATCCCCAGCGGCAGCACTGAAACGCTGGCTTCGACGAAACCGGCGGGAAAATGCGCCTGACCGAGGGAACGGTCGGCGAAGGCAATGGCGGTGGCGCCGGTTTCCAGCTCGCCATAGGTGCCGGATTCATGCAGGAAGCGGCGAGTAAAGCCGAAGGCCCGTTCCCAGAAGCGCAACGACGCCTCGACATCGGGAACGTAGATGATGGTGTAGCCGAATTTCATGCGCGCTCCGAAAAGTGATTGTCGGGCAGGATTGGACGGCGCTGGCCAGACAAAGTGCGGCCACCTGCGTCAGTCCGGTTTCTCCTCCCCACTTTAAGGTCAGCGCCCGGCGCGCAGGCGATAGTCGTCGAGCCGGCGGCGCGGCGCGAGGTCGGCGATGTAGGACGGCGCCACCGCTTCGAGCGCCCGCGGCTGCCAGCCGGGGAAGACCTTGCTGGCGGCGTCGCAAACGCTGTCGATGCGCATCGAGCGCAGGTTGTCAGAGGAAAGGAGAGGCTTGGGCGCCAGGCCCATGACTGCCGCTTGCAGAGCGGCAAGGCCATCGGGCAAGGGAAGAATTCTGGTGCGGTGGCCGGATAATTCGGCCGTGTATTCGACCAATTCGCGCAGCGTATAGATTTTGGGGCCGCAGAGATCGTAGGCCTGGCCGAAAGTGGCCGGATTGGCGATGGCGGCGATGAAGGCTTCCGCCACATCGCCCACCCACACCGGCTGGAAGCGCGCGCGGCCGTGGCCGAGCGGGAATACCGGCAAGTATTTGAGCAACCCGGCGAAAGTATTGAGGAAGGAATCGCCGGCACCGAAAATGACGGAGGGCCGGAACACCGTGACATCGAGCACCCCCTGCGCCGCCAGCACGGCACGCTCGCCCTCGCCCTTGGAGGCGAGGTAGCGCGAAGGCGCGTCGGGCGCGGCCTTGAGCGCGCTCATGTGCAGCAGCCGGCGGACGCCGGTAGCCTCGCAGGCAGCGACAATTTTCTTCGGCAACTCGGCATGAACCCGGTGGAAATCCCCGCCGTGCAGGATGCCGACCAGGTTGATCACCGCATCATGGCCCTGCATCAATCTGGCCAGGGTCTGCGGGTCATGGACGTCCGCTTTCTCCCGACGCACGTTGGGCAGCAGGATGATGGCCTTGCCGCGTTCGCTGCGGCGGCTCGGCACGGTGACCTCGACGCCGAGTTCGGCAAGCCGGTTGGCGATCGCGGTACCAACGAAGCCGCTACCGCCGATGAGCAGGATTTTTTTGAGGTTCATGGCTGGGTCGCTGTCAGGAGAAATGCAAGCTTGGATTCTATACCAGCGCTCCGGGCGCCTGTCCGCAATCGTCCGGCAGCGGCGCCATTCAAGGCTGCCATTGCGCCGCGCCTTTCGCGCCGGCACACCCCATCATCAGGCTCCGGCTGCGGATACGCGTTAAGGCAAATCCTCGCCCTTGACCACCACCGCGCGCGGCGAGATGGTGCCGAGCCGCTCCTTGAGCGATTCCGGCTTGCCATTGAAGAGCACCGAGTAATAGACGGCGTTGCTCATCACCTTCTTGACGTAGTCGCGGGTTTCGTTGAACGGGATGGTTTCGGC
>JAPUEC010000073.1 GCA_027492775.1 Rhodocyclaceae bacterium
AATAATAATGCTGCCGGGTGGAATAAAAACCCCGGCGCCACTCGACCGGCTTGTCGCCGTATGAATAAGCGACCCGCTCCACGAGCAACAGAGGACTGCCGGGCTCGACGGCGAGCATTTTAGCCAGCCTTTCGTCGGCGGCAACCGCCCGCAGATGCTCTTCGGCGCGAATCATGCGCACGCCGAAGGCGGTCTCGAACAGGCTGTAGAGCGAGCGGTCATAAGCCCGGAGACGATCGAGGGTCAAGCCCTCGAACAATTCACCCACCAGATAGATCTCGTCGAGCACCACCGGCGCGCCATCGAAGCTCATCAAGCGCTCGGCAGCGATAACCGGTTCACCGGGTTTGATTTGCAAGTGCTTTGCCACTTCCTCGGTCGCCACGGTCGGCGCGCAGGAAAGCGGCTCGCTATGATGCACGCTCTCGAGCGTGCCGCGATCGGGCACCAGGCGCAGAAAGCGGAAAAACGAACGGGGATCGCTGTGGGTGGCGACGAAGGTGCCCTTGCCCTGCCGGCGCACCAGCAGGTTCTCGGCGGCCATTTCGTCGATGGCCTTGCGCGCGGTCCCCTGGCTGACATTGAAGCGCACGGCCAGTTCGGCTTCGCTCGGAATGGCATCGCCGGGGCGCCATTCACCAGCTTCCAGGCTCTTGATCATCAGTTCCTTGATCTGACGATAGAGCGGGCTAAAGGTCAGTGAAGACGAACGAGACATGGGATTTTGGTTATCGCGACTCATGGTGAATATTTCAGCATAAAATGGCTTTATCGTCTACGGAAATATGTCTTATATACTATATAAGATTTATGTTGACAGACATAGGAGAGGATTTTAGTATCCGAACCATGCCAGCGCCCCATCGCAGTGGAATTTTTTGCGGCGCCTGCAATCAAATTATTGTTTATCAGACCCCCCTGAGGAGCGATTCATGTCCAAAGCCCCCATGCGCGTTACCGTCACCGGCGCCGCCGGCCAGATCGGTTACAGTCTGCTGTTCCGTATCGCTTCCGGCGAGATGCTCGGCAAAGATCAGCCGGTCATTCTCCAGTTGCTCGACCTGCCGCAAGCCCAGCAGGCGGTCAAGGGCGTCATGATGGAAATCGAGGATTGCGCCTTCCCGCTTGTCGTCGGCATGATCGCCAGCGACGATCCCAATGTCGCTTTCAAGGATGCCGACGTCTGCCTGCTGGTCGGCGCCCGCCCCCGCACCAAGGGCATGGAACGCGCCGACCTGCTTGAAGCCAATGGCGCCATCTTCACCGTGCAGGGCGAAGCCATCGCCAAGCACGCCAACGAGAACGTCAAGGTCCTGGTGGTGGGCAACCCCTGCAACACCAACGCCTACATCGCCCGCGCCGCCGCCATCAAGGTCGGCCGCACCAATCCGCGCAACTATCACGCCATGCTGCGTCTCGACCACAACCGCGCCCTGTCGCAACTGGCCCAAAAGATCGAGCGCCCGGTCGCCAGCCTGAAGAAGCTGGTGGTCTGGGGCAACCACTCGCCGACGATGTACGCCGACTACCGCTTCTGCGTTTCGCAAGGCAACAGCGTCAAGCGCCTGGTCAATGACGAAGTCTGGAACAACGACGTCTTCCTGCCCACCGTCGGCAAGCGCGGTGCCGCCATCATCGAAGCGCGCGGCCTTTCCTCCGCCGCTTCCGCCGCCAACGCCGCCATCGACCACGTTCATGACTGGGTCCTGGGTTCGGATGAATGGGTGACCATGGGCGTTCCGTCTGACGGCTCCTACGGCATTCCCAAGGGCATGATCTTCGGCTTCCCGTGCGAATGCACCGACGGCGACTACAAGATCATTCAGGGCCTTGAGATCGACGCTTACTCGCGCGACAAGATCAACATCACCTTGAAGGAACTGGACGACGAGCGCTGCGCCGTCTCCAAGCTGCTCAACCTCGAGGATGCTTCCGCCCACTTCCAGCCTTGCGACACCGGCGGTGCCTGCACCTACGACTGCCTGGGCCTGGGCAACGAGGAAGAAACCACCATGGGCGCCTTTGCCCTGGCGGCCAACCTGGTGGCCCGCTCGCGCGGCGACAAGACGGCCCAGCCCGCCTGACCGGCACCTCGCTCTGAATGGCCGCGGTACAATGCCGCGGCCATTTTCATTTCAGGAGCCCGCATGCGTCATCCTTCTGAAGTTCTGTATGCCGGGGACAAAGCCCTGCCGCTGCTGCCGCTGGTCGATCATTACGCCGGCTCCGAGAAACTCTGGCGCAAGGCCCTGGCCCTGCAAGCCGAATTGGGCCCGGTTTTTGACCTGACCTGCGACTGCGAGGACGGCGCTCCGGCGGGCGGCGAAATCGCGCATGCCGAAGCGGCGGCGGCCACCATTCTTTCCGCCGACAACCGCTTTAATCGCGTTGGCGCCCGCATCCACGACGTGACTCACGCCTGCTGGCGCGAGGAACTTGAAATCCTCGTTTCGCACGCCGGTTCGCGTCTCGCCTTTTTGACGCTGCCCAAGCCGCGCAACGCCGCCGACGTCGAAACCCAGCTCGAAGCGCTGCGCGAGGCGGAACTGGCGCATGACGTCAATCGCCGCATCCCGGTTCATGTTCTGATCGAAACCCATGGCGCCCTGCGCGAAGTCTGGGAAATCGCCGCCCTGCCCGGGATCGAAAGCCTCGATTTCGGCCTGATGGATTTCGTCTCCGCGCATTGCGGCGCCATCCCCGCCAGCGCCATGAAGAGCCCGGGCCAGTTCGAGCACCCGCTCATCGTCCGCGCCAAATGCGAAATCAGCGCCGCCGCCCTGGCCAACGGCGTCATCCCGAGCCATAACGTCTGCACCGAACTCGCCGACACCGCCCTCATCGGACAAGACGCCCGCCGCGCCAGCCGGGAGTTCGGCTATCTCCGCATGTGGAGCATCCATCCCAACCAGATCATGCCGCTGGTGGAAGCGCTGCGACCCGATTTTTCCGAAGTGGCTACCGCCGGGGAAATCCTCGTGGCGGCACAGGACGCGCAGTGGGGGCCGATCCGGCACGCCGGCAAGCTCCATGACCGGGCTTCTTATCGCTACTACTGGCAATTGCTACGGCAAGCACGCGCCTCGGGCATGACCCTGCCGACCGAGATTCAGCAGCGCTTCTTCGCCGCCACCAATGCTTGAGGAACGACTGGACATTGTCTATCAAGACGAAACGCTGATCGCCGTCCATAAGCCATCGGGGCTGCTCACCCACCGCTCGGAGCTCGATCGGCACGAAACCCGCTTCGCCCTGCAAATCGTGCGCGACCAGGTCGGTCAGCGGGTCTGGGCGACGCACCGGCTCGACAAGGGCACTTCGGGAATCCTGCTCTTCGCGCTGAATCCGGAAACCGCGCGTCGGGTCGGACAGGCCTTCGAGAACGGCGAGGTGGACAAGACCTACCTCGCCATCGTCCGCGGTCATCCGCCGGAATCGGGCGTCATCGATCATGCGCTGAGTCGCCGGCACGACGACTATGAACGCTTCGCTGTAGAGCAGCCGCAGCCCGCCCAACCCGCCTTTACCCGTTACCGTCGCCTGGCAAAGGCAGAACTACCTTATGCGGCGGATCGCTACCCCACCAGCCGTTATGCATTAATCGAGATGGAACCGCTGACCGGCCGGCGCCACCAGCTACGCCGCCACATGAAGCACATCGCCCATCCCATCATCGGCGATGCCACCTTCGGCAAGGGCCGGCACAACCGCTTTTTCACCGAGCATTTCGGCAGCAATCGCCTGCTGCTGGCTTGCGTCCGCCTGCGATTGGCTCATCCGGAGAGCGGACAAGTCCTGGAAATGACAACGCCGCCCGCCGGCGATTTTGCCAGCGTGGCGGCGCAGATTGGTTGGAATATTCCGGCGTTTAGCTGAGCGGATTCTCCAGCACGTCGCGGCGCTCCATCTCACGTTCGAGGCGGACGAGATCTTCGCCGAGCGCATCGCGAGCGGAAACCATTCCCACCGCATTGCCGTCGTCGTCAACCACGGGAACATGGCGGAAACCGCCCTCGACCATCATGTGCAGCGCGAAGGCCAGCGGCATGGCGGCACGCACGGTTTGCGGCTCAACCACCATGACTTCCGAAATCGCCGTCTTGTCGGGGTTGAGCCCCTCGGCGAGAACCTTCGAGATGGCATCGCGCTCGGTAAAAATCCCGGCGATGCGCTTGCCGTCGAGGACCACCAGCGCGCTCACATGCTTCGCGGCCATCAGCTTGGACGCCGCGCGCACGGTCATGTCCTTGGTGCCACTGATCAGCGGGCGTCCGGCAACAATTTCATTGATCACACGAGCCATGCTGTTCACCTCCGTTTTTGCTTAATTGACGAATCGGTGCATTGTGGCCAGTTTCAGTCCCGGATGCAAGGCAGGTCACTTGCGTTTATCATTATCGTTCCAACCTTCAAACCAAGGAGACTTTCATGATCCGCCTTCTCGTGACCACCGCGCTGATGGTCGCCAGCCTTTCCGCTTCGGCAGAATCCAACATCACGCCGGGCATGTGGGAATATCAGATGGAAACCAAAATGAAAGGCATGCCGGCAGGCATGAAACCCGTGGTCATGCGCCGCTGCCTGACGCCCCAGGATGTCGCCCAGAACAAGCACCTCACCCAGGGGTCGGAAAAAAATCCCTGCACCATGTCCAACATGAAGGCGAGTGGCGGCCAGGTCTCCTATGATTTCGTCTGCAAGACCGAGGGCGGCACAATGAAGGGCAGCACCACCGGTACGACCTCGGCGACCTCGCTCGATTTCGAAACGCGCGTCCAGATGGTTCCGGCCGTTGAAGGCATGTCGGACATGCAGCAGAAAATCCGCGCAAAACGCGTCGGCAACTGCTGATTCCCATCCGGGTTGGAACGCATCCAACCCGGCTAAATCTGAGCGTCGGACGAGGCTTCTGGCCGCCGTTCAGATTTTCCGCTCCCCCATACCCCATGGCGCCGGCCGCCCCAGGTGATAGCCCTGGACGAAATCGACGCCAATCTCGCGCAGCATCGTCAGTTCCGCCTCGGTTTCAACGCATTCGGCGATGGTCTTGAGGCCGACGCTATGACCGACTTCGTTGATCGAACGCACCATGGCGCGGCTAATGGTGTCGCCGTCGATGCCGCGGATAAAACTGCCGTCGATTTTGAGATAGTCGGCGGGCAAGCGCCGCAGATAATTGAACGAGGACATGCCGCTGCCAAAATCGTCGAGCGCGAAGCGGCAGCCCACCAGCTTGAGCGATTGGATCAGGCGGCTCGCCCGTTCCAGGTGGGTGATGGCTGCGGTTTCGGTAATCTCGAAGCAGATGCGGCGTGGATTGACGCGGGTCTGTTCCAGGCATTCGCAGATATAGGCAACCAGGTTTTCGTTGCCGAGAGAGGCGCCGGAAAGGTTGATCGCCACCACCGGCGCATCGCGGCCGACGGGTTCGAGCGAACATAAACGCATGGTTTCGGCGATGACCCAGCGGTCGATCTCCGCCATCAGACCATAGCGCTCGGCCGCGGGGATGAAACTCATGGGTGGCACGATCTCGCCATTTTCGGCCTGCATGCGCAGCAGGACCTCCTCATGGCGTCGTTGTCGCCCGCGTTCGGATAGCGGGACGATGGGCTGCCGGAACAGCACGAAGCGGCCGTCGCGCAGGGCCTGGCGAATGCGCCCAACCCACTCCATCTCGTCATAGCGACGGGCGATCTCGCTGTCGTCCTGGCGATAAACCTGGATGCGATTGCGGCCGAGGTCCTTCGCCATATAGCAGGCGGCGTCGGTGCGGCTCATCACATCCTGAATCGACAGCCCGGAGGCGGTAAAATGGACCAGCCCGATGGAGACGCCGATGGAAAAGGTCTTGCCATCCCAGGCGAATTGAATCGACTCAATCGATTCACGCAGGCGCGCCGCGACATCGACGGCGAACGCGGTATCGCAATCGAACAGCAGCACGCCGAATTCATCGCCACCGAGACGCGCCAAGGTATCGCTCGAGCGCAGCGGCGAGGCGAGATAATGGCCGATCTGGCGCAGCAACTCGTCTCCAGCGGCATGGCCGCCGGTGTCGTTGACTACCTTGAACTGGTCGAGATCGAGGTACAGCATCGCGTGCGTCAGGGGCGAACTCCGGCGCTCGAGCAATTCGCCGAGGCGGTTTTCGAATTCACGCCGGTTGTATAGGCCGGTCAAGGCATCGTGACTCGCTTGCCAGGACAACTCACGCTCCAGTAGCCGCGCTTCGCGGACATCGCGCAAGACGACGACCAGCCCGGTCATCAGGCAGTCGTGATCGAGGATCGGCGCCGCCGTCAGTTCGACGGCAATCTCCTCGCCCTGGCGGTTTACCAGCGTCGCCGCGCGCTCGGCGATGCGTGCGCCGCCATCCGAAAACAGGCGCCAGAGGTCGGCTAGGCGCTCTTTGGTGAGATCGTCGCGCAAGACCAGCACCTCGGAAAGCGGCCGATCCTGCGCGTCGGAGGATTTCCATTCGCAAAGCCGCTCCGCCGCCGGATTGAGAAACTCGATCCGGCCATCCTTGCGCGTGGTGACGACCGCCTCGCCAATCGAGGCCAGCGTCACCTGCGCCCGCTCCTTTTCGCTGAAGAGCGCCACCTCGCTGTTGCGCAAGGCTGTCTCCGTGCGCTTGCGCTGCCCGATTTCGTTCTCGAGATGGCGTTTTTCCAATTCCACCAACGCATCGAGCTTGCGTTTGCGAACGACGCTCCAACAGATTACGCCGGTCAGGGCCAGCAGCAGGACCGCGGCGGCAAAGCCGAAATGCCGGTTCGATTCCATCCGGCTGCGCAACTGCGTATTGAGGCTGAAGAGGCCTCCCCAGCGATCGCCGTCGGTATCCGAAAAACGTTGCGCCACCTCGCGCAGGCGGCGGGTATAGAGCTTGATGTCGTCGATGCCGACGTTGCCGCTGCGCAGTGCGCCCTGCATATCCGCCAGCAGGGTCTGGGCGCGATTGATCACCGCGAGTTCATGCTCACTGCGCCTGTACTGGCCGTTGCGCTCGTAGATCAGCGCCGCTTCGAGATTCTCGACCGCGCTGCGAACGAATTTGGGGTCCCGCTCGGCGAGCTTCATATCGCCAATGGCGCGGGTGAGAAGCACCTCTGCCCGAAGCAGCGCCCGGGTACTGTGCACGGCGTCGAAATTGAGATTGAGGAATTCCTGCTGCAGGGCGCCGAAACGCAGGAAGATCATCAGAAGCACCACGCCCGATACCGCGGACATGACGCAAAGCGTCCATAACAACCGGTCAACTACCCGCGGTTTGAGTTGCATATTCATCCTGGCCCGTCAATCGCCCTCCCCAAAGTGGGGAATTATGCCCACTTTACACCGACGATTTCGGGAGTTCTATTATAAAAGTCAGTAATACTATACCTTGTCGGCCGATAATCACATTTATCAAAAACCGCTCGATGCCGCGCCGAATAACGAAGGGAGACGATATGCTACGCCGGATTTTCTTCATCGCCCTGGCATTGGCGACATTCTCTGCCTCGGCATTCGCAGAATTTTCCAACGGGGTCGTTCGCGTCGGCCTGATGACCGACATGGAATCGGTTTACGCCGATCTGGGCGGCCCGCTCGCGGTTGCCGCTGCACGAATGGCGATCGAGGATGCCGGCGGCAATATCAATGGCAAACCCATCGAACTGATTGTCGGCGACCACAAGAACAAGCCCGAAATCGCCAGACAAATCGCCACCGAGTGGCTGGACAAACTTCAGGTCGACGTCTTCGCCGATGTCCTCGGCACTCCGCCCGCCCTCGCCGTACAAAACCTCGCCCGCGACCGCAACGTGGTGGTTTTCTACAACACGGTCGTCACCAGCGAACTTACCAACAAGCTCTGCGCCGCGAATAGCGTGCATTGGATGTACGACGCCCACTCCCAAGTGCGGGTCGCCGGCACCGCCATCACCCGACGCAAGGCCGACACTTGGTACATGGTCAGCGTCGACAACGCCTTCGGCGTCAACATGGAAAGCCTGCTGGGCGAAATCGTCGCCGAAAGCGGCGGCCGGGTGCTCGGCGCTACGCGGCATCCACTGGGAACGGAGGAGTTCATCACCTACCTCGGCCGGGCCGATGCCTCGGGCGCCAAGGTCATTGCCATCAACAGCGCCGGTGACGATCTGGCGGCAGCCATCCGGCAATCCTTCAATCTCCGCAGTGTCAGCATGGGCGAAAAAATTGTCGCTCCGGTGGGCACTGCCACCATTACCACCACGCATAAACTCGGATTGCCGCTCGGTCAGGGAATCCAGTTCGCCAGCAGTTATTACTGGAACCTCGATACCAAGACCCGCGCCTTCGCCCAGCGCTTTTTCAAGCGTACCGGGGCAATGCCGAACGAGCCACAGGCCGGCATTTATTCGGCGCTGACGCACTACTTCCATGCCGCCAAGGCAGCCAATTCCGACGATGCGCAGACCATCATGAAAAAAATGCGCGAAATGCCCATCCAGGACCCGATCGTCCGCAACGGCCGCATCCGGGAGGACGGCCGCATGGTTCACGACATGTACCTGGTACAGGTCAAGCGCCCGGATGAATCGCGCGGCCCATGGGATTACTACCATGTGCTTGACGTCGTCCCGGGCAACCAGGCCTTCCTGCCGCTGGAAAACAGCACGTGCCCACTGCTGAAGAAATAATCGCCAATCTCGCCACCGCCGGCGTCGAAGCGCCTTACGTCGATGACGCGCTGATCGTACTGAACAAGCCCGGCGGCCTGCTTTCCGTTCCCGGGCTGGGTGAAGCCGGCCGCGACTCTCTTGCCCACCGCGTCCAAGCCTGCTGCCCGGACGCGCTGACCGTGCACCGGCTGGATATGGAAACCTCGGGCCTCATTGTCATGGCGCGGGGCAAGGCGATGCACCGTGCCCTCTCGCTCGCTTTCCAAAACCGGCAGGTGGAAAAGGAATACGTTGCGGTGGTCGATGGTCGGATCGAAACCGAATCCGGCCAGATCGATTTGCCGCTCATCGCCGATTGGCCCAATCGGCCGCGCCAAAAAGTCGATTTCGATGTCGGCAAGCCATCGCTCACCCATTACCGCGTTTTACAGCGCGAACCCGACGCCACTCGCCTGGAACTCCGCCCCGAAACCGGCCGCTCGCACCAGTTGCGGGTGCATCTGCAGTCGATCGGGCATGCCATCCTCGGGGATGCCCTCTATGCGCCGCCGCCGGCGCGCGCCAAGGCCAAGCGCTTGCTGCTGCATGCCACCAGGCTTGAATTCGCGCATCCGGCGCGGCGGGAAACGATGGCCTTCACCAGCAGCGTGCCTTTCTGAGCCCGGTTCGTCAGAACGATGGCGCGCTTGGCACCATGCCGGCCCGGCTGAAAATGAACCGCCGCTGCGCGAGATAACGCAGCGCCGCACATCATGTCCACATCATTGGCGGAGAGGTAGAACCAGGACGATCGAATGAGGTCCAATCGCCGCATTCCAATCGTTCGGCAACCCATCCGCATCGAATATTGCGTCTAAAATCAGCCTTCTGGCCGCTTTCACTCAAGGAGAAACCATGCTTCAACGTCCCTTCAAGGTTCTTGGCATCCAGCAAATCGCCATCGGCGGCGCTTCCAAGGAGAAGCTGCGCACGCTGTGGATCGACATGCTTGGCCTTGAACTCACCGGGAATTTTGTCAGCGAACGCGAAAACGTGGATGAAGATATCGCCGCCATGGGCAGCGGCCCATTCAAGGTAGAAGTGGATTTGATGCAACCGCTCGATCCGGAAAAGAAGCCGGCGGTGCACAGCACCCCGCTCAATCACGTGGGACTCTGGATCGACGATCTGCCCAAGGCGGTGGAGTGGCTCTCGGCCAAAGGCGTGCGTTTCGCGCCCGGCGGCATCCGCAAGGGCGCGGCTGGTTACGACATCACCTTTTTGCACCCCAAGGCGAACGATGAATTTCCCATCGCTGGCGAAGGCGTGTTGATCGAACTGGTGCAAGCGCCGCCGGAAGTAATCGCGGCGTTTTCGCGGCTGGGTTGAGAACGACGGGTTCGCGGGTTCGCGTCCCGATTCGATTGCGCCGGCCTAGAACCGAAGCACTTCAAGCAGGGACTGGACCTCCGCTTTTGCGGCTTGGGTGATTTCCTGCAAAGTCGCCTCCCCTACCACCATGTCGATGCTGCCGTCGTCCGCTTTCCGGCCGCGGCGAGCCAAGCGGTTGAGCGGACGCTGGACGGGCGCAAGATCCGCCGCGAGCAGCAGCGTATCGCCCAGGGAAACGGGGGGCAGCGCGAGATAGCCCTCCCAAAAGGACTCGATCGCCTGGACAACCGGTGACGGCACGGCGAGGACCTTGAGGACCGCCCGCGCCAGCAACAACTCGCCTTCGACGTCATCGTCGGTCAGCCCCTCGTTCAGCAGGTCGGGAAACTCGCCGGCGTGCGAAAGCAGATAAAAGCCGCCGATGTCATGCACGATGGCCGCGAACATCGCGGTTTCGGGATCCTGCCGCGTTACCTGCCGCGCAATCATGCGAGCCAGCGCAGCGACGTGCGCGGTGTATTCCCAGAGTCGGGCGGCCAACGCCCGTTCCGCCGCGCCCGGCGGGGCCAAGGCCATTTGCCGGGTGACCAGCGCCGTGGCGAGATTGCGTACAACCTGGGTTCCCAGGCGGGACACGGCGGTGCGCACATCGGCGATCTCTTGGCCCGACCGGTTGAAGGCCACCGCATTGGACATGGCCACGACGCGGGCCGCCAGGAGCGGCTCCTTTTCGATCAGGCGCGCAACCGAATCGATGCTTTCATCCGGATCGTCCAGCGCATTGCGCAATTTGAGTGCGACGGCGACGTTGGTGGGGAAACAAAGCTTGCCTTCATCGACATCATTCGCGAGCTTTTTCAGGACTGCCAACCGATCCATTTTTCTCTCTCTTCCTGGCGCCTGCGACGCCGCCATCCCGGACAAATCGATGCCGCGCAAAGTAACGCTTCGATTTTATGCCTGAGACGGGAAAAATGGGGAGGTATGGCGCCAATCCGCCATGCGCCGGGCGGGAGGCATGGCGCGAAGATGGACCAACGAGCGTCGCGGACACCCGTTTTATGCAGGGCATCCGCGACGTTTACGGCAACTTACTCGAACTCGACGATCACCTGATTGACCGAGAGGCTCTCGCCCGAAGCCGCGAGCACCTTTTTCACCTTGCAATCGTGCTCGGCCTTGAGAATGTTCTCCATCTTCATGGCTTCGATGATGGCGAGGTTCTGTCCGGCCTTCACTTCCTGGCCTTCGCGCACGCACAGTTCCCGCAGCAGGCCCGGCATGGGCGAGAGCAGGAATTTCGAGAGATCGGGCGGCAGCTTTTCCGGCATCAGGGAGAGCAGATGCGCGGCATGGCCTGTCATGACCATCGGCTCGATCTGCAGCCCGAAATGGAAGATGCGGTAGCGCAAACCACGGCGCTCGATCTGGAGGGAGACCGGTGTGCCATTGACCGTCGCCCGGAACAGTAAATCGCCAAAGCTCCAGCCGGAAACGATGTCGTAGCGCTTTTCGCCCTGGATGATGGTGAACCCGCCTTCGAGCGGCAGCACGGACACCGGGTAGCGTTTGGCGCCCATGAGCACCACCCACTCGTTCGTCACCTTGCGGCCATGACCGGGCATTTGGTCGTCGATCAGGATGGCGCGCTGGATGTAGCGCAGGCGGGCGAAGGTGGCGATGGCGGCGAGCAAGCCCGGATCGTCGTGCGGCACCATGCTGGCATCGAAGCCGTTCGGATATTCTTCCGCAATGAAGCCGGTGTTGAAATTGCCCGAACAGAAGCGCGGATGTTGTAAGAGTGCCGCCTGGAACGGAATATTGGAACTGATGCCGCGGATGACGAAGCCGTTGAGCGCATCGCGCATGCGATGGATCGCCTCGTCGCGGTTGGCGCCGTGGACGATCAGCTTGGCGATCATCGAGTCGTAATACATGGAGATCTCGCCGCCTTCATAGACGCCGGTATCGACCCGCACCTTGCCGTCCACTTCCGGCGGCGGCAGGAATTTCACCAAGCGGCCGGTGGAAGGCAGGAAACCACGGAACGGATCTTCGGCGTTGATGCGGCATTCCATCGCCCAGCCGTTCATCGGGATATCGGACTGAGTGAACGCCAGTTTCTCGCCGGCAGCGACGCGGATCATCTGCTCGACCAGATCGAGGCCGGTGATCATTTCGGTGACCGGATGCTCGACCTGCAGGCGGGTGTTCATTTCCAGGAAGTAGAAGGACTTGTCGGCGCCGACGACGAATTCCACCGTGCCCGCCGACTGGTAATTCACCGCCTTGGCCAGCGCCACCGCCTGCTCGCCCATGGCCTTGCGCGTGGCCGGATCGAGGAAGGGACTCGGCGCCTCTTCGATCACCTTCTGATGCCGGCGCTGGATGGAGCATTCGCGCTCATGCAGGTAGACAACATTGCCATGCGCATCCCCCAGCACCTGGATTTCGATATGGCGCGGTTCGAGAACGAATTTTTCGATCAGGATGCGATCGTCGCCGAACGCATTCTTGGCCTCGTTGCGGCAGGAGGTGAAGCCCTCGAAAGCCTCCTTGTCGTCGAAGGCGACGCGCAGGCCCTTGCCGCCGCCACCGGCGGAAGCCTTGATCATGACCGGATAGCCAATGCCCTTGGCGATCTCGACCGCCTGCTCCGGCGTGTCGATGGCTTCGCTGTAGCCGGGAATGGTATTGACGCCCGCTTCCTTCGCCAGCTTCTTGGAAGCGATCTTGTCGCCCATGGCGCCGACGGAGAAATGCTTGGGACCGATGAAAACGATGCCCTCTTCTTCCAGGCGGCGGGAGAATTCCGCATTCTCGGAAAGGAAGCCGTAGCCGGGATGCACCGCTTCGGCGCCGGTCTGCTTGCAGGCGGCGATGATCTTGTCCATCACCAGGTAGGATTCCTTCGACGCCGCCGGCCCGATGCAGACCGCCTCATCGGCCAGTTCGACATGCAGGGCGCCGCCATCCGCCTCGGAATAAACGGCAACGGTCTGGATGCCCATCTTGCGGGCGGTGCGAATCACACGGCAGGCGATTTCACCGCGGTTTGCAATTAGTATTTTTTTAAACATAAGCCATCTCCGCGGTGAAATCACCTGCGCACGCTGCGCGTGCAAAGCAGTTTAGCTGCGCTGCTGCGCCGCTTCGCGGCTGGTCACCACGATTTGCAATCAATATTTTCTTGAACATATTTTTATGCCTCAGAGCGGGATATTGCCGTGCTTGCGCCACGGATTTTCAAGCTTTTTATCTTTCAACATGGCCAGCGAACGGCAGATGCGCTTTCTGGTCTCGCTCGGCATGATGACGTCGTCGATGAAGCCGCGCGCACCCGCCACGAACGGATTGGCGAATTTCTCCTTATATTCGGCTTCGCGCTGTGCCAGCTTCTCGGGATCGTTCTTTTCATCGCGGAAGATGATCTCGACCGCGCCCTTGGGGCCCATGACGGCAATTTCGGCGGAAGGCCAAGCGAAATTGACGTCGCCGCGCAGGTGCTTGGACGACATCACGTCGTAAGCGCCGCCATAAGCCTTGCGGGTGATGACAGTGATCTTGGGCACGGTGCATTCGGCGAAGGCGTAAAGCAGCTTGGCGCCGTGCTTGATGATGCCGCCGTATTCCTGCGCCGTGCCGGGCATGAAGCCGGGGACGTCGACGAAGGTGATGACGGGAATATTGAAGGCATCGCAGAAACGCACGAAGCGCGCCGCCTTGATGCCGCTTTTGATATCGAGACAGCCCGCGAGCACCAGTGGCTGGTTAGCGACGATTCCGACCGGCGAGCCTTCCATGCGGCCAAAGCCGATGATGATGTTCTTGGCGTAATCCGGCTGCAGCTCGAAGAAATCGCAATCATCGACCGTCTTGATGATCAGTTCCTTCATGTCGTAAGGCTGGTTCGGGTTGGCCGGCACCAAAGTGTTGAGCGATTTGTCGAGGCGGTCGGCCGGATCCAGGGTCGGGTGCTTCGGCGGCTGATGGCGATTGCTGGCGGGCAGGAAGCCGATGAAGCGGCGCGTCATCATCAGCGCCTCGACATCGTTTTCGAAAGCCAGATCGGCGACGCCGGACTTGGTGTTGTGCGTCACCGCACCGCCCAGTTCCTCGGCCGTCACTTCCTCGTGCGTCACCGTCTTGACCACTTCCGGACCGGTGACGAACATATAGGACGAATCCTTGACCATGAAAATGAAGTCGGTCATCGCCGGGCTATAGACCGCGCCGCCGGCGCAGGGGCCCATGATGAGGGAAATTTGCGGTACGACACCGGAGGCCATGACGTTGCGCTGGAAGACGTCCGCGTAACCGCCGAGCGAAGCCACCCCTTCCTGAATACGGGCGCCGCCCGAGTCGTTGAGACCGATCACCGGAGCGCCGACCTTCATGGCGTGATCCATGATCTTGCAGATCTTTTCCGCATGCGTTTCGGACAGCGAGCCGCCGAGCACCGTAAAGTCCTGGGAAAAGACGAACACAAGGCGGCCATTTACGGTACCGTAACCGATCACCACGCCATCGCCCGGCAGGGACTGCTTCTCCATGCCAAAGTCCGTGCAGCGGTGCTCCTTGAACATGTCCCATTCCTCGAACGAGTCCTGGTCAAGCAACAATTCGATGCGCTCGCGCGCCGTCAGCTTGCCTTTGGCATGTTGCGCGGCGACGCGTTTCTCGCCGCCGCCCATGCGGGCCGCTTCGCGTTTTTCTTCAAGTTGGCGGATAACTTCATGCATAACGCATCTCCGTGGGTGGTTGGTTCGTTCTCAGGATTTCAGATCGGCCAGCAACTGTTGCGCAGCCGCTGTCGGTGTCGTGCGCCCTTCCTCCACCGCGCGGGCGAGGTCGGGCAAATCCCGGCACACGGCCGGGTGATGCTTGAAAAAGTGATGAAGCCCGGATTCGATCAGGCTCCACATCCAGGCCAGCGCCTGGTGCCGGCGTTTTTCCGCGAGCGCGCCGCTGGTCTGCATGAGCTGGTGGAAGCGTTCGATTTCCTGCCAAAACGCGGCGATGCCTTCGTTTTTGATGGCGCTGACGATCAGCACCGGCGGCTTCCAGTCCTGATGCACCGGGCGCAACAGGGCGAGTGCGCTTTTCCACTGCGAGCGCGTCGCAGCGGCGGCACGCGGATCGATATCGCCCTTGTTGATGACGACCATGTCGGCGATCTCGACGATGCCTTTCTTGATCGCCTGCAAATCGTCCCCGGCGTTCGGCAGTTGCAGCAGGACGAATACATCCACCATTCCCGCTACCGTGGTCTCGGATTGGCCGACGCCCACCGTCTCGACGATGACCACGTCGAAACCGGCGGCTTCGCAGACCAGCATCGCTTCGCGCGTCTTCTCGGCGACTCCGCCGAGCGAGCCCGCCGATGGACTCGGGCGAATGAAGGCCTCCTCACGCTGGCAGAGCCGCTCCATGCGGGTCTTGTCGCCGAGGATGGAACCACCCGAAATCGACGAGGAAGGATCGACGGTAAGAATCGCAAGACGGTGGCCGGCATCGATCAGCGTCATGCCCAGCGCCTCGATGAACGTGGACTTGCCGGCGCCGGGAGCGCCGGAAATGCCGATACGGATGGCGTGGCCGCTGTGCGGCAAAAGCCCGGCGAGCACCTGCTGCGCCCGGGTCTGGTGATCCGGGCGTGTCGATTCGAGCAGGGTGATGGCCTTGGCGAGCGCACGCCGCTGGCGGGACAAAACGCCGTCGACGAGAGCGCGATCGGCGTCAGCCAATCCGGCAGCCTCCGGGGGGGCCATGTCGGTCATATCCATCCGCGAAATGTGATTCGCAGCCAGTTTATGTCAGCGAGCTTACGCGCACCTTGCGGATTTCGGCCAACACTGTCCTGGCCGCATCCTCGATGCGGGTGCCCGGCCCGAAAATCGCCTTTGCTCCCGCGTTGAACAGCGTCGCATAATCCTGCGCCGGAATGACGCCGCCGGCGAAGACGATGATGTCATCCGCGCCCTCGGCCTGCAGCGCCTTGACCAGCGCCGGCAGCAAGGTCTTGTGGCCGGCCGCGAGCGATGAAACGCCGATGGCGTGCACATCGTTCTCTATGGCCTGCCGCGCGGCTTCCTCCGGTGTCTGGAAGAGCGGCCCGACGTCGATATCGAAGCCCAGGTCGGCAAAGGCCGTCGCCACCACCTTGGCGCCGCGATCATGCCCGTCCTGTCCAAGCTTGGCGATCATGATACGCGGCCGGCGACCTTCCTCTTCCCGGAATTTCTCGATTTCCGCCTTGAGGCTTTCCCAATCCGCTGCTCCGGCGACGACAGCGCTATAGACGCCGGAAACCGTCTGCTGAGTGGCGCGGAAGCGGCCAAACACCTTTTCCAGCGCATCGGAAACCTCGCCCACGGTCGCCCGTAAACGGATCGCCCTGACCGAAAGGTCGAGCAGGTTGCCATCGCCCGACTGGGCGCAGGCCGTCAATGCATCGAGCGCCGCCTGAACCGCCGCGCTGTCACGGCCGGCCCGGACCTTGGCCAGGCGTGCGATCTGCGATTCCCGCACGGCGTTGTTGTCGATATCGAGAATATCGATGGGCGCTTCCTCATCGAGCTTGTATTTGTTGACGCCAACGATGACGTCCTTGCCGGAATCGATGCGCGCCTGTTTATCCGCGGCGCAGGCTTCGATCTTCAGCTTGGCCCAGCCAGACTCGACGGCGTGCGTCATGCCGCCCATGGCCTCGACCTCTTCGATGATCTTCCAGGCCTCATCGGCCAGATCCTGGGTCAGTTTTTCCATCATGTAGGAACCGGCCCAAGGATCGACGACATTGGTGATGTGGGTTTCTTCCTGGATGATGAGCTGGGTGTTGCGGGCGATGCGGGCCGAGAATTCGGTCGGCAGCGCGATAGCTTCGTCGAGCGCGTTGGTGTGCAGCGACTGGGTACCACCGAAAACCGCAGCCATCGCCTCAATGGCAGTGCGCACGACGTTGTTGTATGGGTCCTGCTCGGTGAGCGACCAGCCGGAAGTCTGGCAGTGGGTGCGCAGCATCATCGACTTGGCGCTCTTGGGCGCGAATTCCTGCATGATCTTCCACCACAGCAGGCGCGCCGCCCGCAGCTTGGCGACCTCGAGGTAGAAATTCATGCCGATGGCGAAAAAGAAGGAAAGGCGCCCGGCGAACTCATCCACATCCATGCCCGAGGCAATCGCCGTCTTCACATATTCGCGCCCGTCGGCCAGGGTGAAGGCCAGTTCCAACGCCTGCGTCGCACCCGCCTCCTGGATGTGGTAGCCGGAGATCGAGATGGAGTTGAACTTCGGCATGTTCTGCGCCGTGTACTGGATGATGTCGGCGATGATTTTCATCGACGGCGTCGGCGGGTAGATGTAGGTATTGCGGACCATGAACTCCTTGAGGATGTCGTTCTGGATGGTCCCGGTCAGCTTTTCCGCGCTGACGCCCTGCTCTTCCGCCGCGACGATGTAGCCCGCCAGCACCGGCAGGACGGCGCCGTTCATGGTCATCGACACCGACACCTTGTCGAGCGGAATGCCATCGAACAGGATTTTCATGTCCTCGACCGAATCGATGGCGACGCCGGCCTTGCCCACATCGCCGGTAACGCGCGGATGATCCGAGTCATAACCGCGGTGCGTCGCCAGGTCGAAGGCAACCGAAACGCCCTGGGCGCCGGCGGCGAGCGCCTTGCGATAGAAGGCGTTGGAAGCTTCGGCGGTGGAGAACCCGGCATATTGACGGATCGTCCAGGGACGCACCGCATACATGGTGGCCTGCGGCCCGCGAACGAAGGGGGCGAATCCGGGCAGCGTATCGGTGTATTCGAGGCCCGCCACATCCTGGCGCGTATAAAGCGGCTTAACGACAATGCCTTCCGGGGTGACCCAATTCAAAGCATCGAGGTTGCCGCCGGGCGCGGATTTGGCGGCGGCTTTGCGCCAGGACTCCAGATCAGCGGAATCGGGCAAAGCCCGCAAGGTATCGTCGGACATAAAGCATCTCTCTATTGGGAATGATTTTTATAATAATGAATTATGGAGTATAAGCAATTTCAAACCTTCTTGCCAGATGGAGCCTCTGCAGCCCGCATCGAAAGGGGCGTCAGAGATAACAGAGCGCAAGCGGGACAAAATGTTCCCATCATGGCGCCGGCACTTAACCCCCCATCAGGCGGAGGCGTGACTTTCCTCGAGTTGCCGCAAAAGCATGAAGAACTTACGGTCTTCCGCTAGGATGTGCTGGGCGATGATTTCATAAACCATGAAATGGAACGCTTCGCCGATGACATCCTCGCCCTGCACGAAACGCCGGCTGAAATCGCGCGCCCGAGCCAGCAGCCTTGCATGAATGCGCAGGTGATCCTCGAGCCCCCGATACTCGGCCGCCCGCAGAACCGCTTCTTCGCTGGCGAAATGCTCGGTGACATCCCCCATCAAGCAATCCAGGATTTCTTTGATCTCCTTTGCCGGCCATTGGTCGATCATGGCCGAGATCAGTGAATTGGCGCCTTCGAAAAGACCGCGATGCTGCTTATCGATGACGGCATGGCCGCACTCGTAGCTGGGATGCCAGATCAGGTGCACGAAATTGCGCCCGGGATTTCCGGCGCCGGGCACCGCTTCCGCCTTGCCATAGCCCACCTCGACCCGGTTGCGGCCGTTTTTCTTGGCGACGTACATGGCAGCATCGGCGCAGGCGACCCAATCCTCCCAGGTTTCACAGCGCTCGCAACTGGCGATGCCGAAACTCCCGCTGACGAGCACGAAGTCCGAGGTATCGGGCTTGATCAGCGCGCCGCGGATTTTTTCGGCCAAAAGACGCGCACTCGTCAGGTCGGTGTCTGGCAACAACAGCAGGAATTCATCGCCGCCCCAGCGCCCGAACTGGTCGGTGCTGCGAAGATTAGCGCGGATGAGCCGCACCACCTGTCGCAAGACATTGTCACCGGAAGGATGACCGAGGGTGTCATTGATCTGCTTGAAGTAATCGATATCCAGAAAAAGCAGCGACGCCTGGTGACCATAGCGGCGGAAGCGCTGCATTTCGAACTGGATGCTTTCTTCCAGCCTTGGCCGGTTCCAGGCGCCGGTCAGGGGATCGATCGAGGTTTCGGCCTTGAGGTTATCGATGGCTTCGCGTAACTCGGCGATCCGGCGTTGGGCGGATTCCAATTCGGCGATGGCTTCGCCCTCCTCACCCTGGATGGAGGAAACGTCGATCGCCACATAACCGACACCGATCACTCCTCCGTGTTCATCCTCGCGCGGGAAGCGTACCGCCGCCAGTGAAAGCCTGCCGCAACGGGCCGTGGAAACCTGGTCTAGTGAGCGCGCCGCCTGACCGCTGGCGACAACCGCCTTATCCTTGGCGATCAGGTCTTCTGCATCCGACCGCGACATGAAGTCGTAGTCGGCGCTCCCAAGCATGCAGCCGGGTTCAGCGCCGAAAGCGCGTTCCAATTCGGTATTGGCGAAAATGTAGCGGCCATCGAGCGCCTTGAACCCAACCAGCGCCGGAGAGCGCTCGAGAAACCCGGCGATCAACTCCGCCACGTGGTGGTGCAGATTTGCCTTGGATTCGCCGCCAGGCGACAGTTCGCTGCCCATTTTTCACTCCCCGGACGCCGGCCGCCGCGAATGCGGGGCGGCCACAGCGCAGAAGAAAAAATGCTACCACAACCGGCATCGTCGGCTTTTGCGGCGCGCGGCTCAAGGCGAGAAAAAAGCGGCCCACAGGCCGCTTTGGATATCAAACCGTTTCAAGCATGATCAGGAATTACGGCCTTTGCGCTTTCCCTGCTCGTCGCTTTCATGGGAGCCCGCCTCCTGGTTCTGACGGTTGGCGGCATTTTGACCTTCCTGCGCGATGCCTTGCGCGGTTCCTTGAGCTTGGCGCATCGTTTCACGGCC
>JAPUEC010000074.1 GCA_027492775.1 Rhodocyclaceae bacterium
CGGCGCCGGCCTGGGTCAGGCGATCCATGTCGCGGTCGTCGTGGGTGCGCACCACGACCGGCAGGCCGGGGCGCAACTCATGCACATGATGAAGAATCCGCTCCGCCGCCTGGGTGTCCTTCATGGTGACGACGACGACGCTGGCGCGCATGAGGCCGGCGGCGGATAGCGTCTCGCGCCGGGTGGAATCGCCATAGACCACGTTTTCTCCGGCGGCGGCGGCTTCGCTCACCCGGTCGGGATCGAGGTCGAGAGCGATGTAGCCGATATTGGATTCGGAGAGGAAGCGCGCGAGATATTGGCCGGTGCGCCCGAAGCCGCAAATGATGGCGTGCTTTTGCGTGCCCATCGACTTGGCGGCGATTTGCGTGAGTTGCATCGAGCGCAGCAGCCATTCGCCGGCGACGAAACGCATGACGATGCGTTCGCTGAAATGGACGATGAACGGCGCCGCCAGCATCGAGAGCACGAGCGAGGTCAGAAGCACCTGCTCGACCACGGTATTCAATCCGCGGGCCTCGCCGAGCAGCACGAAACCGAACTCGCCGCCCGCAGCCAGCCACAGCGCCGAACGCAGCGCGGTTCCCGGATTGCTGCCCATGCGCCAGGAAACCAGCCCGACCAGGGCGCCCTTGATGAGCAGCAGGCCCACCAGTACTACCAGCACCAGCCACCAGTTCTCGATGAGAATGGGCACATGCAGCTTGACGCCGATGGTGACGAAGAAGAGCCCCATCAGCACGTCGCGGAAGGACTTGATGTCATCCTCGACCTGGATGCGGTATTCGGTTTCTGCGATCAGCATCCCGGCGACGAAGGCGCCGAGCGGAAGCGAGAGGCCGGCCTGGTCGGTGATCATCGCCAGCCCGAGGGTGACGAGCAGGACGTTGAGGATGAACACTTCGGAAGATTTGGCGCGGGCGACGAAGTGGAACCAGCGCCGCATCAGCGTCTGGCCGAAGAAAAGCACGATGGCGAGGACGACCACCGCCTTGAGCAGCGCAACCCCAAGCAGGAGCGCCATCTTCTCGGGCGGCTGCGACAGCGCCGGCAGTGCGACCAGCAGCGGCACCACCGCAAGATCCTGGAAGAGCAGGACGCCGATCACCTCGCGCCCATGCGCCGAATCGAGTTCGCGCCGATCGTTGAGAAGCTTGGAGAGCACGGCAGTCGAGGACATTGCCAGAACGCCGCCGACGGCGAGCCCAACTTGCCACGAAAGCCCGAACGCCATGCCGACGCCCATGACGATCAGCATGCTCAAAATCACCTGCAGGCTGCCCAGACCGAAAACGATGCGCTTCATGGCGAAGAGCTTGGCGAGCGAGAATTCCAGCCCGATGGAGAACATCAGGAAAACGACGCCGAATTCGGCCAGGCCATGCACCCAGGAACCGTCGTTGAGCAAGTCGCGGATATGCGGGCCGATCAGGCTGCCGACCACGAGGTAACCGAGCAGCGGCGGCAAGTTGAGGCGGCGGAACAACAGCACCGCCAGCACTGAGGCGCCAAGCAAAACGAGGACGAGGCTGATCGGGCTCAAGCCACCCTCCTCCTGCCGATTCGCAGGCCGAGGGCATGCCGCCTTGCGCTAAAGCGCAATGAAGGCGGCAATTCGGACGGCATCGGCACTGCGCTCATTCGCATGATGGGGCCACTGGTTTTCCGGTCCCGGGAGGTTCCGTGAAGTCGGGTATACTCGCGTCAATCATAAACGCAGCTATCGCATGAACCCAAGCGCTTCCGTCAGAAATTCCGCCGCTTCCCGAATTCTCGAACTGGCGCGGCAGACCCTGCAGATCGAGGCGGACGCCATCGTCCGGCTGATCGGCCGCCTCGATGACAACTTCCCCGCCGCCGTCGACCTCGTGCTCAACTGCCGCGGCCGCATCATTGTCAGCGGCATGGGCAAGTCCGGCCACATCGCCCGCAAGATCGCCTCGACCCTCTCCAGCACGGGCACGCCGGCCTATTTCGTACACCCGGCCGAAGCCAGCCATGGCGACCTCGGCATGATCACGCGCGAGGACCTGCTGATCGCGCTCTCCTACTCGGGCGAATCGGAAGAATTGATTTTCATCGTCCCGCTCATCAAGCGCCAAGGCGCACGGTTGATCACCATCACCGGCAATCCGCAATCGACGCTGGCGCGCGAGGCCGATGTCCATCTCGACGCCGGCGTGGCGCAGGAGGCTTGCCCGCTCAATCTCGCGCCGACCGCCAGCACCACCGCCGCGCTGGCGCTGGGCGACGCACTCGCCGTGGCGCTGCTCGATGCACGCGGCTTCGGCGCCGATGATTTTGCCCGCTCGCATCCCGGCGGCGCCCTCGGTCGCCGCCTGCTCACCCACGTTCGCGACGTCATGCACAGCACCGACCTGCCGGCGGTCCTGCCGGATGCAGCCATGTCCGATACCATTCTTGCCATCTCCCACGGCGGCCTCGGCCTCGCCGCCGGCGGCGATGCCGACCGGCGCGTGCGCGGCCTTTTCACCGACGGCGACCAGCGCCGCGCCTTCGGCCAGCGCCTCGACCT
>JAPUEC010000075.1:0-10454 GCA_027492775.1 Rhodocyclaceae bacterium
GAGATGGTGCATGAGGGTGATGTTGGCGGTTTCATAGAGGCTGCGCCCCTCTTCCAGCAAGCCCTGCGCCGAAAGGATCTCCTCGGCGTGCTCGTAGCCCGTCTCGGACAGATGCACCTGATGGCCTTTTTCGTCCACCCAGTAATCGCCGTCGCCGTTTTCTTCGGCGGCGCGGGTAAGAAGCGGCACGACGTGCTTCATGCGCTGATAAAGCTCGGTGTGATCCTCGGCCTGGCCGGAAATGATCAGCGGCGTGCGCGCCTCGTCGATGAGAATGGAATCGACCTCGTCGACAATGGCGAAATTCAGGCCGCGCTGGACGCGCTCGCCGCCCGTATAGACCATGTTGTCGCGCAGATAATCGAAGCCGAATTCATTGTTGGTGCCGTAGGTGATATCCGCCGCGTAGGCCGCCTGCTTGTCGTCGTGCTCCATCTGCGACAGATTGACGCCCACGGTCAGGCCCAAGAAGTTGTGCAGCCGCCCCATCCACGTGGCATCGCGCTGGGCCAGGTAATCATTCACCGTGACGATGTGCACGCCCTTGCCGGAGATGGCATTCAAATACGCAGGCAATGTCGCCATCAGCGTCTTGCCTTCACCCGTGCGCATTTCGGCGATCTTGCCGTAGTGCAGGACCATGCCGCCGATGAGCTGGACATCGAAGTGTCGCATGCCGAGGGAGCGCTTGCCGGCTTCACGCACGACGGCGAAGGCTTCGGGCAAGAGCGCATCGAGCGTTTCGCCGGCGCTGAAACGGTTGCGGAATTCATCCGTCTTGGCGCGGAGCTCCGCGTCGGTCAATGCCGATATGGAATCTTCCAACGCATTGATGCGGCGGACAGTCTGGGAATATTGGCGGATCAGCCGATCGTTGCGGCTGCCGAAAATTTTTTGGAGGAGGCCGGAGATCATCGCAGAGGGGTAAGGCGCGGTTGGCGGCAAAGGGGGGATTCTAGCATGCTCAGCAGGCACACCATCATGCCGCGGTTGACGGGCGGCGAGAGTGGCGTCTTAGGCGGTATTCAAGAAGCGGCGGATACGGTTGCAACGACAACGAAGGCAGCCACGCGCAACGCAGAGTGCGCCACCCGCCGCAATCGAGCAGCAGGTGCGTCATGCAGTCTGTGCGGCAGGCGGCCAGGCAGCAGAGCTGCCTTACCGCTCGTTGATGGAATGCCTGCCTGCGCCCACTGGCGCCCTGCCGCGCAACCTGGCAAGCGCCGCACGACGTCGGACACGAAGAACCGCCTATCGCTTGTTCAGCGCCGCGTAGTCACGGTCCTTGTTAAGGAAGACGGTCGGGTTTTGCGGCTTGCCGAGCATGCGAACTTCGAAATGCAGATGCGGGCCGGTTGAACGTCCGGTGCTGCCCACGAGGCCGATACGCTCCCCGCGTTTCACCATGCGGCCGGGTTTGACGTCGAGGCGGGACATATGGGCGTAACGCGAGGTCAGGCCGTCACCGTGATCGATGTCGACCATATTGCCGAACTCGGGATGGTATTCGGCCACAAGCACCACGCCCGCCGCCGCCGCGACGATCGGCGAACCCGCCTGGGCGTGGAAGTCGAGACCTTCATGCATGGCGCGCACGCCGGCGATGGGGTCGGAACGGTAACCGAACGCCGAGCCGATCGAGGCGCCCTTGACCGGCTGCGTCGTCGGCAACAGGCGCTCGCGCACCCGCTTCTCGAGGAGGCGCGACTCGAGCACGGTCATCTCGTCGGTTTTGTACTCGACCAGACTGGTCAAGCGGTCGATTTCCTGTTGCAGTTCGCCATAGCTCACGCGGGCAGCGATAAACGGGCCGCCCTGCCCAGGTTTGGCGTTCTGCTTCGCCTTTTCCTGCACCTCGCCGCGATTGATCCCGGCTACGCTGGAAAGCCGATCGCCGAGGCTGTCGAGCTGGAGCACTTGCGCCTGCAGTTCACCCAGGCGCGTCGCCATGAGCTGCAGGTTGTTGCTCATGACTTCCTGGGTCTTCTGGTTTTCCTTGCGCTGGAGCGAAGCCATCAAGTCTTGCACCAGCGGCAGGCGGAATTCGACCGAAAGCCAGGAGAACGTCGCGGATGTCGCCACGACTAGGACAAAAAATACCGCCACCGCTGCCAGCATGTGGTGCGGCATAATGGTAATGGTCTTGGCGGTCTTCAGATGACGCGACATTAGTATGATCTGCACTAACATCTCCTCCTATGCAAACTTCGCTTGAGCGTTATCTGGATTCCGCCGAAGGCGCCGCAAAAACAATGGCGCATGCACGGCTGCTGCTCAAGCTGTCTCGCCGATACGAAGCACTGGCTCCGGCCGGCTTGGCCCACGTCTCGCGCGTGGCTAATTATAAGTTGGGCAAGGTTGTTATCCACGCCGACAATGGCGCGGTGGCGGCGAAGCTTCGGCAAATGAGCACCAGCCTCTGTCGCCTTTTATCGAAAGAGGGAGTCGAGTGTAGCGTCATGGAGGTGAAAGTGCAACCCCGCGAAATCCCTTATCAATCAAGCATTTCTAAGCCGGAACCCCTCTCAGAAAACGCTGTTGCATTGCTGCGCAACCGGGTTGAAAGCCTGCCGCAGGCTTCGCCGTTGCGGGCTGCGCTCGATAAGTTGTTGAAAACCTCGCGCCGGGAGTAGGCCCTCGGCCTGCCAAAATCGAGATGGCCTAAGCCGGCAGCACCGCCACCCGCTCGAGGATCATGAGCGCGAAAACGATGAGCGCGAAGATGATGCCGTAGCCAAAGAGTCGCCAGGAAAAATCCAGGTAGCGCCGCTGGCCGCTGACCAGGTAAGCGATAAATCCGGCACCAATGGCGATGGCAAGGACGACCGCCAGAACCCTCAAGACCCACATTGCGGTTCAGGCCGGCTGATTGAGCCAACGGGCGACGCCGGCCGGGGCATGATCCGCCTTCTCGAAGGTCACCAGTTCCCAGGCATCCGTTCGCTGGAGCAGTTCACGCGCCAGCATGTTGTTCAGCGCATGACCCGACTTGAAGGCGGAGAAGGCCGCCAGGAGCGGATGGCCGAGGAGGTAAAGGTCGCCGATGGCGTCCAGGAGCTTGTGTTTGACGAACTCGTCGCCATAGCGCAGGCCGTCAGAATTCAGCACCCGGAATTCGTCGAGGACGATGGCGTTTTCCAGCCCGCCGCCAAGTGCCAAGCCATTTTCGCGCAGCCATTCGACTTCCTGCATGAAACCGAAAGTCCGGGCGCGCGCCACTTCGCGAACGTAGGAATGTTCGGCGAAATCGATTTCCGCCTGCTGCGCGGATTTGTTGATGGCGGGGTGGTTGAAGACGATCGAGAAATTGAGTTTATAGCCGTCGTAGGGCTCGAAACGCGCCCATTTATCGCCATCCGTCGCCTCGATGGGCTTGGTCACGCGGATGAATTTCTTGGCGGCATTCTGTTCCTCGATGCCGGCGGACTGGATGAGGAAAACGAAGGGGGCTGCGGAACCGTCGAGAATGGGTACTTCGGCTGCATCGAGATCGACATAGGCGTTGTCGATGCCGAGTCCGGCAAAGGCGGACATGAGGTGTTCGATGGTCCCGATCTTGACGCCATCCTTCTCCAGACACGAGCACATGCGGGTGTCGCCGACCATGAGTGCGGCGGCGGGAATTTCGACAGGCTGGGGCAGATCGACGCGACGGAAGACGATGCCGGTGTCCGGCGCAGCCGGGCGCAGGGCCATCGTGACCTTGGCTCCGCCATGCAAGCCGACGCCGGAGGCGCGAATCAGCGATTTAAGAGTGCGTTGCCTGACCATGGCGAATGGAGAGAAGGGAATGCCGCATTTTATCACTTAAGCGACATTCCCCCTCCCGGAGGCGATGGTTTTTACTGCTGCTTACAAAATCCCGACCTTAATCCGCCTGCTTGCGCAGGAAAGCCGGAATGTCGTAACGATCCACGCCGCTGTTGGCCAGCGCCTCGACCGTCACATTGCGCTTACGAACCACCGCCGGCACGTCGGCCATCTGGTTGTAGTCGATGGCAGGGCTCATCGGGCCGCCGTCATAGGTACCCGTCGCCTGCACCACCGGCGTGTTGATGACCTCAAAGGTCTGGCGCCGCGCCGCCGCCAGGCCCAGGCCGGTGGCAACAACGGTGACGCGCAGGGCGTCGCCCATCAGCTCGTCGTACACCGCGCCGAAAATGATGTGCGCGTCTTCGGCGGCAAAAGCCTTGACGGTGTTCATCACTTCGTTGACTTCCTTCATCTTGAGGTTGCCCTTGGCGGCGGTGATATTCACCAGCACGCCGCGCGCGCCGGAGAGATTGACACCTTCCAGTAGCGGCGATGCCACCGCCTGCTCAGCGGCAATGCGGGCCCGATCGACACCTTCGGCGGCGGCGGAACCCATCATGGCGCGCCCCATCTCGCCCATGACCGTGCGCACGTCTTCGAAGTCGACGTTCACCAGGCCGGGGTAGGTGATGATTTCGGCGATGCCGCCGACGGCGTTCTTCAACACGTCGTCGGCCGCCTTGAAGCAGTCGTCGACATCGGCTTCTTCGCCCATGACATCCATCAGCTTGTCGTTGAGGATGACGATGAGCGAATCGACATGCTTGCCGAATTCGATGATGCCGGCCTCGGCCGATTTCATGCGCTTGCCGCCCTCGAAGGAGAAGGGCTTGGTCACCACGCCGACGGTCAGGATGCCCATTTCGCGCGCGACTTCGGCCACCACCGGAGCGGCGCCCGTGCCCGTGCCGCCACCCATGCCGGCGGTGATGAAGCACATATGGGAGCCCTGCAGGATGGTGCGGATTTCGTCCTTGTGGGCGTCCGCCGCCAGCTTGCCGGCTTCCGGCTTGGCGCCTGCGCCGAGACCGCTTTTGCCGAGCGGAATCTTCACGTGCGCGGTGTTGCGCATGAGCGCCTGGGCGTCAGTGTTGGCGGCGATGAACTCCACCCCCTGCACGCCTTCGCGGATCATGTGCTCGACAGCGTTGCCGCCGGCGCCGCCAACGCCGATCACCTTGATGATCGTCCCGCCCTCTTCCTTATCAATGATTTCAAACATAGATCGCCTCCTTCAAAAAACCGTCAAAAATTCTTGGCTAGCCAAGTCTTCATGCGCGACACCACATCCTTCATGCTGCGCGTCTCACTTACCTTCTGGCCGCGCTTCCGTTGCGTCTGCGCTTCCAGCAACAACCCGAAGGCCGTCGAAAATCTCGGCGTCTGTACTACGTCCGCCAAGCTGCCGGTGTATTTGGGCAAGCCCAGCCGCACCGGCATATGGAAAATCTCCTCTCCCAACTCGATCATGCCGGGCATGACCGAAGCTCCCCCGGTAAGGACGATGCCGCTCGAGAGCACCTCCTCGAATCCCGCGCGCCGCAGTTCGTTCTGGATCAGCTCGAACAGCTCCTCGACACGCGGTTGAATCACGTCGGCCAGCGCTCGTCGCGACAGCTTGCGACTGGGGCGGTCATCCACCCCGGCGACCTCGAGGATGTCCTCGGGATCGGCCAGCTGTGACAGGGCGCAGCCGTATTTGCATTTGATGTCCTCCGCCTCGCGCGTCGGCGTGCGCAGCGCCATGGCGATGTCGTTGGTGACCTGATCGCCGGCGATGGGAATGACCGAAGTGTGGCGAATGGCGCCCTGGGTCCACACGGCGAGGTCGGTGGTGCCGCCACCGATGTCGATCAGGCAGACGCCTAAATCCTTCTCGTCCTCGGAGAGCGTCGCGTAGCTGGAAGCCAGGGGTTGCAGCACGAGGTCGTTCACCTCAAGGCCGCAGCGGCGCACGCACTTGACGATGTTCTGGGCCGCCGAAATGGCGCCGGTGACGATATGCGCCTTCACTTCGAGGCGCATGCCGCTCATGCCGATCGGCTCGCGGATGCCGTCCTGGCCGTCGATGACGAATTCCTGCGTCAGGATGTGCAGGATTTCCTGATCGGCCGGGATCGGCATGGCGCGCGCTGTTTCGATCACGCGCTCGACGTCGGTCTGCGTCACTTCCTTTTCCTTGATTGCCACCATGCCGTTCGAGTTGAAGCTCTTGATATGGCTACCGGCAATACCTGTGTAAACGTCCTTCACCTTGCAGTCGGCCATCAGCTCGACTTCCTGGACGACGCGCGAGATGGTGTGGACCGTCTCTTCAATATTCACCACCACGCCTTTTTTCAATCCCTTGGAATCCTGCGATCCCATTCCGATGACGTTGAGCCGCCCTTCGGGGGTCAATTCCGCCACCAGCGCCACGATCTTCGAGGTGCCGATATCGAGCCCGACCACCAGATCCTTGTTTTCCCTGCTCATCCCTTCACCCCCTGGCACGCATCGCGAAACCGTTCGGATAGCGTAAATCCACTGCTGCCGGCCGCTCGCGGCGAGTCGCCACGGTGGTCGGATACACTTCCACGAACCGCGAGAGCCGTGCGCTCACCGGCGCCTTCGGCTGCTCCCGCCCCAACTCCATCACCATGCCGTCCGCCAGACGGACCTGCCAGGCCAGCCGAGGCGATAACACCACCTGCACCGGCTTGAGCTCCACTGGCGACAGCACCTGGACGAAATCCGCATAGCGCTTCAAGACCTCCTGCGACGTGCCCGACGGCCCGTAGAGCTGGGGCAGCGCCAGCGCTTCCTTGTCCGAAAGCCCCGCGGTAAATACCTCGCCGTAGGAATTGACCAACTCGCTCTTGCTCAGGCTGCGCGACTCCTCCCAGCGCGCCACCGGCTTGTGCTCCTCGATGGTGACATCGAGCCTCGCCGGCCATTGCCGCCGCACTTCGGCATGGCGTACCCAGGGCAGCTTTTCCAGCGACCCCCGCACCGCTTCGAGATTGACGCTGAAAAAATTGCCTTGCAGCATTCCCGTCAGCGCTTGCTCCACCTCGCCTCGCCGCACATGGTTCAGTTCCTGAACCACGGCGACCTGCCGGATGGGCAGTGCCGGCATGCGCACCATCCAGACGGCCGCCGCCGCCAGCCATGCCGCCGCCGCTGCGGCGAAGAGCAGGTCGGCAATGGCGTTGAGGAGGTGCGGTTTGTTCCACATTCATCGTCTCAGTCTGTAGCGGCCAGTTCGAGCACCCGCCGCACCAGTGCCGGATATTCCATACCGGTGGCGCGCGCGGCCATGGGCACCAGCGAGTGATCGGTCATGCCGGGTGAAGTATTCACTTCCAGGAAATAGTGACGGCCGGCCTCGTCCATCAGAAAATCGACCCGCCCCCAGCCGCGGCCGCCGAGGATGCGGAAAGCTTGCAGCGACTGTTCGCGGATTTCCGCTTCCTTTTCCGCCGGCAGGCCGCAGGGGCAGAGATAGCGCGTGTCGTCGCGCAGATACTTGGCTTCGTAGTCGTAGTATTCGGTCGCCGGCTCGATCTTGATGATGGGCAAGGCCGCATCCCCGAGAATCCCCACCGTGTATTCGCCGCCGAGTACCGCCTGCTCGGCGATGACCAGCGGATCGCGCTTGGCGGCATCGGCATAGGCCGCGGCCAAGCCGCCGGGCGCTTTTACCTTGGTGATGCCGATGGACGAGCCCTCATGCGCGGGCTTGACGAAAATGGGCAGACCCAACTGGCGTTCGACCGCGGTGAAATCGCTTTCCGCTGTCAGCACCGCATAATCGGGAATGGGCAGGCCGGCCGCCTGCCACATCAGCTTGGTGCGGACTTTGTCCATGCCGACGGCGGAAGCCAGCACGCCGGGGCCGGTATAGGGAATGCCCATCAGTTCGAGGGCGCCCTGGATGGTGCCGTCTTCGCCATGCCGCCCATGCAGGGCGATAAAGGCGCGGTCGAAGCCTTTCAGTTCATTCAGCGCCCGCTCGGCGGGGTCGAAGGCATGAGCGTCGATACCCTGCCCGACCAGTGCCGCCAGCACGCGAGAGCCGCTATTGAGCGACACCGCCCGCTCGGCGGAGTTGCCGCCGAAAAGAACCGCCACTTTGCCGAATTGCTTTTCCGTCATTTTGCTTCCACCAGTTTTGCCGGAATGCCGCCAATCGAGCCCGCACCCATGGTCAGCACAACGTCACCCGCCCGCGCCACGTCCAGGATCGCCTGCGGCATCGCCGCGATTTCCTCCACGAACACCGGCTCGATCTTGCCGGCCACGCGCAGGGCACGGGCCAGCGAGCGGCCGTCGGCGGCAACCACCGGCGCTTCGCCCGCGGCATAGACTTCGCCCAAGATCAGGACATCCGTTGTCGACAAGACCTTGACGAAATCCTCGAAACAATCGCGGGTGCGGCTGTAGCGGTGCGGCTGGAAGGCCAGCACCAGGCGCCGCCCCGGGAAGGCGCCGCGCGCCGCCGCGAGCGTGGCGGCCATTTCCACCGGGTGGTGGCCGTAATCGTCCACCACGGTGAAGCTGCCGCCATCAGGAAGGCTGACTTCGCCATAACGCTGGAAGCGCCGTCCGACCCCCTTGAACTCGGCCAGCGCCAGGACGATGGCGGCGTCCGGAACCTGTAATTCAGTCGCCACGCCCACCGCCGCCAGGGCGTTGAGCACGTTGTGCATGCCCGGCAGGTTGAGCACCACCGATAGACGTGAGACGGAGCCATTCACCCGGACGATGTCGAAGTGCATCTGGCCGTCGATCGCCCGCACGTTCTCGGCGCGGATATTGACTCCTTCGTCGAAGCCGTAGGTAACGACCTGCTTGGTCACCTGCGGCAGGATGGCGCGCACATTGGCGTCGTCTCCGCAGAGCACCGCCACGCCATAGAAGGGCAGGCGGTTGAGGAAATCGACGAAGGCGCCCTTCAGGCGCTCGAAATCGTGGCCATAGGTCTCCATGTGATCGGCGTCGATGTTGGTGACCACCGAGATGACGGGCGACAGGAAGAGGAAGGAGGCATCCGACTCGTCCGCCTCGGCCACCAGAAAATCTCCTTGTCCGAGTTGCGCATTGGCGCCGGCGGCATTGAGACGGCCGCCGATGACGAAAGTGGGATCAAGGCCACCGGCGGCGAGAATGCTGGTCACCAAACTGGTGGTGGTCGTCTTGCCGTGCGTGCCGGCGATGGCAATGCCGCGCTTCAGGCGCATAAGTTCGGCCAGCATCTGGGCACGCGGGACGACCGGAATGCGCTTTTCACGTGCCGCCACCACTTCCGGATTGTCCGCCTTGACTGCGGTCGAGACGACCACCGCATCGGCGCCGCCGATGTTGCCAGCCTCATGGCCGATGACGACGCGCACGCCCTGCGCTTCGAGCCGGCGCGTCGTCGCGCTCGCCGCCAGGTCGGAGCCGCTCACCGTGTAGCCCAGATTGGCCATCACTTCGGCGATGCCGCTCATGCCGGAACCCCCGACACCGACGAAATGGAGTTTTTTGACCTTGTGTTTCATTTGACGGGAATCATCTCTTCGCAAATTCTTACGGTTTCGGCCGCCGCCTCCGGGCGGGCGACGGTACGGGCCTTCTCGGCCATTTGCAGCAACTGGCTGCGGTTGTAGTTGCGGACCAGCGCCACCGATTCCGGCGTCAAGTCTTTCTGTTGCAGCAGGAAGGCGCCGCCGACATTGACCAGAAACTTGGCGTTGCCCGTCTGATGGTCATCGACGGCGTACGGGAAGGGCACCAGGATGCTGGCGACCCCAGCCGCGGCGAGTTCGGCCACTGTCAGCGCGCCGGCGCGGCAGATCACCAGGTCGGCCCAGCCGTAGGCGCCCGCCATGTCCTCGATGAAGGGGACGATATGGGCATGGACTTGGGCTTCGGCGTAATTGGCCCGGAGCGCCTCGATATGTTTCTCGCCGGCTTGATGCACCACCATCGGCCGTTCCGCTTCGGGTAGCAGCGCCAGGCCCTTGGGCACGATGTCGTTCAGCGCCTTTGCACCGAGACTGCCGCCGATCACCAAGAGGCGCAGCGGGCCGTCGCGGTCGGCGAAGCGTTCAGCCGGCTCCGGCAGCGCGGCGATTTCAGGCCGCACCGGGTTGCCCACCCAGGTGCCCCGCTTGAACACGTCGGGGAAACCGGTCAGGACGCGGTCCGCCAGTTTGGCCAGCACCCGATTGGCCAGGCCGGCAATCGAGTTCTGCTCATGGATGATCAGGGGAAGACCTTGCAGCGTCGCCATCATGCCTCCGGGGAATGTGATGTAGCCACCCATGCCGAGCGCCGCCTGCGGCCGCACATCGGCGATGATCTTTCTTGCCTGCCAAAAGGCGCAGAGCAGGTTGTAGGGCAGCGTGAGCATCCTCATCACGCCCTTGCCACGCAGGCCGCCAAACTGGACGAAGCGCATTTCGAAGCGGCGTTGCGGGACCAGCTTGGCTTCCATACCGTCCGGATTTCCCAGCCAGATCACGCGCCAGCCGCGCTCGCGCATGGTTTCGGCGACGGCCAGGGCGGGAAAAATGTGCCCGCCCGTGCCGCCGGCCATGACCAAAAGGGTGCGGGTGGCAGCAGTCATAGCTTGCCTCCGTCCGACCAGTTTTGGCTACGGCCGCGCTGCGCGC
>JAPUEC010000075.1:10554-19744 GCA_027492775.1 Rhodocyclaceae bacterium
TTAACGCCGGCTGCGCCGGGTTAGCCTGCACCGAAATTTCATTTTGGCTACGGCCGCGCTGCGCGCTTAACGCCGGCTGCGCCGGGTTAGCCTGCACCGAAATTTCATTTTGGCTACGGCCACGCTGCGCGCTTAACGCCGGCTGCGCCGGGTGAGTGGCTGCGACATCACATTCGCTGCGCGAATATGAGTCTGCGCCGCAACAAGCCGCTGCGCGGCGTGTTGTCTGCGCCGGAATCGACAATTGATGCATAACGCGCGTCAGCTTCATAGCTTGCCTCCACGCATCAATTGTCGATTCTCCCAATCCGCCCGCAGGAGGATGGCTAGCGCGACGCAGTTCGCCAGGATGCCGGAACCGCCGAAGCTCATCAGCGGCAGGGTCAGCCCCTTGGTCGGCAGCAGGCCCATATTCACCCCCATGTTGATGAAGGCCTGGACGCCGAGCCAGATGCCGATGCCCATGGCGACCAGCGCCGGATAGAGGCGGCCGAGGGTCACCGATTGGCGCCCGATGGCGAAAGCACGCTGGATCATGACCGCGAACAACAAGATGACCACCAGCACGCCGACGAAGCCGAGTTCTTCGGCGATAACCGCCAGCAGGAAGTCGGTATGCGCTTCCGGCAGGTAGAAGAGCTTCTCGACGCTGGCGCCGAGGCCCACGCCGAAAATTTCACCCCGCCCGAAGGCGATGAGCGAATGCGAGAGCTGGTAGCCTCGTCCGAAGGCATCCGCCCAGGGGTCCATGAAACCGAAGATGCGGTCGCGGCGATAGGGCGAGATGACGATGAGCAGCGTAAAAGCGGCGATCAGCACGAAGAAGAGCACGGCGAAGAGGCGTGCCCGCATGCCGCCGAGGAAAAGGATGCCGACGGCGATGCTGATGATGACGACGAAGGCGCCGAAATCCGGTTCCTTGAGCAGGAACCCGCCAATGGCCACCATGGCAGCCGCCAGCGGCAGGAAAGCCTGCTTGACGTCGTGCATCACGGGCATCTTCCGCACGGTGTAATCGGCGGCGTAAAGGACGACGAAAAGCTTCATCAGCTCGGAGGGCTGGACGTTGGCGATACCGAGCGGCAGCCAGCGGCGGGCGCCATTCACATCGCGACCGATGCCGGGGATGAGGACAATCAGGAGCAACAGCGCGCCGATCATGAACAGCCAGGGCGCGTATTTCTGCCAGACCGCCAGAGGCAACTGGAAAGCGAAAGCCGCGACGAGCAAGCCGATGGCGAGAAAAACGCCGTGGCGGATGAGGAAATAGGCCGGCTGGTGACCGCTGAACTTGCCGGCCTCGGCGGTGGCGATCGATGCCGAATAGACCATGACCATGCCGATCGCCAGCAGCAACAAGGCGCTCCACAGCAGCGCGTAGTCGATTTCGGCCGTCTGCCGGCGGGGCGCGTCGAGGGCGGCGATCATGCTCATGACGCGAGCTCCTGGACGGCGGCGATAAAGGCATCGGCTCGATGCGCGTAGTTGCGGTACATGTCGAGGCTGGCGCAGGCGGGAGAGAGCAGGACGCAATCGCCCGCTCTGGCTTGCCCGGCGAGCCAGCGCACCGCTTCGACCATGTCGGCGCAGTGTTGCATCGGCAGGCCGCAACCGTCGATGGCGGCGGCGATGCGGTTGGCGTCGCGACCGATCAGCGCGACCGCCCGACCATGCGCTTTCAGGGCCGCTGCCAGCGGCGAAAAATCCTGGCCCTTGCCGTCGCCGCCCAGCACGATGGCCACCGGCCGACCCAGGCCGGCGATGGCAGCGAGTGTCGCGCCGACGTTGGTGCCCTTGGAATCGTCGATGTAGAGCACGCCGCCGATCTCGGCGACCTTCTCGACGCGGTGCGGCAGGCCGCGGAAGGCCGCAAGTGTCGGCAAAACGCGCGCGGGCGGGACGCCGGCGGCTTCGCAGAGCGCCAGCGCCGCCATGACGTTGGCGGCGTTATGCAAGCCGGTGAGCGGAAGGGCGTCGAGCGCCACTATTTCTGTCTCGCCCTTGCAGATGGCAGCGTTCGTCAAGCCATAGTCGGCGTCACGCGGCGCGGCATCCAGGCCGAAGGTGACCATGCGGCGGCCGCAGCGGCCGTTGGCGAGCGAGTAGTCGTCTTCGCGATTGAGCACCATGACGCCATTGCCCTGGAAGACCCGCGACTTGGCCGCAGCGTAGAGGGAAAGACTGCCGTCGTAGCGGTCGAGGTGGTCCTCGCTGACGTTGAGCACCGTCGCCGCATCGGCGTTGAGATTGGCAGTCGTCTCCAGTTGGAAGCTCGACAGTTCGAGCACCCAAATGGCCGGCAACGCCTGCGCATCAATGGCGCTCATCAAGGCGTCGAGCGCCGAAGGCGAAATGTTGCCGCAGGCCACGGCCGGCACGCCGGCGCCGTTGAGCAGATGCGCGGTCAAGGCGGTGGTCGTCGTCTTGCCGTTGCTGCCAGTTATGGCGATGATCTTCGAGGCCGGGGCAAACTGGCGCACGCCCCAGGCGAACAATTCGATTTCCGAAATGACCGGCACCGCCGCCTGGGCGATTTCCGGGGTCGCCGCCGGAACACCAGGCGAGAGCGCGATCAGATCCATGCCGGCGAAGCTGGCGGCCGCGAATGGTCCGGCGATCACTTCCGCCTCCGGCACGGCGCTTCGCAGCTCGGCCAGATTGGGCGGATTCTCCCGTGAGTCGGCAACGCGCACACGCGCGCCCTGGCGCGACAGCCACTTGGCCATCGCCAGTCCGGACTCTCCGAGCCCGACTACCAGGACGTGTTTGCCGTTTACGTTCATCTCAGCGCAATTTCAGGGTCGAGAGACCGAAAAGGACCAGCATGATGGTGATGATCCAGAAGCGGACGACGACCTGCGTCTCCTTCCAGCCGCCTTGTTCGAAGTGGTGATGCAGCGGCGCCATGCGCAGGATGCGCCGGCCCTCGCCATACTTTTTCTTGGTGTATTTGAAGTAGCTCACCTGGATCATCACCGAGAGCGTTTCGACCACGAAGACGCCGCCCATGATGAAAAGCACGATTTCCTGGCGAACGATGACGGCGACGGTGCCCAGCGCGGCGCCGAGCGCCAGCGCGCCGACGTCGCCCATGAAGACCTCGGCCGGATAGGCGTTGAACCAGAGGAAGCCAAGCCCCGCGCCAGCGATGGCGCCAAGCAGGATGCACAATTCGCCGGCACCCGCCACGTAAGGAATGAACAAGTACTTGGCGTAGAGCGCATGGCCCGTGACGTAGGCGAAGAGCACGAGGGCCGCCGCGATCAGCACGGTGGGCATGATGGCCAGCCCGTCCAGGCCATCGGTCAGGTTCACCGCATTGCTGGTACCGACGATGACGAAGTAGCTCAGGGTGATGAACCCGACGATCCCCAGCGGATAGGCGAAGGACTTGACGAAGGGCACGATCAGTTCGGTCTGCGCCGGCGAGGTGGCGGAGAAGGCGATGAACAAAGCCGCGCCCAGCCCCAGCACCGATTGCCAGAAGTACTTCCACTTGGCCGACAGCCCCTTGGGATCGCGATAGACCACCTTCTTCCAGTCGTCGTACCAGCCGACGATGCCGAATCCGAGGGTCACCACCAGCACGATCCAGACATACTTGTTGGTCAGATCCGCCCAGAGCAGGGTGGTGATGCCGATGGAAATGAGGATGAGCACCCCGCCCATGGTCGGGGTACCGGATTTGACCAAGTGGGTCTGCGGACCGTCGGTGCGCACCGCCTGCCCGATCTTCTTGGCCGCCAGCCAGCGGATGACGGCCGGACCGGCGGCGAAGGAGATCACCAGCGCCGTCATCGTCGCAAGTACCGTCCGCAGCGTGATGTAGTTGAAGACGTTGAAAAAGCGCACGTCCTGCGCCAGCCATTGCGACAGTGCCAGCAACATCAGTGTGTCTCCCCGGCGTTGTTATTGGTTTGCGGGTTGGAGGCAATGGCGTCCGCCACGCGCTCCATCTTCATAAACCGCGAGCCTTTCACCAGCACCACGGTGTTGGGGTCGAGTTCGGGCACCAAGACTTCGATCAACGCCTCGACCTCGCGGAAATGGCGGCCGCCCTCGCCAAAATTGCGGGCCGCCAGCTGCGCCGATTCGCCCAAGGCCAGCAGTTGGTCGACGCCCTGGCTCTTGGCGTAGCCGCCGACTTCGTCGTGATACTGGGCGCTCGCCTTGCCGATTTCGCCCATGTCGCCGAGCACCAGCACTTTCTTGCCGATAGTGGCGGCGAGCACGTCGATGCCGGCGCGGACGGAATCGGGGTTGGCGTTGTAGGTATCGTCCAGCACCACCGCGCCGTTGATGCCGGCACGGCGCTGCAGCCGACCTTTGACGCCGAGGAAGGCGGTCAGCCCGCGTACCACGGCTTCGAGCGGAATGCCGGCAGCCAGGCAGATCGCGGCCGCCGCCAGCGCGTTGCGGGCGTTGTGGCGGCCGAAGACCTGAAGCGGGATCTCGACGGACGCGCTACCGCTGCGAACTCGCAGGGTCATGCTCAGACCCTGGATGCGAACCTCGCCCTGAATGTCGGCGGGCCGGTCGATGCCGAAGGTGACGATGCGATGACTGCCCGCCATCTGGGACCATAGCCCGGCATAGGCGTCGTCGGCGCTGACCACGGCGATGCCGCCGGGCGCCAGGCCGCGATAGATGCTGCCCTTTTCCTCGGCCACGGCATCGATTCCGCCCATACCCTCCAGATGGGCGCGTTGGGCATTGGTCACCACCGCCACATTGGGAGCGCCGATGGCGCTGAGATAGGCGATTTCGCCGGGGTGGTTCATGCCGAGTTCGATCACCGCCGCGCGATGCGAGGCATTGAGCCGCAACAGGGTGAGCGGCAGGCCGATGTCGTTGTTGAAATTGCCTTGGGTCGCCAGGACGTGGGGGCCGAAAGCCGCCTCCAGGATGGCGGCGATCATCTCCTTGGTCGTGGTCTTGCCATTGGAACCGGTTACCGCCAGCACCGGAAGGTCGAAGCTGCGGCGCCAGGCGGCGGCGAGCCGGCCCAGGGCCAGGCGCGTATCTTCCACCGCGACCGCCGAGATGCCGCCCGGCAGCTTTTCGATGCGGCTCACCAGCATCGCCGAGGCGCCGCCCCGGGCAGCGTCCGCCAGGAAATCGTGGGCATCGAAGCGCTCGCCAGCAAGGGCAACGAAGAGTTGGCCGGCGCCGATCTTGCGGGTGTCGGTCGACACGCCGTCAATGTCAATGTCCTCGCCGATGAGGCGGCCGCCGACGGCGCGGGCGATGGCGGAGAGCGGCCAGCACATATGCGGTACGACGCAGTTCGCCCGGTGATGCGCGACCAGCGCCGCCTCGGCCTGTTCGACATCGGAAAAATGCGTGCGCACGCCGTGAATTTCCTGATACGCCTCGTGGCCCTTGCCGGCCAGCAGAACGACATCCTCGGGCGCTGCGACGAGCACGGCTCGGCGGATGGCGGCGGCACGGTCGGCGATGGTCTCGGCGCCCGGCGCACCGGCCTGGACCTCGGCGAGAATGGCGAGCGGATTCTCGCTGCGCGGGTTGTCGCTGGTGAGCATGACGCGATCGGCCAGGCGCATGGCAATTTCGCCCATAAGCGGGCGCTTGCCCCGGTCGCGGTCGCCGCCGCAGCCAAAGACGGCGACCAGCTTGCCACCGCGGACAGTCGCCACTTCGCGTAAGGTGGAAAGCGCGTTTTCCAGCGCATCCGGCGTGTGGGCGTAATCGACGACGACCAGCGGCACGCCGTTGCCGCCGAGGCGCTCGAGCCGGCCGGGGGAAGGCGTCAGTTCGGAGAGGCGGCGCGCCACTTCCTGAATCGGCAATCCAGTGTCGACCAGCACGCCGGCCACCGCCAACAGGTTGGCGACGTTGAAGCGCCCGAGCAGGCGCGTCTCGATGACGGCACGGCCGGTTGGCGCGACCAGAGTGAATTTCTGGCCGTCCGGGGTCGTCCTGAGATCGGTGGCGCGCAGAATGGCGGGCAAATCGTGGTGATTCTCGCCGATGGTGTAGCCGAGCATCTTGAGCGCCGTCGTCTCACGCGCCAGGCGGCGGCCGAATTCGTCGTCGAGATTGATCACCGCCAGGCGCAGACGCGGCCACTGGAAAAGCTTTTCCTTGGCGGCGGCGTAAGCTTCCATGCTGCCGTGGTAGTCGAGATGGTCGCGGGTGAGGTTGGTGAACACGGCGACATCGACATGAGCGCCGTTCAGCCGCCCCTCCTCGATGCCGATGGAACTCGCTTCGAGGGCGCAGGCGTGCGCCTCCTGCTTGCGAAAATCGGCCAGGAAGCGCATCAGCGTTGCCGCTTCCGGCGTCGTGAAGCCGGTATCGACCAGGGCGTTCGGGAAGCCGGCGCCGAGAGTGCCGATCACCGCGCATTCCTTGGGATGGGCGCGGGCAACCCATTGGCTGACGCTGGTCTTGCCGTTGGTGCCAGTCACCGCGATCAACGACATGGCTTCGGTCGGACGTCCGCAAACGCCATGGGCGAGCGGCCCGACGATGGCGCGCAGGCCGTCGTGGGGGATCTGCGGCAATGTCCACGCGGGATTCCAGGCGAAATCGCCGCCGGGTTGCCAGAGCACGGCGCAGGCGCCGCGCGCGATGGCATCGGGAATATAACGCCGGCCATCGGCCCAGTCGCCCGGATAGGCGACGAAGAGGTCGCCCGGTCGGACCTGACGACTGTCGTCGGCAACCCCCCTGGGTTCGATCCCCATGACGGCGAAGCGGTCGAGAAGCTGACGCACCGCGTTCATAGCTTTTCCTTTTCGCCCGGCGCCTGGACGACCTGGACCACCGGCGCGTCGGGGGGAATGCCAAGGGTGCGCAAGGCGCCGCCCATGATGCGCGAGAAGGTGGGGCCGGCAACGTCGCCGCCGTAATGCTGGCCGGCAGAGGGCTCGTCGATCATCACGGCGACGATCAGACGCGGATCGGAAACCGGCGCCAGCCCGACGAAGGAGGCGATGTACTTGCGCACATAGACGTTACCTTCGATCTTGTACGCGGTGCCGGTCTTGCCGGCGACGCGGTAGCCGGAAACGCGGGCCTGCGGCGCCGTGCCTTCCGGTTGCACCGCCATTTCGAGCATGGCCCGCACTTCGCGGGCGGTCTGGGCGGAAAACACGGGTTTACCGTGCACCAGCGGCTCATCCACGCTGGTCAGCGATAACGGGATCAATTCGCCGTCGCGGGCAAAGACGCTGTAGGCGCGGGCGAGTTGCATCAGGCTGACCGAAATGCCGTGACCGTACGACATGGTCGCCTGCTCGATCGGACGCCAGTGTTTCCAGGCGCGCAGACGGCCGCCCACTTCGCCTGGGAAGCCGAGACGCGGCGGTTGGCCGAAACCGATGGCGTCGAACATGTCCCACATGTCCTTGGGCTGGATGGTCAGCGCCATCTTGGCGGCGCCGACGTTGGAGGACTTCTGGATCACCTGGGCTACCGTCAATGGGCCATGCGGATGCGCGTCGGAAATGGTGGCGCTGCCGATGGTCATGCGGCCGGGGGCGCAGTTGATGACGCTGTCGAAGCGAAAGCCGCCCTTATCCAGCGCCAGGGCGGCGGTAAAGGGTTTCAAGGTCGAGCCGGGCTCGAAGGTATCGGTCACCGCACGGTTCCGAAGTTGCGCCCCGTTCAGGTGCTCGCGGTTGTTGGGGTTGTAGGTGGGCCAATTGACCAGCGCCAGGATTTCGCCGCTGCGCGTGTCGATGACGATGGCGCCGCCCGCCTTGGCGCGGTTCTCGGTCACCGCCGCCTTGAGCTGGCTGTAGGCGAGATACTGGATCTTGGCGTCGAGTGCGAGGCGAATTTCCTTGCCATCCTGCGGCGGCTTCATGGCGCCGACGTCCTCGACGATCTGGCCGCGCCGATCCTTGATCACGCTGCGGCTGCCGGGGCGGCCGAGCAGCGAACTCTGGAAGGCGAGTTCGACGCCTTCGAGGCCGGTATCGTCCACGCCGGTAAAGCCGACGAGGTGCGCGGTCATCTCGCCGGTTGGGTAGAAACGACGGTATTCGCGTTCCTGATGAATGCCGGGCAGCTTCATGCCGGCGACGCGGTCGGCCACTTCCGGTGGCAACTGGCGTTTGATGTAAGCAAAGCTCTTTTCGCTGGCGAGCTTGCCGTTCAACTCATTGCGATCCATCTGCAAGAGCTTCGCGAGTTCCTGCTTTTGCGCCGCCGTCATCTGGCGCGCATCGGCGGGAATGGCCCAGATGGATTTCATCGGCGTCGACACCGCCAGGATGTCGCCGTGCCGGTCAGTAATGCGGCCGCGCGAGGCCGAAACCTCGATATCGCGGCGATAGCGCGAATCGCCTTTTTCCTGGAGAAAATCGTTATTGACGACCTGCAGATAGAAGGCGCGGAGGATCAGCAAAACAAAGGCACCCATGAGCACAATGCCGACCATGCGCGAGCGCCAGCCCTGCAGCGCCAGTTGGAGCACCGGGCTCTCGGAGAAGCGATGGGCCTTCTGGCCGCGGCGCCGGACGATCATTGCCGCCCCTTCCGCAAGGCGGGCTTGACGGGCTTCGCCGGCTTGCGCATCGCGGCGACGGGCGCGGGCGCCACCGGGGGTTCGGCTGCTTTGCCGCTCGCATCCGGCGTGCGCATCTTCAGTTTGTCGCGGGCGATTTTCTCGACCCGCGGCGGCGTCGCCCAGGTGGAGAGTTCCAATTGCAGTTGGCCGTATTCGACGTCGAGTTGCTTGGCGCGCTCCTGTTCGGCCTCCAGATCCTGGAAAAGCTTGCGCGACTTGTGCTGGGCGGTGACCACTCCCAGGGCGCAAATCGTGACAACAAGCATGAGGATCATGTTGAGCCGGATCATTGAAGTTTTTCCGCAACCCGCATAACAGCACTGCGGGCACGGGGATTGGTTGCGATTTCGGCGGCCGACGGGCGAACCGCCTTGCCGACGAGCTTCAGGCGCGGCTGCGGCAATTCGGCGGCACGCAGGGGCACGCCCTTGGGCAGAACATCGGGCACCGCGGCATCACGCAGGAAGCGCTTGACGATGCGGTCTTCGAGAGAGTGGAAGGCGATCACCACCATGCGGCCGCCGGGCCGAAGCAGTTCGAGCGCCTGCGGCAGGGCTAGCGCAAGCTGGCCGAGTTCCTGATTGATATGAATCCGTAGAGCTTGAAAGCTGCGCGTCGCCGCGTCCTGCCCTGGCTCACGGGTGCGCACGG
>JAPUEC010000076.1:0-631 GCA_027492775.1 Rhodocyclaceae bacterium
CATGTTCCTGCCAGCAGCGGACGACGGTGCTGACCCGCTCCGGCAGGGAAATGTCGTCGCCGGCGCCGATGAAAATCAGTTCCCCGCTGGATTGACGCACCGCCCGGTCGATGTTGCCGCCGACGCCGAGATTTTCAGGATTACGCAGCAGCTTGACCCGGTGCGGGCCGGCGTAGCCTTTCAATGCTTCTTGGAGGCGGGCGAAGGTGGCGTCCTGCGAGGCGTCATCCGAAATGACGATTTCCAGCTTGGGATAATCCTGAGCGAGGGCGCCGGCCAGCGCGGCGCTGATGCTGTCCTGCTGGTTGTAGCAGACGAGCAGCAGGGTGGCGGGCGGGAGATCAGGCGGGTTCATTGGCGGGCGGCGGCTAGCAGATCGAGGACGGCGTCGAAGTGCTGGGGCAGGGAGTAGGGATAATGGATGTGCTGGCCGGGGTCGGCGAGGCTCAGCGTCCCTGCATCGAAACGCCGAAGTGCTTCGCGCAGGGCAGCGCGCAAAGCCGGCACATTGCGTTCGAAACGCAGGCAGGCGGTTTCGGAAAGGACCTCTCCGGCGCCGACCGTATTGGCAAAGAGGACCGGGGTGCCGCAAAGGATGGCTTCCGGGCCGACCAGGCCGAAGGCTTCATAG
>JAPUEC010000076.1:641-19679 GCA_027492775.1 Rhodocyclaceae bacterium
GGCCATGGCGTCGCCAAAGGCCCCCACCCCGGGGAGGATGACGGCGTCGGCCGCTCCATACAGCGCCGGCATGTCCTGTCGGAAGCCGAGATTGATGACACCGGGCGCCTCCAGCGGCGCCTTGCCGGCAACGGCGAGCCGGATGCGCGGTTCGAAATCCCGCAAGGCTTCAAGAATCAGGTCGGCACCCTTGAGGACATGGTTGTTGGAGGGGAAGAGCAGCAGCAATTCCCCCGATGAAACGCCGAGCGCCTGCCTAGTCGTTTCGCGCCGAGTGCGCGCTTCCAGCGAAAACGTCGCGGTGTCGACCGGCGGATAGAGAGCGACGATTTTTTTAGGGTCGATACCGTAATGTTGTGAGATTTCTGCTTTGACCCTGCCGGAGTGGGCAATAATGATTTTCGCCCGCTCATAGAGCGCACGTTCGCGGGCGATGGTGCGGCGATCGAAAAAGCCGGGATGCTGCTTGCCGCGATCGATCAGGTGCCCCAGATGGGTTCCGCCGACAATGGCCACTTCCGGCCCGGGCGCGCGCGACACGGCGATGCTCGGCCAATCCTTCCGGCATTGGTCGAAAGCGTTCTGTTCGAAGAAGAGTGTGTTCAGGCGGGAAAACGGGGTGCGGTCGCGCAGGACCACGAATTCCACGTTTGGCGGAGCATCGCCGGGCCAGGACAGGCAACGTGTAATGACGCGCAGGGCGAAGCCGCGCCCCGCGGCATAGGCGATCAGATCCAGAACGTGCCGTTCCATCCCGCCGCCGGGACGGATGGAGTGGAAAATCAGATTGATGCCCGGCAGCGATGTCATGCGGTTAAGCCCGAGGGGAAGGTTGCGTTGCGGCGCGGCCGAGCTGGAGAAAAAATGGTGTCCGAAAGTGTATCATCCGCACCAGCATGAATGTGACCGCGCAGCCATTGACGGCGACTAACTCTTTTTCACCGGCACCGCCCCGGCGGGTGCTGGTGATCCGGCTGCAGAACCATGGCGACGTCCTGCTCACGACGCCCGTTTTTTCGGCATTGAAACGTCATTTTCCGGGCGTTGAGGTCGATGCCATGGTGTTTGCCGAAACTCTTCCCGTGCTACTCGCCAATCCCGATCTGACCCAGGTCTGGCCACTGCCGCGTCGCCGCCAAGCCGGGCGGGGCTGGCAGCGCGTGAAAAACTTGTTGTCCCTGCTGCGGGCTGTCCGCAAACGGCGTTACGACTGGGTGATGCATCTGAACGATCAATGGCCGGGCGCGTTGGCGGCGGCCTTCAGCGGTGCTTCCCTGCGTTTCAGCTACGACATGGAAAAACGCGACTACTGGCTCTGGCGGAAGATTTTCCCGCGGCGGGTGGCGGCGACTGCGCAAGGGCACATGGTTGAACAGAATCTCGCCGTCTTGCGTGCGCTGGGCTTGCCCATCGATGCGGCCGACGGGCGCTGCACCATGGCCTTCCGGCCGGAGGACGCCTTGCTGGCCCGGCAGAAGCTCGATGCCGCCGGCGTCGGCGAAAACTATGTGCTGGTCCATCCCGCCTCTCGCTGGTTTTTCAAATGCTGGGAGGACGAACGCTTCGCCGAGGTGATTTCGCAACTCGCGACAGCCGGATGGCAAGTGGTCCTGACCTCGGCCCCGGAACCCAGGGAAACCCGTCTCATTGATGAAATCACGCGTCTGGCCGGGCACCCGAACGCGAAGTCGCTGGCGGGGCAATTGACGCTGCCGGCGCTCGCGGCGGCCATCGGCGGCGCCAAGTTGTTCATTGGGGTCGATTCGGTTCCCATGCACATGGCAGCAGCGCTGGGCGTGCCGGTGGTCGCCTTGTTCGGGCCGACGCACGTTCATATCTGGCGCCCCTGGAGCGACCGGGCCGAGGTCATCCATGCCGGCGACTACGGTCCGTTGATCGCCCCCAACGACGTCGATACCGACACCGAGGAGCGGTATCTCGTCAACATTCCGGTCGGACCGGTGCTGGAGGCGGTCTGGCGGCAGCTGGAGCGCCACGCTGGCGGACGCGAGGGAGAGCGTCTTGCACCCTGACGAATTCCGCCCTTCGCTATGGCGGAGCCTCGCTCTGTGCATCCTGCTCTGTTATCCGATCATGGGCAGCAAGTGGTTTCCCTTCGGCGGCGGCCCACGCTATCTGAGCGTCCTGGCGGCGCCGGTCTGTCTGCTGCTGATCTTTCGGGCCAGCCGTTCCGAACTCAAGCCGCTGCTCCTGGAGGTGTGGCGCTGGTGCCTGCCTTTCCTGCCCTTCGTCGCCGGCTGGATTTTCGCGCAGTTCTGGCACCACTATGCGCCGGTCAATGCGGCGCCACTGTCGCGCCTGCTCTGGTGTTCGCTCATCTTCGTCGGGGCGCGGCTGGCGGGAGTGAGCTATCGCCAATTGGCGATTGCCGCCGGCGTGGCCGCGGCCGCTTACGGCGCGATGGCTTTCTGGGAGGTTTTCGTCCAGGGGCGCGAGCGTGCCTGGGGCCGGGTCTATGAAAACCGCTTCGGTCAATATGCGATCTGGGTCGCAGCGCTGTGCGTCCTCCACGCGGTGTTGGGGAAACCGGAAGATCGAGCGCAAAAAAAGTTGGCTGTGGGGCTTTTTTTGGCGGGCTTGCTTGGACTCTCCGCCGCCATCCTCAGCGGCTCGCGCGGCGCCTTGATGGCCGTGCCGGTATTGATGTTGGTGCTGATCTTCAAAACCATGAATTGGCGACGCGGAATCCTGACTGCGGCGGGAATGCTCGCCGTGCTGGGGGCGCTTTGTTACTTCTATAACCCGATCTATTCCCGGTTCGAATTGATCTACCTCGAAACATTGGATTATTTCCGCGCCTCGACCTTTACTCCGACCTCGACAGGGATACGTCTGGAGTTGGCGCGAGTTTCCCTGGTGACCTGGCTCGAACACCCTTGGTTGGGGGCCGGATACACTTCGCTCACGCAGTTGTATCAGACGCATCCGGCGCTGGGGGCGCCGCCCCCCGGGGTGTTGACCATTCCGGGCTTCCACAGCGACTGGTTCCAGGTGCTCGGTATCGGCGGCGGACTTCTTTTCTCCTGTCTGCTCGCCACCTGCGTCTGGATGTTTGCGGTGGCGAGACACGACGCCTATCGCCTGTCCCTTTTGGGCTTTGCCGTCGCCTTCAGTTTCAGTGAGATATTTTTCAGCAACAATCTGGGATTGAGCCTGCTGATGGCATGCTGGGCCTTGTATGCGGCGGCGGAGCAGAATCGGAAAAGCGCGCCATGAAATTGATCAAGAAATTTCTCTTGCGCCAAGCAGAGCGACGCTTGAGAAAAATCCCGGCGCTTTACCGGGGCCGGGCGCGATTCGAGCTTCACTATCCGGGGAAGTATTCATTGGGTATCGGCAGCTACGGCTTGCCCCGGATTCATGACTGGAATGAAGGCAGCACGCTGAAGATCGGCGCTTTTTGCTCAATTGCGACCAATGTCCAGATTTTTCTCGGCGGGCATCATCATACCGAGTGGCTGACGACCTATCCCTTTCCGACCATGCTGGCGGTGGTCGAACCGGCGCCGCCCTCCGGTTTCAGTCGCGGCGACGTCATCGTCGGCAACGACGTCTGGCTGTGCTCCGACAGCATCATTCTTTCCGGTGTGCAGATTGGCGACGGCGCTGTGGTCTCGGCTGGGGCGGTGGTGACCCGCGATGTCGAGCCATACTCCATCGTTGCCGGCAATCCGGCGCGCCATGTGCGCTGGCGCTTCGACGAGCCGACGCGTGCCGCGCTGCTGGAAATCGCCTGGTGGGATTGGCCGGTGGAGGAAATCGCCCGCATTGCGCCCATGCTCTGCAGCTCCGATATCGATGCGCTGCTGGCCCATGCCCGGCAGCGTTCAGCGCCTGCCATATAGGCCTTGTCCGCCGGCCAAAGGCCGCGGTCTCTATTGCTTCTGTCCCGTCACCTGGTACTGGCGCAAACCTTCTTCGGCTTCTATCGTCCGGCCTTGCAGCAGTGCGTCGAGGCGTTGGCGGTTTTCGGGCAGACTCAGGCGATCGAATTCCCGGTGCCAGAGGTGAAAGACCGGTGCCGCAAATCGGGCGCTTTTGTGCTCGACGCCGGCGCGCAGCAGGCGGATGACGAGGTCGGAATCTTCAAGCCCCCAGCCGCAATAGCGCTCGTCGAAACCGTTGATGCGCTCGAAGTCGTAGCGCCAGACTGAGAGATTGCAGGTTTTGACGCCTTCCCAACGGCGCCGGGGTAGCTTGCGCATGAAACTCGGCAGTGGCAGCCGAAGCAGCGGCATTAGACGATTGATGCCGCCGCGGCCTCGCACCGTCCGCCATCCCGACATCGGCCAGTTGAAAATGGGCAATTGCTGCGCCACCGCTTCGGTGGAAAAGGATTCGCTCAGGAGAATGCGGTTACCGGCGAGAAAATAGCCGGGTTCGGCCAGTCGGCGGTGGTTGGCAACGAAGTCCGGCGCGGGAACGCAATCGCCGTCGGTGAAAATCAGATAGTCCCCCCGGCTTTGCAGACTGGCCTTGTTGCGGATGGCCGCGGCCCGGAAGCCGGCATCTTCCTGCCAGACATGCTGGACGGCGAAGGGCGCATTGCGGCGGAAGCGGTCGATGACCTGGCGCGTGTTGTCGGTGGAGCCGTCGTCGGCGATGAGAAGTTCGAAATCGCGGTCGGCTTGGGCGGCAAAGCCACGCAGCACCAGTTCCAGCGCGTCCGGCCGGTTGTAGGTGGTGACGATGACCGACGGGTTCAAGGCCGATTCCGGTCCGAAGTGGTCTGGCGGTTGCCATGCTGCTGCATCAGCCAGAGCTTGAGGTACTTGTAGTAAGTGCCTTCGGCGTTGAGGATGGAGAGCATGAAGCCATGCTTGCCATCGAGAAAGCCGCGGCGCAGCAGGTAGGTTCTCAGGAAAGCCCAAAAGCCGCGGCCGATCGCCATCCAGAAGCCGCCGCGTTTTCCCGACTCTTGGATGGAGCGCGCGCCTTCTGTCGAGTAGAGGTTCATCTTGTCGAGCGACTCGGCGATTTCCGGGATGGCGCGGTGCAGGATGGGGTTTTGCAGGGTCCCGGTCGCCCCCTCAATGATGAGATGGGTATGCGTCCGGACCTCGGTGAACTTTCCCTGCGCCCGCCGGAAAATCCGCACGATCCGATCCGGCCACCAGCCGCAGTGGCGCATTTCCCGGCCGCAAAAACTCGAAAGGCGGGGCGTCGAGAAGGCGGCAAAAGCTGTCTCGGGCAATGTCGCCAGAATTTCCTGGCGCAACTCGGTTCCGATTTGTTCGTCGGCATCGAGGCAGATCACCCACTCGCCGCTCGCCTTCGCCAGCGCCCGGTTCTTCTGCGGGCCATCGCCCGGCCAATCCGTTTCATACACCTCGGCACCGAGTGAACGACAGAGCGCCTGGGTGCCATCGGTGCTGCCGGAGTCGAAGACGATGATTTCCCGGCACCACGACTTGACGCTGTTGATGGTGTCGGTGATGTCGTGCGCTTCGTTCATGGCGACGATGATGACGCTGATATCGGCCGGGGATGCTCCGGAAGAAGCTTGGGAATGCGAATTCATGGTTGCCTGACGGTCGGCGGTGAGAGCCGATTTTACGTGAGTGGAATGGCGCAGGCCACCAAGCCGTTGCGCACGACCGATTCAGGGGAGCGGGAGACGAGAGGGCGGCGGTGGCAGGGCGTCAATGCGCCGCCTCCCAGCTCGGTCCTACGCCAACTTCCGCCACCAGCGGCACCGAAAGCTTCGCCACCTGCGTCATCAGGCGCGGCAGTTCCAGGCGGATGCGGGCGAGTTCGGCGTCTGGGACTTCCAGAATCAGTTCGTCATGCACTTGCAGCACCAGGCGCGAGGCAAGTTTTTCCGCGTCCAGCCATTTTTGCACGGCGATCATGGCGAGCTTGATCAGGTCGGCGGCGGTGCCCTGCATGGGCGCATTGATGGCGGCGCGTTCGGCGCCCTGGCGGCGCCCCTGCTGGCCGGCGCGGATGTCAGCGAACCACAGGCGGCGGCCGAAGGCAGTTTCAACGTAGCCTTGTTCCCGCGCCTTGTTGCGCGTTTCTTCCATGTAGTGGGCGACGCCGGGATAGCGGGCGAAGTAGCGGTCGATGTAGGTCTGCGCCGCGCCGCGTTCTAAGCCGAGCTGGCGGGCCAGGCCGAAGGCGCTCATGCCGTAGATGAGGCCGAAGTTGATGGTCTTGGCGACGCGGCGCTGGTCGGGGCCGACTTCGAGCGGCGTGACGCCGAAAATCTCGGCGGCGGTGGCGCGGTGCACATCCTCGCCCTGGGCGAAGGCTTCGAGCAGTCGCTTGTCTTCCGAGAGGTGCGCCATGATGCGCAATTCGACCTGCGAGTAGTCGGCCGAGACGATGCTGCAGCCGGGCGGGGCGATGAAGGCCATGCGGATGCGCCGGCCTTCTTCGGTACGCACCGGGATGTTCTGTAGATTGGGGTCGCTGGAAGCGAGCCGGCCGGTGGCGACGGTGGCCTGCGAGAAGTGGGTGTGCACGCGGCCGGTGTCCGGGTTGACCATGCGCGGCAGCTTGTCGGTGTAGGTGCCCTTGAGCTTGGAGAGGCTGCGGTGCTCAAGCAGCAGCTTGGGCAACGGGTAGTCGAGGGCGAGTTCGGAGAGCACTTCCTCGTCGGTCGAGGGCGTGCCTGAAGGTGTCTTCTTCTTCACTGGCAGGCCCTGGCGCTCGAAGAGGATTTCGGCCAGTTGCTTGGGCGAGGACAGGTTGAAGGGTTGCCCGGCGAGCTGGTGCGCCTCGGTTTCGAGCAGCATTATCTTGTGGCCCAGCTCGTGGCTTTGGCGCGCCATCGCCTCGCAGTCGATGAGGACGCCGGTGCGCTCCATGCGCCAGATGATTTCCCGCGCCGGCATTTCCAGCTCGTGGTAGATGCGAGACAGGCCCTCCTCGGCGGCGAAACGCGGGTAGAGCACCTGATGCACGCGCAGGGTGACGTCGGCGTCCTCGGCGGCGTAGGCGGTGGCGCAGTCGAGATCGATCTGCTCGAAGCCGATCTGTTTGGCACCCTTGCCGCAGATGTCGGTATAGGCCGTCGTCGGCAGGTCGAGATGGCGGGTGCACAGTTGGCCGAGGTCGTGGCCCTTGTCCGACTCCAGCACGTAGGACTGCAACATGGTGTCGTGGGCGATGCCCTTGAGCGCAATGCCGTGGTTGGCGAAGATGTGCTGGTCGTACTTGAGGTTCTGGCCGACCTTGCGGTGCGCTTCCGATTCAAGCCAGGGTTTGAGGCGGGCGAGCACTTCCTCGCGCGGCAACTGGTCGGCGACGCCGGGGCCGTTGTGGGCGACCGGGATGTAGCAGGCCTCGCCGACGGTCACCGAGAGCGAAAGGCCGACGATGCGGGCGCCGAAGGCATCGAGGCTGGTGGTTTCGGTATCGACGGCGGTGAGTTCGGCCCGCGTGATTTTTTCCAGCCAGGCGTCGAACTGCGGCCAGGTGAGCACGGTTTCGTAGTTGCAGACCGGGCGCGGCGGCGGCAATTCGGCAATGAGCGGTTCCTCGATTTCAGGCGCTGCCTGATCTGCGTTTTCGCCTTCGCCGAGGTCCTTCAGCCAGGTCTTGAATTCGAAGCGCCGGTAAAGCTCGCGCAGGGCGTCGCGATCAGGCTCCTGGGCCTGCAGCGTATCGACCGCCGGCAGATCCGGCAGGTCGCAACGCACGGTCAGGAGCTTTCTTCCGAGCGGCAGGAAGTCGAGGTGGGTCCGCAGGTTCTCTCCGACGACGCCGCCGATCTCGCCGGCGTGAGCGATCACTTCATCAAGCGTGCCGTATTGGGCAAGCCATTTCACCGCCGTCTTGGGGCCGCACTTGGCGACGCCGGGAACGCCGTCGACCGCATCGCCGACCAGCGCCAGGTAATCGACGATGCGCTCGGGCGGGACGCCGAATTTCGCCGTCACGCCTTCGCGGTCGAGCAGTTCGTTGCTCATGGTGTTGAACCAGCGGACATGCTTGTTGACCAATTGCGTCAAATCCTTGTCGCCGGTCGAAATCAGGGTGTCCATGCCGATCTTGCAGGCTTCCTCGGCCAGACTGCCGATGACGTCGTCGGCCTCGACGCCGTCCACCATCAGCAGCGGCCAGCCGGCGGCACGGATGGCGGCATGGAGGTTCTCGACCTGCAGCGCCAGGTCCTCCGGCATGGAGGGCCGATGCGCCTTGTATTGCGGATACCAGTCCTCGCGGAAGGTTTTCCCGCGCGCATCGAAGACCACCGCTTTCCGGTCCGCCTTGAAGTCGCCTTCCAGCCGGCGTAGCATGCTGAGGACGCCGTAAATGGCGCCCGTCGGCTCGCCGTCGCGATTGCGCAGGTCGGGCAGGGCGTGAAAAGCGCGATAAAGATAGGACGAACCGTCCACCAACAAGAGCAGAGACATAGATGACAGACAATAAATTCATTCGCCCGGCAGAGGCGGATGCCTTGATTCAGGCAGTATCGGCACGGGAATCGTGGCGCATTTTTGGCATTATGTCAGAGTTTGTGGAGGCGACCGAACGGCTCTCCGCCATCAAGCCGGCCGTCTCCATTTTCGGCAGCGCCCGCATTCCGCCGGGCGCGCCCTACTACGATCTGACCGAGCGCATCGCCCGCCAGCTTTCGGATGCCGGCTTCTCGGTCATCTCCGGCGGCGGCCCCGGCATCATGGAAGCCGCCAACAAGGGCGCCTTCGACGGCAAGTCGCCGTCAGTCGGCCTCAACATCCAGTTGCCGCACGAGCAGCAGTCGAACCGCTATCAGGACGTCTCCCAGACTTTCCGTCACTTCTTCGCCCGCAAATACATGTTCGTGCGCTTCGCCAGCGCCTATGTGGTGATGCCCGGCGGTTTCGGCACCCTGGATGAACTGATGGAGGCGCTGACCCTGCTGCAAACCGGCAAGACGCGCAAGATTCCGCTCATCCTCGTCTGTGCCGATTTTTGGAAGGGGCTGATCGATTGGGTGAAGGATCGCCTGGTAAGTGAAAAAATGATCGATCCAGAGGATATCAACCTCATCCAGATCATCGATTCGCCGGAAGAAATCGTCGCCGCCATCTTCAAGCATTACGAAACGCGCAGTTTCTCGCTGCTGCCTTCGGAACGCGAGATGATGCTGAACCTCTAAAGCTCAGGGGTGCCGGCAAACCGCGGCGTCGTGCGCCCAAACACCCGTCGCGGATCCCCGACTCCGGGTAAAATGCGGTTTAAATTACCGAGGACCATCGCCATGCGTCGCCTGCTCACCATCGCCCTTTTCGTCGCCCTGCCGGTCCTGGCGCAGGACAAGCCCGCCAATCTACAACCGCTGCCGGCCGTTCCGCCGCCGCCCCCGGAAATGTCGTCATGGGACGCCGCCCTGGAACCGCAGGTGACGATCAAGAAAAACGACAAGGAAACGCGCGAGGAATTTCGCGTTAACGGCCGGCTCTACATGGTCAAGGTGACGCCGGCTGGCGGCGCGGCGCCTTACTACCTGGTCGACAACAAAGGCGACGGCAACTTCTCCGTCGCCGACCCGGTGACCCCAACCACGCGCCCGCCGATGTGGGTCATCCATCGCTTCTAAGCGCGTCGTCAGGGGGTAACATGGAAAACACGCCGGAATTTCCGGTTGCGCCGTCGTCGTTCACCGGCCAGAGTCGCAAGGTCGACATCGGGGCTTGCTTCGAATGGCTGCGCCAAGGCTGGGCGTTGTTCGCCGCCAATCCGGGCATTTGGCTCGGCGCCGCCGCGATTTTGATCGGCACCCTGGTCGTGCTGCACTTCGTGCCCTTCCTCGGCATGGTCGCCGCCAATCTGATCCTTCCGGTGCTGATCGCCGGCATGCTCTTTATGTGCCGCAAGCAGACCGCCGGCGAAACACTCGCCATCGACGATCTCTTTGCCGGCTTCCAGCAAAAGGTGGGCGGCCTGGTGATCGTCGGCGCGCTATACATGGCCGCCATCCTGATCATCGGCCTGTTCACCCGCGCGATCGTCGGCGGCGGGGTGATCGGCGGCACGATCGCGGGCAATGCCACGGGGCTGGGGATGGCCTTTGGCGCCGTCATGCTCGCCTCCCTGCTGGGCATGGTGCTGATGATCCCGGTGGTGATGGCGGTGCTGTTCGCCCCGGCGCTGGTGTTCTTCAACGACATGTCGCCGATCGATGCGCTCAAGGCCAGTTTCAACGCCTGTGCCGCCAACTGGATCGCCTTCATGCTTTACGTTTTGGTCATGGTTGTGCTCGGATTCATCGCGGCGCTTCCGCTCGCACTGGGGTTCCTGGTGCTGATCCCGGTGGCGAGCGGCGCGCTCTACGGGGCGTATCGCGACGTCTTTTCGGGGACATGAGGGCCCAGACACTGCCGGCGGCGGCCGGCTGGCGCTGGCTCGTCGACGGCTTCGCCATCTACCGCCGCAACCCCGCGCTGTTGCTGCTCATCGTCTTCTCCTACTGGATCACGCTCATTCTCGTCAATCTGGTGCCGATCCTCGGCGCCATCGCCGCCTCGGTGGCCATGCCGGCGCTTTCGGTCGGGGTGATGAACGCCTGCCGGGACTTGGATGAAGGGCGCTTGCCGCTGCCGGGAACGCTCTTTTCCGGATTTCGGACCGAATTGCGGACGTTACTCATCCTCGGCGCCCTCTACCTGTTCCTGACGGTGGGCATCCTCGCCTTGTCGGCCCTGATCGACGACGGAGCAATGATGCGCTTCCTCCGCTCCGGTAAAACGCCAGCAAACCCGGAGCTGGGCGTCGGCGCCTTCATGGGGCCGTTCGTCGCCATGTGCCTGCTCGTTCCAGTGCTGATGGCCTATTGGTTCGCACCCGTGCTTGCCGCCTGGCATCGGTTGACGGCGTCGAAGGCGCTGTTTTTCAGCCTCGTTGCCTGCTGGCTCAACTGGCGGGCCTTCCTGGTCTTCGGCGTGGCGCTGTTCATGTTGGCGGCCATTCTTCCGTCAGTCGTTCTCGTCTTTGGCGCGGCAATTGCGCCGGGCGCCGTCGGAGTGCTCAGCACTCTTGTCAGCGTGCCATTGCTGGTCGTGCTGATGCCGGTCGTCTTTGCCAGTTTCTATGCCGGCTATCGCAGCGTCTTCCGGCTTTCGGAACAGGCCTAGCTCAATGCCCGGCGGCGTGGAACCACTGGGTGTTTTCGGCGGTACCTTTGATCCGGTTCATTTGGGTCATCTGCGGCTCGCCGAAGAGGCCTGTCAGGACCTCGGGCTTTCGCAAATCCGATGGATTCCCGCCGGGCGGCCGCCGCACCGGCATGCGCCCGAGGTGACAGCCCGTCATCGTCTCGACATGGTGCGGCTCGCAGTGGCGGGCAATACCGCGTTCAGCGTCGATCCGGCCGAGGTGGAAGCCGAATGCCCAAGTTTCTCGGTGCCTACGCTGGAACGCCTGCGGTCGGAAATCGGTGAGCGGCGTTCGCTGGTACTGCTGCTAGGCGCCGACGCATTCGCCGGCTTGACGACCTGGCACCGCTGGCAGGAACTGCTGGAACTCGCGCATCTTGGCGTTGCCCACCGTCCGGGTTACGTAATCGATCCGGAAAATCTTCCCTCCGCGCTGGCCGGCCTCTATGCCGAGCGCGGCAGCGACAACCCGGCGCTATTGACCGCGGCGCCCGCCGGCGCGATCGTCAGATTTCCCATGACGCCGCTGGCGATTTCGGCCACCCAGGTCCGCCAGTTGCTGGTCGACGGCAGGAGCCCGCGTTATTTGATACCGGACTCGGTTATCGCTTATATTCGGCAGCACAATCTTTATCAAAGGCTCTAATGGACGTCCGGAAATTGCAGAAAATCGTGGTCGATGCGCTTGAGGAAATCAAGGGGCACGACATCGAGGTGATCAACACCGCCAAGCTGACCTCGCTGTTCGACCGCATCGTCATTGCCAGCGGCACCTCCAACCGCCAAGTGAAGTCGCTGGCGCGCAACGTCCAGGAAAAAGTGCGCGAGGCAGGCGGCGAAATCATTTCCGTCGAGGGTGAGGATAACGGCGAGTGGGTGCTTGTCGATCTGGGCGACATCGTTGTCCATCTCATGCAACCCACCGTCCGCGCCTATTACAACCTCGAGGAGCTCTGGCAGGCGACGCCGGCCGGTCGGCGCAAGGCGGCGGAAAAAGCCGGAGCGGCGCGCGAAGCGGCATGAGCGGCCGGCCGCACCTCCCGGAATGAAGCTGACGGTGATGGCGGTCGGGCATCGTCAGCCGGAATGGGTGGATGCGGGATGTGCCGAGTACGTCAAACGTATGCCGCGCGAATTGAGCACGGCGGTGATCGAAATCAAGCCCGAACCGCGCGGTTCCAAGACGCGTGAGCAACTCTTGGCGGCGGAAAAAGCGCGCGTCCGCGAAGCCTTGCCCGCCGCCTGCCGGCTCGTCGTTCTCGACGAGCGCGGCGACGATCTCACCACTTTGAAACTTTCCCGGCGCCTGGAGCAATGGATGCAGGACGGCCGCGATGCGGTGTTGCTGATCGGCGGCGCCGACGGCCTGGATGCCGAGTTAAAGGAAGTTGCCAGCGACAGCATCCGTCTTTCAAGCCTGACGCTGCCTCATGGATTGGCGCGCCTGGTGTTATGCGAACAGCTTTACCGAGCCGCCTCCGTTCTCAAAAATCATCCCTACCACCGCGAAGGATAATTGGGATTAGAATGCGGTCAGCCCGAACCAAGGACTTGCACTGATGGAAATGCGCGTCTACCTCGCTTCCCGCAGCCCCCGCCGGCGCGAACTGCTCGCGCAGGTCGGCATGCGCTTCGATACCATCCTTCTGCGCAGTGGCAGTCGCATCGATTGCGATGTGGACGAGACGCCACTGGCGGAAGAAAGCGCGGAGGATTACGTCGAGCGGGTCACCATGGCCAAGCTCGAACAGGGGCGCCAGATCGTCGAGCTGCGTCAACTCTTGCACAAGCCCATCCTGGCAGCGGATACGACCCTGGAACTGGAAGGCGAGATCATCGGCAAGCCGGTGGATGAGGCCGATGCCGCAGCCATCCTGCGACGTCTTTCCGGCCGCACCCACCGCGTCCTTACCGGCGTTGCCGTCTATGCCGACGGGCGGACGGAATACGCGCTTTCGGTGAGCGAAGTCCGCTTCCGCAAGCTCGACGAGCGTGAAATTCGCCACTACGTCATGAGCGGCGAACCGCTCGACAAAGCGGGCGCCTATGGGATCCAGGGGCGTGCCTCGATGTTCGTCGAACATCTGTCCGGCAGCTACAGCGGCGTCATGGGGCTGCCGCTGTGCGAAACCGGCGAATTGCTCAAGCGTTTCGGCTACGAAGTGATTTAAGGGCGAGGCGCGGCGAGAGCGCAATCATCGCCGGATCGGCATCGGCGCCATGAAGCGCCGACGCCATACTTCCAAAGCGAAATTTTCCGGCCTGACGAGCTTGCCCGGCGTCTTTGCATATCGGCCGGGAAAGCGGCGGCAATGGCCGCCACGGTCGCCGGTCTTAACGCCAGACTTTCCTGCAGTTGGCGATCTCGGCATCGCTCATCACCGGCTTCACCACGCATGAGCGTTCGCGCTCGGCCTGAAGGCGCTTTTTCTCCTCGGCCTTGAGGACGCGGTCTTGCTCTTGGCGCCGCTTTGCTTCGTCCCTGTCGCGCTGCGCCTTTTCGGCGGCGATGACGTCGGCGGCGCGTTTCTTCTCGGCGGCTTCCTCAGCGGCACGCTTGTCCGCGATTTCCTTGTTCGCCTTCGCCACCTTTGCCTGCTCCTCGGCACTCGCGCGCGCCGTTTCCAAAGTCTTGTCGTAGGCATCGGCGCCGCTGGCCGGTGTGGCGGCGGGTGGGGGGGCTGGGGGCGTCGCTGCGCCTTTCGGATCGGCGCCATGGGCGGTGCCGGTCAGTGCTGCGATGGCCGCAGCCAGGATCCAGAATTTCGCTTGTTTATGCATGTCTCGTCCCCTTGTAGGTCATAGCCCGGAAATCTGACACAAAGCGCCGGTGACGACAAGGGGATATGCTGCCGGCGAGCCGTAAATCAACGCAACGCCAGCAAATGATCCGCCGCTTGCTCGTCGCCCGACGCCGTTGGCAACGGCGGCGTTGGTTTTGCCCACAACGCCTCCAGGGCGGTGCGGAGCCTGCCGGCGGAGAGATCTTCACCGGCGATTTCTTGGCACCGGGCATGGCGTTCAAGCCAGTCGGCCAGATATTTTTCCTCCGGCCAATGGATGCGCCGCTGATAGAGCACCGGTGTGCCGTTGCAGGCCGCCTCGGTGAAGGTGCCGTAGCCCGGCTTGGTGATTACCGCGTCGACCGAGGCCAGCAAATCGGTGAAGGCAAGCCCGAAGGATTCCTGCGCCACGGCGTCGGGATGCCTGCATTGCCATTGCTCCGGCACTACCCAGCGCAAGCCGGGCAGCCGGGGCCAGCGTTCGAGCGGCAGGCGCATGGCGATACCGCCCATGGCCAACAGTACCGCCCGCTGGCCTGCCGGCAGACCGAGCGCTTGACGCTGGCCGCGCGCCGCCACCGGGCCGATGACCGCGACGTTGCCAAGCGCATCCATGGGCATGCCGGGCGTCGTGCGCACGAAAATGCGGGCCGAGCGATAGGCCGCCAGCATGCGGGCATGGATGGGCGCCGCCCATTCGGCGTCGCCATAGTAGTGCGCGAAGATATCGGCCCAGTTGAGCGAGCAGAGGGCCGCCGCCGGTATTCCAGCGGCCGCGGCACCCACCAGCGGCAGATCGCTGACATTGCTGAGCACGAGATCCGGCGCCAGTCGCCCCAGGAAGGCGGCTTCCTCCGCCACCCGCAGGTCCCATTCCGAGTAGTCTTGACGGTAGCGTTGCGCGCTTGCTTCGAGGTCGGGTTGCAGCGCATCGCGCATGACGTAGCCGAAATCGGTGGCGGCGGCGATGTGGGTGAAGGGTAGTCCGATACGCTGCCGCAGCTGCGCTTCCGGCACCAGACTGCGCACGGTGAGGCGGAGTTCGGGCGTTCGCCGGGCCAGCGCCCGCAGTACCGGAGCAGTGATGGAAAGATGGCCGAAGCCGTGGCTGGTGATATCGACGAAGAGAAACATCGCCGTAGTATGGCGCAAACCGAGCCGCTCAGGTTTGCGCCGCCCGCGGCTCAGTCAAGCAGCGCCTTGTTCTCCCGATAGAGCTTGAGGCCAGCCTCGTAGCCGATGTCGCGCAGGCGCTTGAAGTTCGAGCAGCTCCAATCCATGGCGTGGGGGAGGTGTTCGTCGGGAATCTTGAACTTCGTCTTCAGCAGGGTGCGATTGCCTTTGTGCTTGGCTTCGAAGAGCTTGATGTCGTCCTCGGCCACGGTGACGAAGGGCAGCATGATCGAGAGGTTGTAGGCGTCCATCAAGTTCCGGGCAGGACGCAACAGCTCGCGTCGGCTGAGAATGTTCATGACGACGATGGTGTCCACGTCGGGGTGGCGGGTGAGGACGCCCTTGAAATTGAGGCTGTCGATGTAGGAACCCTCGCCATAAAACTTGCCATCGATCTCCGTTTGCGGGCAAACGCAGAACAGCGACGACCCCGCCATGACGTGCTGGGGCGTGATCTGGTGTTTGTCGAAGATGGCGATGTCCTTGTCGGTGAGGTTCATCGCGTTGATGTAGACGTCCTTGGAAAGATTCTTGAGGTTGTCGAAATCGATGAGCACTTCAAGCACTGGGGCGATGCGCGACACGGAGGTTTCGAAGGGCACGGCGCTCGGCATCATGGAAATCAGGCCGAGCAGATAGAGCTCGCTGTAGAGCCGGTGCAGTGGTGTTTTCGGCGTGTAGGAGTAGAACGGATTGAGGCCGAGCATCGTCCGCAGCCAGCGATCCATCATCGGATTCAGCATTCCCGCCTGTTTCTGGAAGACCTTGAAGTCCATGGGCAGGCATTTGTAGAGCGCATCCGAGACGCCGGTTTCGCTCACCCAGAATTCCAGGGCTTCGCGGGGAGTGCGGCCGCCGGCGGGGCTGCTATAGGCCAGCGTCAAAATGGAACCGATGCAGGCGCCGGAAATGACATCGAATTCGACGCCCATTTCATCCAGCGCAATCAGCGCGCCGGCTTCAAGACCGCCGAGCGGGCCGCCCGCGCCCAACAACAAGGCCTTCTTGCCCTTTTTCTGCTTGCCGCGCGTCGCCATGAAGCCTCCGAAACATTTGATTGTGAGATCGAAGCATTCTTGCAGGTATCAAGGGCGCCATAAAGACCCGTCTTGCATAAGTTCGTGAAAAATTTGATACTCCAGCCTTGGCCGCCCTATCCGGCCAACCTTGAATCCAGCGCCATGTGGTTGAAAGACAGCCTACCCCGTCAGGAATTGCAGATTTTGCTTACCAAGCTGATCGAGCGCGTTCCCGTGTTTACCGGGTTCGATCAGGTCGAATTGCTGGAATTGCTCAACGGCGCCGAAAAAAAGGTGTTCCGCGCCGGCGAGCAAATCATTCGTGAAGGCAACAGCGGCAATTACATGTATGTCGTGATCGACGGCGAGGCGCGCGTCACCAAGCGTGGCGACCATCACAAAAACCACGAACTGGGAATTTTCAACAGCGGCGACTGCTTCGGAGAAATGGCGCTGGTCGATAACGCGCCACGTTCCGCGACGGTGGAGGCGACCCGCGATTGCGTCCTCATCCGCATCCGGGAAAGCGATTGCTGGCGCAACACCAAGGTCGGGTCGAAAATCTTCCGCAATATCGCCGGCATCCTGGCGCAGCGCCTGCGCGAGCTGCACGGCGTCGTCCTCGAAAGCGCCAATTCAGCGGAGTGAGCGGCTGCGGCGCGCTCAGGCGCCGACGATCGCCTTTGCCGCGATCAATTCGGCGGAATCCAAACCTTCGGTGAATTGGGCGCAAATCGGCGCCAGCAGCGCCGTGCTCTCCTTAGTGCGCCCGCATTGCGCCAGCAGCTTGTGCAGGCTCAGCGCTGCGCGCAATTCGAAGGTCTGAGCGCCGACGGCGCGTGCGCTGCCCACCGCCCTGCGCAACCAGTGTTCCGCCTCATCGAGCGCCGGCGACGGCATGGTCAGCAGGCATTCGCCGCGAATGCGCTCGATTTCCGCCTGCCCCCAGCGTTCGTTGTTGGTCGAAATCAGCGCCGTGGCGGCCTCTATTTCACGCATCGCCTGTTCCGGCTCGCCGTTGAGCAAGAGAATTTCCGCTGCCCAACTGTGGAACCACCAGGCGGCGACCGTCTTGTTGAATTCGCTGAGGTTGGCGAAGTTGCCGCGCACCAGGGCGAATTTCTCCGGACCTGAGAGCATCGATTCGGCCAGTGCATTGAAATTGCGGGCCCAGAACAGGTAATAGCCGAGATTGTTCTTCTCGCAGAACTGCAATGCCGTGCGGCTGGCCGTGAGCAACGCGGGGTAATTCTTACCTACCGCCGCGATTACGCAATCGGTGTGGAAGGCCTGGGCCAGTGACAGTGCATGTTCGATGCCGCGCGCCTGCTCGATGGCCTTGGCCACGAATTTGGCCGCCGTTTCCGGCCGGCCCATGATGGATTCGATCCAGCCCAAGTAAATCTGGGCGGTGACGCCGATGTCCGTGCCAAAGCGCAGCGCCAGCTTGCGGTGCTGGGCGGCGTCGTACTCGGCGATCGCATGTTGCTGATGCTCGTGGGCGCTGCCGAGATTGCCGCGATAGAAGGCCACGACGCCGACCATGCGATGCCCGATGCAGCGGTGCCCGCGGTCGCCGTCCTGAGTGGCGCGTTCGAGGAAGCGTTGCGCAAGATCGTCGGCCAGATTGAGCCGGCCGTTGATGACGTTGGTCGCATAGAGGCCGTAGAGCATGGCGTAATACTGCTGCGGTTTGTCGACGCGTTCCGCCAGTTCTCGGGCGCGCGAGAAGACCTCGGCTGTCTCATGCGCCGCGTAGCCGTGCAGGGCAAGGCAAGCCTGGCCCAGTGCAAGTTGGAGGTTGAGTTCCGCCTCGAGCCGCACCTTTTCATCGGGCAGCGATTGGGTCAGTTCGATGGCGGTCCCCAGCAACTGCATGGCCTCGCGGTTGGCCGAGCGCGCCAGTGCCCGCCTGCCGGCGAGCAAGCCGTAGGTGATCGCCTTTTCCGTCAGGTCGGCGCGCGCGGCGTGGTGGGCCAGGAGTTCAGGCTGCGATTCCAGCGTCTCGGCGAAATGCGTCTCCATGGCCCGGACGATGCGGGCATGCAGGATGGCGCGGCGGCTCTTCAGCAGGCTCTCGTAGGCCGCGTCCTGCACCAGCGCGTGCTTGAACCAGTACTCGGCGCCGGGTGGCTCGCCGCGGGGGAAGATCAGCCCGGCCTTGAACAGGCGTTCCAGCGCCGCCCGCAACTGCGATTCCGGGGCGTCCATCACTGCCGCCAGCATGGCGTAGGAGAAACTGCGGCCGATGGCGGAAGCGACCTGGACCACTTCCTTGGCCGAGGAAAGACGGTCGAGGCGGGCCATCAGGCTGTCCTGCAAGGTGAGTGGAATGGCCATGGGCGGCAGCGGACCATTGAGCACCCAGGACTCGCCGGTTTCATGCAGCAGGCCGGATTCGAGCACGGTTCGGGTCAATTCCTCGACGAACAGCGGCACGCCGTCGGTTTTGGCCAGAATCTGCGAAATCACCGCCTCGGGCAAGGCCTTGCCGGCGACGCTTTGCACCATGAGACGAATTTCGGTTTCCCCGAGGCGGCCGAGATCGAGCAGCGAAACGTTCGGTTCTTCGAGCCAGGGCGGCCGGCATTCCGGACGGCCGGTGACCAGCAGGAAAATGCGGTGGCCGGGGATGCGCGCGACCAGCCGGGTCAGCAATTCCTCGGTGGTCGGGTCGATCCAGTGGGCATCTTCGACCTGATAGAGCACCGGCTGGCGCTCGGCCAGATCGAGCACGAAGTCGACGCACATTTGCAGCGTCTGTTCCTTTTGCTCTTCCGCCGTCAGCGTCAGCGAGGGGTAGCGGCCGGTGGCGGGCACCGACATCATGGCGGCGAGCAACGGCGCCTTGTCCCCCTGATTGCCGACGGCCAGCAGGTTCTCGATCTTGTCGAGTTTCTGATCGACGCTCTCATCCGGCTTGAAGCCCATGAAGCGCTGATTGGAGCTGATGAT
>JAPUEC010000077.1 GCA_027492775.1 Rhodocyclaceae bacterium
GCAGGTGCGATCACTCTTTCCGAGATTTGTTTTTGTTTTGGTGGTAGCGAACAACGTCACGCCCTCCGCCTTTTTCATCGACAAGCGTTCCAATAAATACGTCGGCAAACGAGCCTGCAACAAAGCGGGGCCGGCGGCCATAATCCCTTTCATGAACCGATTCCGCTCAGGAAAGGAAAGAATCGCTTTGACAACTGCCCTGTCCATGAGTCGGAAGTCGCCGCAATTGTGGGGAATGTAGACGTCAGTGATCATTGACATGACGCTGTAAAAGGACTTGGCGGTTTCCCGTTTCATCCAGGAATCGCTCGTTCGATTCCTTCTGACGGCGTGGACAACCTTTAATCCTTCTTCCCACAAGTCGATCATTTCAGGGATCAGCTCCGGTGGATCCTGAAGATCGCAATCCATGGGAATGACGGCATCGCCCGATGCATACGTCAGGCCGGCGGTTAGAGCCGCTTCTTTACCGAAGTTACGCGATAGTTTGATGAGGCGAATACAGGGATAGTGTCTGGATAACCCATCAATAATGGATGCGGTCCGGTCAGACGATCCATCATCAACGAAAACGATTTCGTAGTCATATCCCGTGTTTTCCATGATGGGCAGAATCCGGGAAAGGAATTCCTGTATCGATTCCTCCTCGTTATAAGCAGGGACGACGAGAGAAACGGTTTTATCAGCGGTCATTTTTTGACCTCATTGCAGTGGGAACGATGAAGAGTCCAGTTGAGGCGATCGGTTGGCCAAAACTGCTCTGATCGTGTGCGTTCGAATCGGCTGATTCGTCTGGAGATATCTGTGGCGTGGGCGCTTCCCCGGCCTGCAGTTGTTCACGGGGTTGCTGTAGGAGACCTTCCTCGGCGTCAGCACCTCTCCACATGCATCTCAGAATGCGTCGGCGCCGGCCGCCCGGGGAAAGACCGATCAGTGAATCGTAAAACTTCGGCCCGTCGTCACGATAAATCGTGATCTGAATTCGCAGGCAGGTATCGTCCTTTGGCTTCATTTCTTGGCCACCTGGGTTGCGGCTGTGTTCATGGCACGCTGCGCAGAAGCCGCGATCCATTCGCCAAATTGGTGAAACCCGCGAACGTTGGCCAGGGCCGGCGCTGGTAGCGTGACGACCTCGTGAGTGGCGAACTTCATTTTGAGCCATGGGGCGTAGAGCTTGGCGCCGCCGCCAGAGACGATAATTACATCGATTTCCAGGCCTGCGCCGACGTAGTTGCGTACGGCCTGTGCTGCCTGCTCGAGAATGCCGTCTCCCGCTTTCAGATGCGGAGCCAGATCGAACGGTTTCCCGGTTATTGCAAACTCCCCGCCTGCGACCATCAGCTGATCAAGCCGTCTCACCATCGCGCTTTCGCCGCCGTCGGCATCGGTAGTCTTTATGATCGACTTGGCGACTTCCCGTAAATAGGCGTTCATGCCGCGCTCAACGGCAGATGCTTGTGTCGGATTGGCGACCATACCTTCACAGGTCAGCCAGTCGACGGTGTTGTAACCGATATCGACGATCAGAGCCAACGGGGCGGCGGTGTGTCTCGCGAGGGGACGTTGAAGGTAGGCCGCATAGCCGCCAAGAGGTTGCGGATAGACGGCGCAGTTGGACACGGTAATCGTGCCGCCTTTGAGATTGATAATGTGTTCGCCGATATAGCGATTCGACAAGGCCTCCGAGTGCCTGTTGAGTGTGGTCAATGGCAAGCCCAGCATCAGGAAGTCAATGGTGCGTGAGGGGAGCGTCGGAAGCATGTAGTTGAATGCGCCATAGAGGCGGGCCGCATAGCCATCACTCAGGGCAAATTGGCTATCGAGCTGTTCCAACTCCTGATTGGCCCCGATCGCCAGCCGCACCTTCCGGCCAACTTCATAGTTGCGACCGCCTACCGGCACGACAAATGTGTCTCGCTGTTCCATCTCGCTCGCCTTGAACTCTCCTTCGGTGGCCACAGGTGCTTGGGAAGGGAAGCAATCGGCCAGGATTAACCCGGTTGGGTCTCGACCCTCGGTCCATTTCACATGGCCATATCCAACATCGCAGGCGCGAACAATGGGCGTGTTTTTTTGCATGAGGCAACTCCGTAGTGGTGATGTGCCGATTGTCATGGCTAACCACGGGGTTGGTCACGCGAGTTACCTCGCCTAAAAAGGGGGTGTAGGGGCGGTAATGGTCCTTTGCCGGAAAATAAATTCCAAGAAAGCGAGATTTGGCAAAAAAAGACAATAAAAAGCAAAAAGGAGCGAGTTCGCGCTCAAAAACTGCTGCGGGAGGGAAAAAGACAAAAACTGGCAAGATTTGGCAAAAAAAGACAACGGCCGTTCGAAAGTCGCTTATTCGCGGCAGCGCGAGGAATCAAGAGAAGAGGATCGATCTGGTTGAAGGGATGAGTAAAAATCAGAGAAGAAACGAGATGTGGCTGAGCGCTTGGAAATCAGGCGGAGCGCAAAATTCACGAACAGTGACGGGGATCGATTTTTAGAGCACGACTGGGT
>JAPUEC010000078.1 GCA_027492775.1 Rhodocyclaceae bacterium
CCGAGTTCGTAATTGATGGCGCAGAGGAGCATGACTACTAGCGCCAGCGCGAACAGCATGCCGGCGCGGGTGGGAAGGATGAAGACTCGGCGCTGGGTCAGGACGATGGGGCCGGTACCGTCGCTTCGCCAACGGAAGAGCCAGGTGCTCAGATGCGCTAACAAGAACGACTTCCCGGGAGGGTTAGGGGATGGGGACGTTGCGGATCAGCGCGGCGATATCTTCCGGACGGGCGTTGCCGCCGCCTTGAGCAGAGCGCAGGCGATGGCAGGCCACAGCTGGGAGCACGACCTGGACATCGTCCGGAAGCACCATGTCGCGGCCTTCCATCCAGGCCCAGGCGCGTGCCGCCGCCAGCAGGTTGAGTCCGGCCCGTGGCGACAGGCCATGCTGGAAGATGGCTTCGCGGCGCGACGCTTCGACCAGCGCCTGGACGTATTCGATCAACGGCCCGGCGGCGTGCGTGGCTGCCACTTCTTTTTGCAAACCAGGCAGGGCGTCGGCGGTGATCACCGGCGGCAACTCCGCAGCCTGTTCGCGCTGGCTCCCCGCGGCGAGCAGCGCCTTTTCGGCGGCGCGGCCGGGATAACCAAGCGCGATACGCATGAGAAAACGATCGAGCTGCGATTCCGGCAGCGGAAAGGTGCCGATCTGATGCGTCGGATTCTGGGTGGCGATGACGAAGAAGGGGTCGGGCAGCCGGCGCGTCTCGCCATCGGCGGTCACCTGGCGTTCCTCCATCGCTTCAAGCAGGGCGCTTTGCGTCTTGGGCGTGGCGCGGTTGATTTCGTCGGCGAGGACGAATTGGGCGAAGATCGGCCCGGGCATGAAACGGAAGCTGTCGCTCTCGCGGCTATAAATGGAGACGCCGGTGATGTCGGCCGGCAGCAGGTCGCTAGTGAATTGGATGCGGGAGAAGCGCAGGCCGAGAAGCCGCGCCAGCGTGTGCGCCAATGTCGTTTTTCCGACGCCGGGAAGATCCTCGATCAGCAGGTGGCCGCCGGCGAGCAGGCAGGTCAATGCCAGTCGTATCTCAGTCTCTTTGCCGAGGATGACGCGGTTGGCGACGGCGATCACTTCGGCCAGCGGATGGGCCGAAAGGCGGGATGGTGCGGACATCGAGAGCCCCTGTGCGGTGGAGATTCAATTCTAATGCTTGTTCGGGAAAGGCGAATGGGAAGATAATCGAATGAACAACCCGCTTCCCGCAGACGAGATTATCAATTGACGACCACGGCTTTCATTACGCATCGCGACTGTCTGCTGCATGAAATGGGGGGCTATCACCCCGAATGTCCGGCGCGGCTGGATGCGATCAACGACTTTCTTATCAGCCAGGGGCTCGACGCCTACTATCCGCGCTATGAAGCGCCCACGGCGAATATTCGACAATTGCGCCGGGCGCATTCGGCCGATTACATCGATGCCGTGCGGGATTCGTCGCCGCACAACGGAATCGTCCATCTCGACCCAGACACGGCGATGAATCGCCATACCTGGAAGGCGGCCTTGCGCGCCGCCGGCGCCGGCGTTCTCGCCGTCGATCTGGTGATGAACGGGGAAGTCGCCAGCGCTTTCTGCTCGGTACGCCCGCCCGGCCACCACGCCTTGAAAGACGCGGCGATGGGATTCTGTTTTTTCAATAACATTGCCGTCGCGGCGGCGCATGCGCTGGAGGAATACCACCTCGACCGCGTCGCCATCATCGACTTCGACGTACATCATGGCAACGGCACCGAGGACATTTTTTCCGGTGACGAGCGCTTGCTGATGTGCGGCATTTTCCAGCATCCGTTTTACCCCTACAGCGGCACCGAGCATCCTGCGGCGAACATGGTGAATGTGCCGCTGGCACGCGGTTCCGGCGGCAATGAGTTCCGCGCCGCGGTCGAGGAAGTCTGGCTGCCGCGCCTGCGCGAATTCAAGCCGCAGATGATCTTTTTTTCCGCCGGTTTCGATGCCCATCGCGACGACGACATGGGCGGTCTTGGGTTGGTCGAGAAGGACTACGCCTGGTGCACGCGTGAAATGAAAAAAATAGCCGACGAGTTCGCCAAGGGGCGCATGGTATCGATGCTGGAGGGCGGGTACATTCTTTCATCGCTGTCGCGCAGCGTTGCCGCGCACATGCAGATGCTGGCCGGGCTCGACGAATAGGCCTTGCGGGATTCGCCGTGCCGGAGAGCCGCCGGCTTTTCGTCGCGGCATCGCTATTCTTGTAATCTCTCCCTAAGTTGTGGAATCTATCGCCGGCTCTATCCGGTTGCCGTTATGAAAGAGAAATGATGAGCGACACCTTGATTCTGCTGCTCGGCCTCGGCGTGGTTTTCGCCTTGCAGGTGGCGCTGCTGATGCGTGGTGGCAGCCGCCGCGAGGATCAAACCGAAATCCGCCTGCAGGCGCTCGAAACGGCCATCGGCGGCGCGCTCGAAAAACTGGAGCGCGGTTTGCGCGAGGAGTTCTCTCGCGCTCGACGCGAGGACGCCGAGGATTCTTTCCGCGATCGCGAAGAGCGCGCGCAATCGTCGCAATTGCTGTCGCAAGCGCTGACCACCCAAGTCACACAGTTTGGGAGCCTTCAAGGGGAGCGGCTGGATGCGTTCGCTCGCGAGCTGGCGCGCTTTTCGCAAGGATTGGATGAACGGTTCGAACGCCTGCGGCTATCGGTCGAGGCGCGCCTGGGCGCCATTCAGAACGACAACGCGGTCAAGCTCGAAGAAATGCGCCGGACGGTCGATGAGAAGTTGCATGCCACCCTCGAACAGCGGCTCGGGGAGTCGTTCAAGCTGGTCAGCGAGCGCCTGGAGCAGGTGCATCGCGGCTTGGGCGAAATGCAAAACCTCGCCGCCGGCGTCGGTGACCTCAAGCGGGTTCTGACCAACGTCAAGACCCGGGGCACCTGGGGCGAGGTGCAGCTGGCGGCGCTGCTGGAACAGGTGCTGACCGCCGATCAGTACGGCGTTAACGTCATGACACGGCCTGGCGGTGGCGAGCGCGTGGATTTCGCCATCCGCCTGCCGGGGAAAGAAGAGGATTCGCCGGTCTGGCTGCCCATTGACGCCAAGTTTCCGGTCGAGGACTACCAGCGCCTGCTCGAAGCGCAGGAACGCGGCGACATCGTCGCCATCGAGGAAGCGGCGCGCGCCATCGAGAATCGCCTCAAGCTGGAGGCCAGAAGCATCCGCGAGAAATACATCCAGCCGCCGCATACCACCGATTTCGCTATTCTTTATCTTCCCATCGAGGGCTTGTACGCCGAGGCCCTGCGCCGTCCGGCGTTGGCGGAAACCTTGCAGCGCGAGTGGCGCGTGAGCCTGGCCGGGCCGACGACGCTGGCGGCGATGCTGAATAGCCTGCAGATGGGTTTCCGCACCCTCGCCATCGAGCAGCGCTCGGCGGAGGTGTGGTCGGTGCTGGGCGCGGTCAAGGCGGAGTTCGGCAAGTTCGGCGAGGCGCTGGCGCACACCAAGAAGAAACTCGAAGAAGCGAGCAACAGCATCGGCAAGGCCGAGACGCGGACGCGCATGCTCTCTCGCAAGCTGCGCGAAGTCGAGGCCCTGCCGGCCGCGGACGCGCAGCAGTTGATCGGTGTGGCCGATTTCGACGGCGATGAAGACTGAGGCTTTGTCAGCGGCGTATGCCGCGACGACTTATTGCGTTTTCCTGCCCGGGGGCCCGCTCGAACTGCGGCTTGAGCAACCTGAAGCCGCACTGGTGCGATGGTTGAAGGCGGAAGGCATTGCCGCCTGGGCCATTCTGACGGCGCACAATCCTTCCAGCGAGCGTCTGCCGGCGGAGCAAAACGCGGAACGCCAATCAAGCCTCGAATGCAAGCTGCTCGAACAGGGCTATGAGCCTTATGTTGGGGAAAATCGGGCCGATGGCGGGCAGTGGGTCGCGGAAGAAACCCGTTTCATTCCAAAGATTTCGTTGAGCCATGCCATGGTGCTGGCGCGACAATTCGGCCAAAATGCATTGGTTTATGGCGGGGCCGACGGGGTGCCCCACCTTTCATGGGTTGACGACTAAGAAATGAACAAGAAGATCGGGCGTTTTGAAATCCGCCGTGAGCTCGGGCGGGGGGCGCAGAGCGTGGTCTATCTCGGCAACGACGTGCAATTGCAGCGCGAAGTGGCGATCAAGACCGTCCATTTTTCCCACCGGAGTACCGCCCAAAGCCAGGAGCTGCTTGCCGAAGCGCGCATGGTCAGCAAGTTGCGCCATCCCAACATCGTTCCCATTTTCGACCTCGGGGAGGATGAGAACGGTATTTATCTCGTTTTTGAGTATGTGCCGGGCGAAAGTCTTGCGGATCTCTTGCGCAAAAGCCGCGCGCTACCGCCGCTCCGGGCCATCGCCATCTTGCGCAAGGTACTCGATGCGGTCGCCGTTGCGCATGCCAAAGGGATCGTCCATCGCGATCTGAAGCCTTCCAATATCCTGCTCGATGAAAGCGGCGTTCCGCATGTCATGGATTTTGGCATCGCGGCCCCGGTGGAAGGGGAAGGATCGAATGCGGAGGAGATTTCAGGCACGCCGGCTTACATGGCGCCGGAATACATCGAAAGGCGCGTTTCCGACAGCCGAGCCGATGTTTTTGCGGCTGGACTCATTTTCTACGAGATGCTGACCGGCCGCCGCGCAGTCGACGGCGCCAACGTTTTCGAAATCATGCATCGCCTCGCCAACGAGGATATTCGCCTGCCGGCAGACGGTGATTCGCTGGTCGATGATCAACTGGCCGACATTCTCTACAAGGCGGTCGCGCGCGACCCCGAAATGCGCTACCAGAGCGCGGCAAAGTTCGCGGAGGCGCTCGACAACTACCTCGAGCCTGAGGAGGAGGCAAGCGCGCCGACCGGCAAGCAGGCGACGCTCGATTTCCTGTTGCGGCGCATGCATCGCAAGAGCGATTTCCCCGCGCTTTCTGAGTCGGTGAGCGCCATCAACAAGCTCGCTTCGAGCGAGACGGAAAGCATCAACAAGCTTTCCAACTCGATCCTCAAGGATTTTGCGCTGACCAACAAGATTCTCCGCCTCGTCAATGCCGCTTATTTCCGGCCGGCGGGCGGCGGCAAGATCAGCACGGTTTCGCGGGCGGTGATCGTCCTCGGCTTCGAGGCGGTACGCAATATCGCCATTACGGTGCTGCTTTTCGAGCATATGCAGAACAAGGGCAACGTCGTTCAGCTCAAGGAAGATTTCCTGCGCGCCAATCTGGCGGGGATGCTGGCCAAGGACATCAGCGCCCAGGCCAAGATGCGCGATCTGGAGCAGATATTCATCTGTTCGCTGTTCCAGAATCTCGGCCGCTTGCTCTCCCAGTATTATTTCCCCGAGGAGAGCGAGGAAATCCGGCGTCAGGTCGTGCAAAAGCCGTGCACGGAGGATCAGGCGGCGATGCAGGTACTCGGTATCACCTTCGAGGATCTTGGGATTGCCATCGCCCGGCAATGGGGATTCCCCAACATGATCCTGTACAGCATGCAGAAACTGCCCGCCGGCAGCGTCCACAAGCCGGTATCGCTCGAAGACCGCATGCAGGTCATGTCCTGTTTCGCCAACGAATTGTGTTCGGTGATCGCCATGGGTTCGCCCGAGACGCGCAGCAAGGACATGCGCAAAATGCTGGCGCGATTCGGCGATTCTGTTCCCCTGGGGGAGAAGGAACTCCAGGACACGGTGACGCGCGCGATCAACGAAGCGAGTGAATTCGCCAGCATCATCCATATCAACCTCAAGCAGACGATGTTCGGGCGCCAAATGCGGCAGTTCGCCCATGGCGGGGAGCCAACGCAAGACGCTGCGCCCATGGGCGCGACCGAGGTCGACACCTTGAATAACGTCCTGCCGCCGGATCCCTCTGTCACCATCGACGATCTGGAGGAAATCGGCCAGGGACGGGAAATGAGTCTCGACGCGCAGTCAATCCTGACCGCTGGTATTCAGGACATCAGCAATACGCTGGTCGATGGCTTCAAGCTGAACGACATCCTGCGCATCATTTTGGAAACGATGTATCGCGCCATGGGATTCAAACGTGTGGTGCTTTGCATCAAGGACGCCCGGGCCAATTGTATGCAGGGAAGGTTCGGTTTCGGGCCGGATGCCCATGAAGTGGCCAAGCGTTTCCGTTTTGCCCTGAAACAGGCGCCGGATATCTTTTATGCCGCGACGGCAAAGGGCGTCGATTTGCTCATCAGCGATATCGACGACCCGAAAATCGCCGCCCGCATCCCGGACTGGTATCGCAAAATCGTTCCGGCCAAGACCTTCGTGCTGTTCCCCCTGAATATCAAGGGGAACCCGGTGGCGTTGATCTATGCCGACAAGGACGATGCCAATGACATCACCATGCCGGAGAAAGAGTTGTCGTTGCTGCGCACCCTGCGCAATCAGGCGGTGCTGGCGATCAAGCAGGCGAGTTGAAGTCGCTCCCTGGCGCTACCAGAGTTTCCACCACGGGGTTTTCTTGTCCAGGCCGTCTTTGTAGTAATGGCTGTTGGGGAAGTTCTTGCGCATCACCCGGTCCGCATCGTCGCGTAGATCGTTCAGTCCCAGCTTGTCGTAGGAGAGAACCAGGATATACAGCGATTCCTCGGTGGCAGGCGTGTTGGGGTAGTGCTGAACGGCGTATTGCGCCCGATTGGCGGCGGCAAGGTAGGCGCCGCGCTTGAAATAATAGCGGGCGACATTGGCTTCCTGGGCGGCGAGCGCATTGACCAGGTAGTTCATCCGCAGCGTCGCATCCGGCGCATATTTGCTGTTGGGAAAACGGGTGACGAGTTCCTTGAGGGCATCGAAGGATTCGCGCGCCGCTTTGGGGTCGCGCTCACCCGGATTCTGCATTGTCAGATAGCCGAGATAGCCGAGATCTTCGTTGAAGTTGATCAGGCCCTTGAGGTAATAGACGTAGTCCACCGCCGGGTGATTGGGGTGCATCTTGATGAAGCGGTCGCAAGCGGCGACGGCGGAAGGCGTGTCCTGGCCCTTCCAATAAACGTAGCCCAGTTCGATCTGTGCGTCCGTAAGGAAAGCGTGCCTCCAGCTTTTCCAGGAGCTTGGCTGCCTTGTCCCAGGAGCCTTCCGCCTGCGCATCCCGAGCTTCGCTGTAAAGCTTGCTCGCGGACCATCCTGCGGTTTCATCCACCACCTCGGGCAAAAGCCCGCATCCCGCTGTCAGAACGACGAACAGGAGCAACAGCGGTAAACGGACGAATCGGGCTACACTTCGCATCATGAATGAAGACCTCACGGAAAATCGCGACGATTATAGCGCAAGCCAGACGCACCACCTGACAGTTCCCAACGAAGTGGGCGGGCGCCGGCTTGACCAGGTCCTCGCCGAATTGCTGCCCGAGCATTCGCGCAACCGGCTGCAATCCTGGGTAAAGGCCGGAAGGGTGCGCGTCGACGGCTTGATCAGGGAGGAGTCGAAATTCAAGCTGTCCGGCGGTGAGCAGCTTGTCGTTGATGCGGCTCCCGACGAACATGAAGGCAGTGGCAAGGCGGAAGACATCCCGTTAAACGTCGTGTTCGAAGACGACGTTTTGCTGGTGATCGACAAGCCGGCCGGGCTGGTGGTTCATCCCGGCAGCGGCAATTGGAGCGGGACGATGATGAACGCGTTGCTGCATCACGCGCCGCAGCTCGCCGCGGTTCCACGTGCAGGGATCGTTCACCGCCTCGACAAGGACACGAGCGGCCTGCTGGTTGTGGCTAAAACGCTGGAAGCGCAAACCGATCTCGTGCGCCAGCTCCAAGCACGGACGGTGCGACGCCAATACGTGGCGATTGCCATCGGCCGCATCGAGCAGAACGGCAAGGTGGAAGCGCCGATCGGCCGGCATCCCGTGCAGCGCATCAAAATGGCGGTCATGCGGAGCGGCAAGCCGGCGGTGACGCGTTACCGGGTGCTCGAAAATTTCCCCGCCTGCACCATGGTCGAGTGTTCGCTCGAAACCGGGCGCACGCATCAGATTCGCGTCCATATGGCTTCGCTCGGGCACCCGCTCCTCGGCGATCCGGTCTATGGCAGGGCCACGCCTCATTTGCCGCATTTCGGGCGGCAGGCATTGCATGCCGCGCGCCTCGGCCTCGTACATCCGGGTAGCGGCGAGCCGATGCACTGGAAATCCCCGCTGCCGGAAGACTTGCTCAACCTGTTGGAACAATTGCGTGACGTTTGAGGGCATCAGCGCGGAGTGGCCGGCGCCGCCCAATGTCGGCATGCTGCAAACGACGCGGCGGGGAGGGGTAAGTGGCGGCTGCTACGCCAGCCTGAATCTCGGCGAACACGTGGGTGACGATCCGGTGGCGGTCACCGCGAATCGGCAGACGGTGCTGGATCGGATCGGCGTCGAACCGCTTTGGTTGCAGCAGGTCCATGGAACGACGGTGGTTGACGCTGAAGCCGCTGCGGACGGCAGCGAAGCCGACGCCGCGGTCGCCAGAACGGCCAATCGAGCCTGCGTGGTGATGACGGCGGATTGTTTACCGATACTCCTCTGCGACCGGGCGGGAACGGTCGTCGCCGCGGCCCATGCCGGATGGCGGGGGCTTTGCGCCGGCGTCGTCGAGCAAACGGTGGCGGCGATGCAGGTGCCAGGCGGGGAATTGATGGCTTGGCTCGGGCCGGCGATCGGTCCTCAGGCCTTTGAAGTCGGCGGCGAAGTTCGATCCGCTTTCCTCTCCGGTTCGTCGGAAGCCGCCGCGGCATTTTCGCCCGGGCAAGCTGGAAAGTGGCTGGCCGACATCGCCGAGCTCGCCCGGCAACGGCTGCGCATGCTTGGGGTAAATTCCGTTTATGGCGGCGGGTTATGCACCTTCACCGAGTCCGAACGGTTCTTTTCTTACCGTCGGGATGGTATCACCGGGCGCATGGCCAGCTTCATCTGGCTTAAAGGGTGCCCCGAGTGAGAGGGCCGGAGCCAAGGGTCGGCAAGACGAGTTCGACGCTTGGCTAGGGCGTCGTCGTTGGTTTGACGGTCGATCCAATTGCCGCAGGCGCATGGCAATCCGCCGACTTTCTGCGAAGATGTCACTAAAATCCCAAGACGTATAATTATTTTTCTCCCCCAATAGCGATTCTTCATGACCACCTTATCCTGGATTGTTCTCGTCAGCCTTGCAGGCGGCATGCTCAGCGTTCTGGCGGCGGCCGCACTGACGCACATGGCCCGGGCGGTGAATGTGTCGCACCTGGTTTCCTATGCGATCGGGGCGCTGTTAGGCGCCACCTTCCTGGAAATCCTGCCGCACGCGCTGGAACACAGCGGGAATGTCCACCGGCTCGCCGCCACCATTCTGGGCGGTATCCTGATGTTCTTCGTGCTGGAAAAGCTGGTGCTGTGGCGCCATTGCCACCACGAGGAGTGCGAAGCGCATGACCCCCATCCGCCGACCAACGACCACGGCCGGTCGGGGATGCTCATCCTCATCGGCGATACTTTCCACAACTTTGTCGATGGCGTCATCATTGCCGGCGCCTTCATGGAAAACACCCAGCTCGGGATCGTGACCGCGCTCGCCATCATTGCCCACGAGATTCCCCAGGAAGTCGGCGACTTCGTCATCCTCCTGCATTCGGGCTACAGCCGGGCGCGCGCATTGCTATACAACCTGCTTTCGAGCTTTGCCATGCTGTTCGGCGGATTGCTGGCGTACTTCGCCCTGTCCGATGTCACCGGAGCCTTGCCATATCTGCTCGGAATGGCCGCGGCGAGCATGATCTATGTCGCGGTGGCGGATCTCATCCCCGGATTGCACAAGCGGACTGAATTGAAAGCGACGGTGCAGCAGGTGCTGTTGATCGGCCTCGGCATCGCTTCCATCGCAATCGCGAGCGCCGTGATCGGCGAGTGACCGCTCTGGTGGCGGCGAGGGGTTCGACCGGCCGCATTGACAGCCGTCGGACCCGAATGGACAATAAAATTCACCGATAACGAGGAAAATGCTATGACAAAGGCGAGCGGTTCCAGTCGTGACGACGCCTCGGGCAATCCTTTCGCCCAGATGATGGAAGCCAGCCAAAACTGGTTGCAGCAATGCGCGGGACTCCTGAAAGAGGTCGCCAATAGCGACGACCCTCTCGACCCGATCGCCGATTCGAAGGAAATGCGGGAACTGCAGGAGCGCTACCTCGAGGAGCACTCCCGCCTGTGGCAGGCCGTGCTCATGCGCGGCCAGGGTGCCATGCAGGATTTCCTGATCAAGCCGGAGGCGGGCGACCGCCGCTTCGCCGCCCCCGAGTGGCGAGAGAGCCCGGTTTTTGACTATTTCTACCAGTCTTACCTGCTCAATTCGCGCTACCTGCGCGAGTTGGCGGAATTGCTGCCGGCCGAGAATTCCAAGTTTAAGAACCGCATGCGTTTCTTCGTGCGCCAGATGTCCGACGCCTTGTCGCCTTCCAACTTCGCCGCCACCAACCCGGAATTCATCAAGCTCGCCCTCGAGACGCAAGGCAAGAGCATTACCGAAGGCATCAACAACCTGATTCAGGATTACGAAAAGGGCCGTATTTCGATGACCGACGAGTCGGCCTTCGAACTCGGGCGGAACGTCGCCGTAACGCCGGGCGCAGTGGTCTTTGAAAACGAAGTGATGCAGTTGATCCAGTATTCTCCGGTCACGCCAAAGGTGGGCAAGCGGCCGATGCTGGTGGTGCCGCCTTGCATCAACAAGTTCTACATCCTGGATTTGCAACCGGACAATTCCTTCATCCGCTACATGCTGGAACTGGGCAATACGGTTTTCCTGGTTTCCTGGCGCAACCCGGGCGAAGCGCAGGGCCACCTGCGCTGGGAAGATTATCTGGATCAGGGGCCGATTGCCGCGCTCAAGGTGGTCCGCGAAATCTCCCGCTCCGATACCGTCAATGCGCTGGGTTTCTGCGTTGGCGGGACGATTCTCGCCTCCGCCCTGGCAGTGCTGGCGGCGCGTGGCGAAGACAAGGTCGCGTCGCTCACGCTACTGACCACGCTGCTCGATTTCTCAGACACCGGCGAACTCGGTATCTTCATCGACGAGCAATCGGTCAGCGCGCGCGAAAAGACGATCGGCAAAGGCGGACTGCTTCCCGCGCGCGATCTGCAAAATACCTTCTCCTTCCTGCGTCCCAACGATCTGGTCTGGAACTACGTCACCAACAACTATCTGAAGGGGCGTAAGCCGGCGGCCTTCGATCTTCTTTTCTGGAATTCCGATTCGACCAACCTTCCCGGCCCCTTTGCCGCCTGGTACCTGCGCAACACCTATCTCGAGAACAACCTGTGCGTCCCGAACAAGTTGAAGATGCTCGGCCAGCCGGTCGATCTGGGAAGGCTCAAGATGCCGACCTACGTTCTTGCGACCCGCGAAGACCATATCGTGCCTTGGCGGTCGGCGTTCCTGACGACGCAACTGGTCGGCGGAGACTCCCGCTTCGTGCTGGGCGCTTCCGGGCATATTGCCGGCGTGATCAATCCCGCCAGCAAAAACAAACGCAGTTTCTGGACGGAAGGTGGGCCGTCCGGCGGTGCCGATGAATGGTTCGAAGGCGCGAAGGAGATGCCAGGGAGCTGGTGGCGTGACTGGGCCGAGTGGTTTGCGCAGCACTCCGGCGGCGAGCGCGCCGCGCCGAAAAAACTCGGCAACGCCAAATATCCTCCGATCGAGCCGGCTCCGGGCCGCTACGTCAAGGCACGAGCGCTCTAAAAACGCGGTGCGGCTAAACCGCGACGGCTGGGGTACAATAGACCTCTAGTTGACTATAAAATCCAACGATTTCACCGATGATGACTGGCCAAGGCCGGTCATCACTTTTAATCTCAACATTCCATTGAAGGGAACATGATGACTCAACGAGTTGCTCTGGTTACCGGCGCGATGGGCGGTATCGGTACCGCCATTTGCCAACAGCTGGTCAAGGCGGGCTGCAAGGTGGTTGCCGCCTATCACCCCCAATTCGACAACAAGGACGAGTGGCTGAAGGAGCAGGAAGCCGCCGGCTTCAAGGACTTCATCACGGTTTCCGGCGATGTCGGCGACGAAGCTTCGAGCCAGGCCATGGTCGCGGATGCGATCGCCAAGGCCGGCCAGATCGATATCCTGGTGAACAACGCCGGCATCACCCGTGACCGCCTGTTTGCCAAAATGGAACGCTCCCAATGGGATGCCGTCATCAACACCAACCTCAATTCCGTCTTCAACATGACCAAGCCGATTCTCGGCGGCATGGTGGAGCGCGGTTGGGGCCGCATCATTAACATCTCTTCGGTGAACGGCGTCAAGGGCCAGGCTGGTCAGACCAACTACTCGGCTGCCAAGGCCGGCGAAATCGGCTTTACCAAGGCGCTGGCGCAGGAAGTCGCCGCCAAGGGTGTGACGGTCAATGCCATTTGCCCGGGCTATATCGGCACCAAGATGGTCACCGCCATCCGTGAAGATATTCTCAAGGGCATCATCGAAACCGTTCCCATGAAGCGTCTGGGCAAGCCGGAAGAAATCGGTGGCCTGGTGGTGTATCTGGCTTCCGACCTCGCGGGCTTCATGACGGGCGCAACCTTGAACATCAACGGCGGTCTTTACTTCCAGTAAGTCGCTGGTTTGGCAGTACAAAAGAAAAGCAGGCGCCCCGAAAGGGCCCTGCTTTTTTCGTTATAATGTTGCATTGCACACAAAATCCATAAGAGGGCCGGGGTATGCAAGAGCAGCAAGTTAGACTCATCAAGAAATATCCCAATCGACGTCTGTACGATACGCGGACGAGCGCCTACATCACGCTCGGCGACGTCAAGGAACTGGTACTCAAGTTCGACGTCTTCAAGGTGATCGATGCCAAGACCGGCGATGACCTGACGCGGAGCATCTTGTTCCAGATCATTCTTGAAGAGGAAGCTGGCGGCGTGCCGATTTTCTCCGTGGACCTCCTGTCGGTATTCATCCGCATCTACGGCAACGCGACCCAAGGCATGTTGGGCAAGTACCTCGAGAACAGCATGAAGACCTTCCTGGAGTTTCAACACCGCATCCAGGAGCAATCGCGCTCGCTCTACGGCGAAAACAAGCAGTTGCAGGCGGACTTCCTGGCCCAGTTTCTCAATTTCCAGCAGCCGGCCATGCAGAGCATGATGTCGACCTACATGGATCAGAGCGCCAAGATGCTGCAGCAAATGCAGGAAAAGCTGCAAAGTCAGGCGCGCAACATGTTCACCGGCTTCAACTTCAAGCCGCCGGGCGAAGAGCACTAAACAGTGGCAGAAGCACCACCCAAGGTCGGGTTCGTTTCCCTCGGCTGCCCGAAGGCGCTGGTCGATTCCGAAAATATTTTGACCCGGCTGCGCGCCGAGGGGTACCTCATTTCCTCCTCCTATGACGGCGCCGACCTGGTGGTGGTGAATACATGCGGCTTTATCGACGCCGCGGTCGAGGAATCGCTCGACGCTATCGGCGAAGCTTTGAACGAAAACGGCAAGGTGATCGTCACCGGCTGCCTCGGTGCCAAGGGCGATATCGTGCGCCAGACCCACCCCAAGGTGTTGGCGGTGACCGGTCCGCATGCGGCGGAAGAGGTCATGGCGGCGGTCCACACGCATCTGCCGCAGCCGCACGACCCTTTCACTTCGCTGGTGCCGCCGCAAGGCATCCGGCTCACGCCGCAGCATTACGCCTATTTGAAGATTTCCGAAGGCTGCAACCACAGCTGCACCTTCTGCATCATCCCCTCGTTGCGTGGCCCGCTGGTCTCGCGACCGGTCGGCGATGTGTTGCAGGAAGCCGAAAATCTCGCCAACGCCGGTGTCAAGGAAATCCTGGTGATTTCCCAGGACACCAGCGCCTACGGCGTCGATCTCAAGTATCGCACCGCCTTCTGGGGCGGGCGGCCGGTCAAGTCGCGTCTCAAGGATCTCTGCGAAGCGCTGGCGCAATTCGGTATCTGGGTGCGGCTGCACTATGTCTATCCTTATCCTTCGGTCGATGACGTCATTCCCTTGATGGCGGAGGGCAAGCTGCTTCCGTATCTGGATATTCCCTTCCAGCACGCCAGTCCGAAAATCCTCAAGGCGATGCGCAGGCCGGCCGCTGCCGAGAACACGCTCGAGCGCATCCGCCGCTGGCGCGAGATTTGCCCCGATATCACCATTCGCTCCACCTTCATCACCGGCTTCCCCGGCGAGACTGACGAGGACTTCGAGCGTCTGCTCGATTTCCTCGAAGCAGCGCAGCTCGATCGGGTCGGCGCTTTTGCTTACTCGCCGGTGGATGGTGCCGAAGCCAACGCCCTGGGTGAGTTGCCGCCCGAGCAGTTGCGCGAAGATCGCCGCAAGCAGTTGATGAGCTTGCAGGAAGACATCAGCGCCGAAAAACTGGCTGCAAAAATTGGCCGCGAGATCGATGTGCTCGTTGACGAGGTCGACGAAGAAGGCGTCGTCGCGCGCTCGGTCGCCGATGCGCCGGAAATCGACGGCCTCGTGTATGTCGATGGACTTTTCGATGCCGAGCCTGGCGATTTTGTCCGGGTCCGTGTCGTCGATGCCGATGAGCATGATCTTTACGCTGAAGCGTTGAATTCCTGACCGCCCGAACGGGCGACGGAATCCGCAGCGGCGGGTTTCAGGAGTCGTATGCTGCGTCATCCCTTTTTCAGCGCTCCGCACCGCGTCATGTTTACCGCCGGGGTGGTGCAAAGCCTGCTCGCCATGGCCTTCTGGCTGATCGATATCGGCGCCCGCTATGCCGGTTTGTGGCCGAGTTGGTCCTGGGAGTTGCCGCCGGCATGGGTGCACGCGGCGCTCATGCTTTTCGGCGTATTCCCGTTTTTCATCTTTGGTTTCCTGATGACCACTTTCCCCAAGTGGACCGGCGTTCCCGCGCTTGAAAAACCGCAATATCTATCGCCCTTCGGCTTTCTGGTCACCGGTTGGACGATTTTTTATGGTGGCATGGCGAATGTGTGGCTCTTCCCGATCGGACTTTTGCTGGTGGCTTGCGGATGGGCGCGGGCGGTCTGGACGCTGTGGGCCACGGCGCGCACCTCCCGAGGCGGCGGTATCGCTCAAGTACCGGAACATCCAATGGCCTTGATTGTTGCCTTGACGCTCGGCGCAATCGGGGTGCTGGCGCTGGCCTACGGCATCCATGGACTGGACCCTTTCTGGGTTCGCCTCGGAATCGACTTGGGTCTTTGGGGGTGCTTGCTGCCGGCGTTTGTCGTGGTCTCGCACCGGATGCTGCCGGTATTCTCGGCGGCGGCCATTCCGAATTACGTCATTTACCGTTCGCTGCCCGTGCTGTGGATGGTGCTCGGTGCTTTCGCAGCCTATGGCATCCTCGATGTTTTGGGGATGGCCGCCTGGCTGTGGCTGCCGGATCTGGTGGCCGCCGGCGGCGTTGGCTTGCTCGTGATCAAATGGCAGTTGAGCAAGAGTTTTAGATCGCGCCTCCTGGCGACCCATCATCTTGCCGGCTTGTGGCTTCTAGCGGGTTTGTTGCTCGATGCGGCCCAATCCTTGACCATCGCCTCGGGCGGCGAGCGCTGGGGCGGTTTGGCGCCGCTGCATGCGCTGACGCTCGGTTATTTCGGTTCGATGGTGATTGGCATGATCACCCGGGTCACGCTCGGCCATTCAGGCCGCATGATCAATTCCGATCGCTATGCGTGGCCGCTGTTCTGGGTTTTGCAGTTGGTGGTGGTGTTGCGCCTGGCCGGCGACTTCATCTTTTTGCCGGGTGCCTACAACCCGCTGCTTTGGGCAAGCGCAGGGTGGCTCGTGGTATTCGGCGTTTGGGCCGCGCATCATTTGCCGATGCTGTTGAGTGCGCGTCCGGATGGTGGTGCCGGTTGATTGTGAACACGCCTTAATGCAGCGGGTGCGGGGCGAAAATCTCCGCAATTTCTTCGGCCTTGAACCGGTATTCGCGGTTGCAAATCTCGTCCTGGACGACGATTTCACCCAGCTCGGCGAGAACCCGCATGGCCTCTTCCTTGCCGAGCGCCAGGATCATGTTGCGGATTTTTTCGCGGTCTTCAGGGCAGTGATAAACGACTGGGCGTGGTTCGTAGAGGCGCACGGTTTCTTCGTGGAAGAGCCGCTGCAACAAGGTCTCCGCATCAAGCGTGCGCAGTTCTTCGTTCTTGACCGAAGCGGCGAGTTGCACAATGCGGTTCCAGCCGTCGGCATCGCGCCGGTCGGCATCAGGCATTTTCTGAAGGAAGAGGCAGGCGGCCGATTCCCGCCCAGCGGCGAGAAAGAGTCGCGAGGGTTGCTGCTCCGACATTTCCAGGTAATGCTCGAAGATGGCGGCGATGCTGTCGCCCGCGAGCGGGACGATGCTTTGATAGGGTTCGCGCGCCAGCGGCAATTCCAGGGTCAGGACCAATCGCCCGCCCTGCGAGGCGCCCAGCAATTCCGGCGCCGTTGCGGCGGGAGGCACGTCTTCGGCGGCTCGGGCCATTCCCCTCAAGCGCAGCTCTGCATCGCAGTCGATGACCAACAGGCGGATGGGACCATTGCTGCGTAGCTGGAAGGTGATCCGGCTTTCCTGTTTGGTCTGGGCGGCGATCAGCGCCGTGACGGCGCACATTTCACCCAGCAGTTCGGCAACGGGCGGCGCATAGCCGCGTCCCGCCCGCATCTGCCTCCAGCTCTCTCCCAGGCGGACGAAAGCGCCTCGAATATCAAGGTCTTCGAAAAGGAAGCGACGGACGTTGCTCTCGTTCATTTCAGAACCTCTTCATACCGCTTGGGATCGAATCCCACCAGCAGCATGTCGCCGCTGTCCGCTACTGGCCGCTTGATCAGGCTCGGGTATTGCGCCATAAGCCGCAGTGCCTTTGGCTCATCCACATCGGTCCGCTCGGCGTCCGAGAGTTTCCGCCACATCAGGCCACGCGTGTTGAGCAAGGTTTCCCAGCCGGCGCGGGTAGTCCAATCCGGCAAATGCGCTTCCGCTACGCCGGCTTTCTTGTAATCGATGAATTCGTAGGCGACGCCCGCGTTGTCGAGCCAGGCGAAAGCCTTTTTCATGGTGTCGCAATTCTTGATGCCGTAAATCCGAAGCACGTTCATTTCCTCAACTTGGCAAAGGCTGCCGCCATGGCGCCCGCCGGCGCGCCGTTCCGAGGCGGGGCGCTGGTGCGTTGCTGTTGGCTGCGCATTGCCGGCGCCTCCTGCCGACGCGATGGCGCCGCCTCGTCGGTCAGGCGCATGGTCAGCGAAATGCGCTGACGTGGCAAGTCGACTTCCAGTACCTTGACCTTGACGATGTCGCCGGCCTTGACCACTTCGTGCGGGTCCTTGACGAACTTGTTCGACAGCGCCGAAACGTGCACCAATCCATCCTGGTGCACACCGATATCGACGAAAGCGCCAAAGGCCGCCACGTTGGTGATGACGCCTTCCAGCAGCATGCCTGGGCGCAGATCCTTGAGTTCTTCGACCCCCTCGGCAAAGGTAGCCGCCTTGAATTCGGGACGGGGGTCGCGGCCCGGTTTTTCCAGTTCCTTGAGAATGTCCTGTACCGTCGGCAGGCCGAAGCGCTCGTCGGTGTATTTGGCGGCGTTGATCGCTTTCAATTGGCGCGTATCGCCGATGATTTCCTTGATCGGCCGGCCGAGGTCGATGAGGATTTTCTCCACCACCGGGTAAGCCTCCGGGTGCACCGATGAAGCATCGAGCGGGTTGTCACCCTGTGGCACGCGCAGGAAGCCGGCCGCCTGCTCGAAGGTCTTGCCGCCGAGGCGTGGGACTTTTTTCAACGCCTCGCGATTTTTGAAGGCGCCATTGGCGTCGCGATAGGAGACGATATTGGCGGCCAGCCCGGCGTTCAAGCCGGAAATGCGGGTGAGCAAGGGTACCGAGGCAGTATTGACGTCCACACCTACGGCATTGACGCAATCCTCGACCACCGCATCCAAGCCGCGCGCCAGCCGGGTTTGCGAGACATCGTGCTGGTACTGGCCGACGCCGATGGATTTGGGATCGATCTTGACCAGTTCGGCCAAGGGATCCTGCAGCCGACGGGCAATGGAGACCGCGCCACGCAGGCTGACATCCAACTCGGGGAATTCGCGTGAAGCAAATTCCGAGGCGGAGTAGACCGACGCGCCGGCCTCGGAGACCACCACCTTGTTCAGTTTCAGTTCAGCATGGCGCTTGATCAAGTCCAGTACCAGACGGTCGGTCTCGCGGCTGGCGGTGCCGTTGCCGATGGCGATGAGATCGACCTTGAACTCAGCGCAGAGGCGGGCGAGGGTGGCGATGGAACCGTCCCAGTCCTTGCGCGGCTCGTGCGGATAAATGGTGGTGGCGCCCAAAAGCTTGCCGGTCGCATCGACCACTGCGACCTTGCAGCCGGTGCGGATACCGGGGTCGAGGCCGAGCGTGGCGCGCTGGCCGGCTGGTGCGGCCAGCAAGAGAGCCTTGAGATTGCGGGCGAAGACACGGATGGCTTCCTCTTCGGCGCGTTCGCGCAGGGCGTTCATCAATTCCAGTTCGAGGTGGGTAAAGACCTTGACCTTCCAGGTCCAGCGCACGGTATCGGCCAACCATTTGTCCGCCGGGCGACCTTGGTCCTTAATGCCGAAGCGCACGGCGATCCGTTGTTCGCAAGGGTTTTGTCCGGGTTTGGCGGCGCTCTCATCCAATTCGGAGTCGAGCACCAGCGCCACGTCCAGCATGCCTTCGTTGCGCCCGCGGAAGAGCGCCAGGGCTCGATGGGAGGGCAGCGTGCCAATCGCCTCGGAATAGGCGAACCAGTCGCGATACTTGGCGCCTTCGGTTTCCTTGCCTTCGACCACTTTCGAGCGCACGACGCCATGCTCGTTCAGGTAATCGCGCAGCTTGCCGAGCAATTCGGCATCCTCGCTGAAGCGTTCCATGAGGATTTGGCGGGCGCCGTCGAGTACCGCCTTGGCATCGGCAAATCCGGCGTCGGCGTTGAGGTAGTTGGCCGCCTCGCTCTCCGGCGACAACATCGGGTTTTCAAGCAGCGCCAGGGCCAGCGGCTCGATGCCCGCCTCGCGGGCGATCTGGGCCTTGGTGCGGCGCTTCTGCTTGTAGGGAAGATAGAGGTCTTCGAGCCGTTGCTTGGTTTCGGCGTCGAGAATTTCCGCTTTCAGCTCCGGCGTGAGCTTTTCCTGTTCCTCGATGCTGGCAAGGACGGCGGTGCGCCGTTCTTCCAGATCGCGCAAATAGGTCAGCCGTTCCTCGAGCAGGCGTAGCTGGATATCGTCCAGACCACCTGTGGCTTCCTTGCGGTAGCGGGCGATGAAGGGAACCGTCGCGCCTTCGTCGAGCAGGGCGATTGCGGCGTTGATTTGGGCAGGACGGGCGCCGAGTTCGACGGCGATACGGTGTTCGATCGGTGGCAGCATGGGGAGTGGTGAAACGAAAGGAGGGCGAACTATGCGCAAACCCGTGAAAAAATACAACCGGGGGACAAAACAGCATGCGGCCTTGGTGTAGCATGCTTGTCGATGACATTTTTAGGAGACCGGCAATGAAAGTGGAGACCTATCTGTTCGGCGGCGTGGAAGTC